>NZ_JAULLJ010000002.1:0-221737 GCF_030518095.1 Bacteroides sp. ET489
GTTTTCCCTCCGCATGCACGCAGAATTCTTTTTTTCCCTTCAGGCACGGATGCCACGGAAAGCCACGGGGAAGGCCGCGCCTGAGAACGATATATCCTGCGTGTTATTCTTTTGAATTGTGCTTTCCAAATACGCTAACTGTGCTGTTCCAGTGCAATAGTTGCTGCACTGTTAGTGCACCAACTGTTGCACTGTTAGTGCACTGACTACTGCACTGGCGGTGCACCAGTTAGTGCACTCACTGGGGATAACTGGGGAGTTTTAGAAGGATAGTTAGAAAGAGAGATTACAATAGAAAGGCATATGCAATCATGGGAAATATGCAGGAATGGGTGCTAAGCTCGATTATATAATATACATATCGATCCTTTTTTGTACTTTATTTCATATCTAATATGAATAGGATACTTACGTTTTTATTATGGAAAGCATGTAAAATCAGTATAAAAAAGAATATTTTACCCCTAAATGCTACATTATGAGGATAATTATTTGTATCTTTGTCGCCCGAATAAACAAAAGAAGCTTTGGGAAAGTTTGATAAATACAAAATAGACTTGAAAGGTATGCAGGCAGACTCTTGTAAGTATGAGTTTGTTTTGGATAACCTTTTCTTTGCTAACATTGACGGGCCTGAAGTTCAGAAGGGAAAGGTCAATGTAGAGTTAGTTGTACGAAAAACATCTCGTGCTTTTGAATTGAATTTTCAGACAGACGGGATGGTGTGGGTGCCTTGTGACCGTTGTCTGGATGATATGGAGCAGCCAGTGAGCTCAACGGACAAGTTGCTGGTGAAGTTTGGACATGAATATGCCGAAGAAGGTGAAAACCTGATCGTTATTCCAGAAGATGAAGGGATAATTAATGTAGCATGGTTCATGTACGAATTTGTAGCTTTGGCTATTCCGATGAAGCATGTTCATGCTCCCGGAAAATGCAATAAGGCGATGAGCAGTAAATTGAGAAAGCATCTACGTACTACTCCGGATGAGGAGGAAGAAGATGCCTTCATTCCGGAAGATGATGTACTGACGGAAGAAGAAACAGAAACGCCGATTGATCCGCGTTGGAATGAATTAAAGAAAATATTAGATAACAATTAAAGATTAGAAGAAAATGGCACATCCTAAAAGAAGACAGTCAAAAACAAGAACTGCAAAGAGAAGAACTCATGATAAAGCTGTAGCTCCTACATTAGCTATTTGTCCGAACTGTGGTGAATGGCATGTATATCACACTGTATGTAGCGCATGTGGCTATTACAGAGGTAAGCTGGCTATTGAGAAAGAGGCTGCCGTATAATTTCGGCAAATTCTGAATGATTTTGTACTTGAACATGTATATAGTGTGTCTAAGAAGGGTGGGGTGACCGATCCTTTTTAGGCACTACTTCGTGTTGGTACTTTTTATTAGTAAAGATATTTAGATGGAAAAAATAAATGCTGTAGTAACAGGAGTCGGTGGATATGTACCCGATTATATTCTGACTAACGATGAGTTGTCGAGAATGGTGGATACCAACGATGAATGGATCATGACTCGTATCGGAGTGAAGGAAAGACATATCCTGAATGAAGAAGGACTCGGAACTTCGTATATGGCACGTAAAGCTGCCAAGCAGCTGATGCAACGTACCGGTTCTAATCCCGATGATATTGATTTGGTTATCGTAGCTACTTCTACTCCCGACTATCAGTTTCCTTCTATTGCATCCATTTTGTGTGATAAGCTGGGTCTGAAAAGAGCTTTTGCTTATGACATGTCTGCTGCTTGTTGCGGATTCCTTTTCATGATGGAGACAGCTGCCAATTACATCCGTTCGGGACGTTACAAGAAAATCATTATTGTAGGTGCCGACAAGATGTCCTCGATCGTGAATTATAGCGACCGTGCCACTTGTCCTATCTTTGGTGACGGTGCTGCGGCTTTCATGCTGGAACCGACAACGGAAGATGTAGGTATCATGGATTCAATGTTGCGTACAGATGGTAAGGGTTTGCCTTTCCTGCATTTGAAAGCAGGTGGATCTGTTTGTCCGGCTTCTTATTTTACGGTAGACAACCATATGCATTACTTGTATCAGGAAGGTCGTACCGTGTTTAAGTATGCTGTATCGAACATGTCGGATATTAGTGCTGCACTTGCCGAGAAGAACGGACTGACAAAAGATACAATCGATTGGGTAGTTCCTCATCAGGCCAATCTTCGTATTATTGATGCAGTAGCCCATCGTTTGGAAGTTCCTCACGAGAAAGTGCTGATCAACATCGAACGATATGGTAATACAAGTGCCGGAACACTGCCACTTTGTATTTGGGATTTCGAAGAGAAACTGAAGAAAGGTGACAATATTATTTTCACTGCATTTGGTGCCGGATTTACTTGGGGTGCCCTTTATATGAAGTGGGGATATGATGGAAAGAAGCAATAGCTAGTGTTTTGTTCTTGATTTTTTCCTGAACATACTGCTGATGAATAATATAAAAAGAACGCATCCTATTTTTAATTCGATGCGTTTTTTTGTCTCAATTCTAAAACATGAAAGACGATGCATAAAGCAGGTTTTGTAAACATTGTAGGCAACCCGAATGTGGGCAAGTCTACGCTGATGAATGCCTTGGTCGGTGAACGGATTTCGATTGCTACCTTCAAGGCTCAGACCACCCGTCACCGCATTATGGGTATCTATAATACGGATGATATGCAGATTGTGTTTTCGGATACACCGGGAGTGTTGAAACCGAATTATAAGTTGCAGGAGTCCATGCTGAATTTTTCGACCTCGGCTCTGGCCGATGCGGACGTGTTGCTTTATGTCACCGATGTAGTTGAGACGCCGGACAAGCATAACGACTTTGTCGAAAAGGTGGCAAAGATGACCGTACCGGTACTTTTGCTTGTCAACAAGATAGACCTGACTAATCAGGAGAAACTGGTTGAGGTAGTCGAGGCATGGAAGGAATTGTTGCCGCAAGCGGAAATTATTCCTATTTCGGCTGCAACCAAATTCAATGTTGATTACGTGATGAAACGTATCAAAGAACTTCTGCCCGATTCTCCTCCTTATTTTGATAAAGACCAGTGGACCGACCGGCCCGCACGTTTCTTTGTCAATGAGATTATCCGCGAAAAGATTCTGCTGTATTACGACAAGGAAATCCCTTATTCTGTCGAAGTAGTGGTAGAGCAGTTTAAGGAAGATGATAAGAAGATACACATCAATGCGGTGATTTACGTAGAGCGTGAATCGCAGAAGGGTATTATTATAGGCAAGCAGGGAAAGGCTTTGAAGAAGGTTGCTTCCGAGGCTCGCCGTGATCTGGAAAAGTTCTTCGGAAAAACGATTTTTCTGGAGACGTTTGTGAAGGTTGATAAGGACTGGCGTAATTCGGACAAGGAATTGCGTAACTTCGGTTATCAATTGGATTAGTATTCATACGACTGGGATAGTCGCAAAAACAAGAAAAACTATGGGAAATTTAGTAGCAATAGTAGGACGCCCCAATGTGGGAAAATCGACTTTGTTCAATCGTCTGACCAAAACCCGCCAGGCGATTGTGAACGAGGAAGCCGGAACTACACGGGATCGCCAATATGGCAAATCGGAATGGCTGGGGCGTGAGTTTTCGGTAGTAGATACCGGTGGATGGGTTGTCAATTCGGATGATATCTTTGAGGAAGAAATCCGCAAACAGGTGCTGATGGCTGTCGACGAGGCAGATGTTATTCTGTTCGTAGTTGATGTAATGAACGGTGTGACCGACCTGGATATGCACGTAGCCGCTATTCTGCGCCGTGCCAAAAAGCCGGTGTTGCTGATAGCCAACAAGACTGATAATAACGAACTGCAATACAACGCCCCCGAATTTTATAGCTTGGGCTTGGGCGAACCTTATTGTATCTCGGCCATGACAGGTAGCGGTACGGGCGATATGATGGACCTGATTGTAAGCAAATTCAAGAAAGAGTCCGACGAGATTCTCGATGAATATATTCCCCGCTTTGCCGTTGTCGGTCGTCCCAATGCAGGAAAGTCGTCCATTGTGAACGCTTTCATTGGCGAAGACCGTAACATCGTGACAGAGATAGCCGGTACGACCCGCGACTCTATTTATACCCGTTACAATAAATTCGGATTCGATTTTTATCTGGTAGACACTGCCGGTATCCGCAAGAAGAACAAAGTGACTGAAGATTTGGAGTACTACTCGGTGATTCGTTCCATTCGTTCGATTGAAAACTCGGATATCTGTATTCTGATGCTCGACGCTACACGTGGCATCGAAAGCCAGGATCTGAATATCTTCTCGCTTATCCAGAAGAATCAGAAAGGATTGGTCGTAGTGGTGAACAAATGGGACTTGGTCGAGGACAAGACGGTAAAGGTGATGAAGACGTTCGAAGACGCCATCCGTTCGCGTTTTGCTCCGTTTGTCGATTTCCCCATTATTTTTGCGTCGGCACTGACCAAGCAGCGCATCCTGAAGGTGCTTGAAGAAGCGCGTCAGGTATACCAGAACCGCATGACCCGCATTCCTACAGCACGTCTGAACGAGGAGATGCTTCCGTTGATCGAGGCTTATCCGCCTCCTTCGACTAAGGGTAAGTATATCAAGATTAAGTATATCACACAGCTTCCCAATACCAAGGTTCCTTCTTTCGTCTATTTTGCCAATTTGCCGCAATATGTGAAAGAACCCTATCGTCGCTTCCTAGAAAACAAGATGCGCGAAAAGTGGAACCTGACGGGTACTCCTATCAACATCTATATCCGTCAGAAGTAAGGAGGGAAGGTGCCGGAGGCATTCCGAAAGCCGTCTGGAGATGCTTCCAGACCTTGTAAAACGGTGTTTTGAGCCGTGCAAGTGTGGCTTGTGAGCGACACAAGTGTTCTGCACGAGCCGTACAAGTGTCCCACAAATGGAATGCAAGTGTCTGACAAATGACATGCAAGTGTCTTTTAAAACCCTTCCGTCGGGTTTTCGGAATGAATCATTATTTCTTGACCGCTGGCTGCAAAGCTGGCGGTTTTTTTATGCCCTGTTGTCATTTTATTTTTGCCGATGAAAGAAAAATTCCTGAATCGTATGCGGATAGATTGGTTTTCTGTATTTTTGTCGCTGAACCAAAATACGTATACATGAAGATTATAAAGGTATTGTGCATACTTTCGTTTTTTCTGTTCCAAGCAGATTTGTGGGCGGCTGATGAAGGTCGGTTGCTTGAACTGCGTAGGCTGGCTGCCGAAAAGAAAACGATGGAAAGCTATGCCGACGTATGCGCTTACCTGTCTTCGATCGAACGATATCCCGAACTGCTTTCTCTTTATGCCGATTCCATCCGGCAGCTGGCGGTGCGCGACAAAAGTCTGGCTGCTTTCAGGGAATACTATGCCTGGAAAGGCGAGGCCTGCTTTGTCGACGGTGATTACGATGCGGGTTTCCGCTGGAAACGCAAAGCGCTCGACCTTGCGGTAAGAGGCCGGATGCAGGACAAAGTTGTTACTTATTCTTCCGACATGGGCTATTATTTCAATGTGTCTGCCCGCTACGATTCAGCCCGTTTCTATCTGAAAAAAGGAATGGAAGCAGCCAGGCACGAGCCACGCATGGCCGAAGATTATCGGGTGATGCTAACCAACTATGCCAGCTCTTTTCTGTACGAAGGCAAGACGGATTCTGCACTTGTCTATACGCTTCAGGCCGAAAAGCGTTCGGAGCTGGATAAAGATACGGCTATGCTGATAGAAAACCTGAATCAGCTGGGCGCTATCTACCGGCGCAAGAAGCGGCTGAATGAATCGATTCATAGTTTTGAACAGGCACTTCGCCTGTGCGAGGCTCAAGGTAACTTCCGGACGGTTGCTCACATTTATGGCAACATTGCAACGGTGTATTGCGATTCGGACCAGCCCGAAGCAGCCCTTCCTTTCTCGCAGAAAGCGGTCGACTATGCTTTGCGCTATGGCACTCCGCAGATGATAGGCCTGTTCTATGTCAATCTTGGAGCTATCCAGTGTAATATCGCAGGGAAAAGTCGGGAGGCGGTTGTTACGTTGCAAAAGGCTATTCCGGTGTTGGAAGAAGTGAACAACAAACGACGTCTTTGCGAAGCCTACAATTATCTGGCCAATGCCTATCGTACATTGGGGCAGACGGATAGTGCCATGATTTGTTTGCAAAGCCTGGAGGAAATGGTTGGCGAACTTCGGACGGACGTGGAGCGTTATCGTTATCATCAGACCCGTGCCCCTTTGATGCAGGACAGAAAGCAATATCGTGAGGCGATGGCTTCTTACCTCGCTCTGATAGATATGCAAAAGGCGGGTTATCGCGACATAAAGGATTATGACGTGTATCTGCATTTGTCCGAATGCTTGCATGCGTTGCATGAATATCCAAAGGCCTATAAAAGTCTGCGTACGGCATACGCTTTGCGCGACTCGGCATCGCGTGAGGAATATTCTGAACAGCTTTCGGACTTTCTGGTAAAATATAGGACTAAGGAGAAAGAACTGGAGATTACGCGCTTGCAGCAGAAAGAGCTGGAGCGGGAAGCTGCATTGTTGCGCAGCCGTATTGTGTCGGGCGGAACCATTGCTTTGTTGCTGATGCTGATACTTGTTTTTCTTTATGTGCGCCAGCGCCAGAAGGCACGTGTGGCCCAGTTGGCACAGGCGGCAGGCGAAAAGGAACGGCAGTTTCTGGCTTTGCAGAAAGATACCGAACAACGTCTTGCACGCAAGTATATCGACGGATTGGAAAGCGAACGCGAGCGGATGGCTGCCGAACTGCACGATGATGTCTGCAACAGTCTGCTGGCTCTCGGCATGAACATACGGGCGATAACCGAGGACTGTCACGACCAGGCGATGAATGAACAGCTTGCGGTGCTCGATGCTACCCGTGAACGCTTGCGCAGCATGTCGCACGAACTGATGCCGCCGGCTTTTCAGTATGCAACCATCGACGAAATGCTGGGCGACTACATCTGGCACCTGTCGCTGCCTGAAGGAACGAAGGCCGAGTATCATTCTACCGAGGGAGTTGACTGGAAACAGATTCCGCAAGCCATCGGTTTTGAGTTTTATCGCATCGTTCAGGAAGCGGTGAGCAATGCTTTGAAGTATGCTGACGCATCGCTGGTCAGAGTAGAGCTGCGGTTGGAAGGAGCATCATTGTCCGTGCGTGTAGACGATGACGGGAAAGGTTTCGATCTGAATAAGAAGAAAAAAGGAATCGGCTTGCAAACCATCATGCAAAGAGCCGAAACCATCGGTGCAACTGTGCAGCTGGATGCTCATTCTGGGCAGGGTACGCATCTGGCAGTAACTGTTAAAGTGAAATTGAACGAATATGGAGAAGAGAGAGAAAGCTGAAGTGTTAGTGGTTGATGACCACAGCCTGGTGCTCGAAGGCATTTGCAGGGTTGTGAACCGGATGCCGGAAGCGGTAGTGGCCGATGCGGTGACTTCCGGTATAAAAGCTGCTGAACTGATAGCCAAGCGCGATTACGATATTTATATACTGGATGTCAGCATTCCCGACCTGTCTGGCTTTGAGCTGATAGCCCGCATACGCGAGCTGAATGAACAGGCGCTGATTATTGTAAATACGATGCACGAAGAAGTGTGGATAGCAAACAGGCTTGCCCAGAGCGGGGTCAATGCCGTTATACTGAAAGCTTCGGCATCGTCCGAATTGGCAGAGGCTATTCGCAGTGTTCTTCAGGGGAAGTCGTACACCTGCCCTCGTTTTGCATCTATTTGTCGGATGTTGGCTCGTCATTCGGCCGAACTGTTGCCTCACGACCTTCCTACACGGCGCGAGCTTGAAGTGTTGCAGGGCATAGCAAAGGGACTGAGTACTCGTGAGATAGCAGCCCAGTTGAGTATTTCGGAAAATACGGTAGAGACTTTCCGTAAAAGGCTGATATCTAAATTTGATGCTCGAAATTCCGTTGATATGGTATTGAAAGCCGTGTCACGGGGATGGCTGAAGTTGGAATAAGGACGAAAAAGGAGCTTCTCACGGTTTTCCGTGATTTTTATATGAAAACTATAGGTTATTTTTGTGGCGTATTTGAAATCTCCTTTAATGCTTCGGATAGGAAGCATATAGCAGACAAATGTATGTCGTGATGATATGCAATTCTATTAACTGGTTTTATGAGAACAAAAAAACGCAGCTCTTTATGGCTGCGTTTTTTGTATCTTATCCTTCGATATTCTGGATTTCTACTTCTCTTACTTTGCGGAACAGGTCCGAAGCAAAGATGAAATTGTTCAGCCGTTCGTTGCTCGAAGTGAAAATGTCGTCTTTACTGCCTTCCCATTCTTTATGGCCTTCATAAATGAAAATAATTTCTTCGCCGATCCCCATCACCGAGTTCATATCGTGTGTGTTGATCAGGGTTGTCATGTTGTATTCGCGTGTAATGTCCTGTATCAGCTCGTCGATGACCAGCGATGTCTTGGGGTCGAGGCCCGAGTTGGGCTCGTCGCAGAACAGGTATTGCGGGTTCAGTGCGATGGCACGGGCTATGGCTACACGCTTTTGCATACCGCCGCTTATTTCGCCGGGATATTTGTTTTGGGCTTCGGTCAGGTTGACACGGTCCAGGCAGAACATGGCCCGGCGGGTACGGTCGCGTAAAGTGTCGTTGCTGAACATATTCAGCGGAAACATGACGTTTTCCAGCACAGTCATTGAGTCGAAGAGTGCGGCGCTTTGAAAAATCATACCCATTTCGCGCCGTAAGGCTTTTTTCTCCTTCTTGTTCATAGTCAAGAAGTTGCGGTTGTCGTACAGCAGCTCTCCTTTTTCGGGTGTCAGCAGTCCGACGATGCACTTCATCAGTACGGTTTTTCCCGAACCGCTTTGTCCGATAATCAGGCTGGTCTTTCCATTCTCGAAGGTAGCACTGATGTCGGTCAATACGTTCTTTTCTTCAAATGACTTGCATAGTCCTTTCAGTTCTATCATAATTGTTTCTGTTTTCTGTTACGATTTTCCGTTTATCCCATCAATAGTTGTGTCAGTACCAGGTCGGCAAAAAGTATCAGTACGCTACTGGTCACAACCGAGTCGGTCGAGGCTTTGCCCACTTCGATAGATCCGCCGTCGACGGTATAGCCGAAGAAAGCCGATACGCTGGCAATGATGAAGGCAAAAAACAGTGACTTGATGATGCCGCACCAGATGAACCATTCTACAAACATGTATTGCAGACCATATTCGAGGTCGGTAGCCGTCATAATGCCCCCGAACCAGCAGGTGGCAAAGGCTCCGATGATGCCGGCGAAGATACTGAAAGTCACCAGTAACGGAATCATGGTAACCATGGCGAATATTTTGGGCAGAATGAGATAGCTGGCCGAATTGACTCCCATGATCTCCAATGCGTCAATCTGCTGCGTGACGCGCATTGTTCCCAGTTCGGAAGCGATGTTGGAACCGACTTTTCCTGCCAGAATCAGACACATGATGGAGGACGAGAACTCCAGCAGCATGATTTCGCGGGTCACATAGCCAACGGTCCATCGGGGCATCCAGGGGCTTTCGATGTTCAGCTTGATCTGTATGGTGATAACGGCACCGATGAAGAACGATATCAGCAATACGATGCCGATGGAGTTTACGCCCAGCTTCTCCATTTCGTTGAGGTATTGGCGGAAGAACATGCGCATACGTTCGGGGCGGGAGAAAGTTCGTCCCATGAGCATGAAATATCTTCCTACTGTCTTAAGGGCTTTTATCATAACTTCTGAGTTAGTATTTGTCTGCAAATGTACGGCTTTTCAGCATATTTTGCTACATTTGCGGCAAAATTAGCTGATATGGAAGAAACTAAAATGGTGCTTCGCACGGAAGATTTGGTCAAAAAGTACGGAAAGCGCACAGTGGTAAGTCATGTATCGTTTGATGTCAAGCAGGGAGAGATTGTCGGACTGCTCGGACCGAACGGTGCCGGAAAGACTACGTCGTTCTACATGACAGTAGGATTGATAACTCCTAACGAAGGTCGTATTTTCCTGGACGATCTTGACATCACGAAATATCCGGTGTATAAGCGTGCTCAGACCGGCATCGGTTATCTGGCGCAGGAAGCTTCCGTTTTCCGTCAGATGAGTGTGGAAGACAATATCGCTTCTGTACTTGAGATGACTAACAAACCCTTGGAATATCAGAAAGAAAAACTGGAAAGCCTGATAGCCGAGTTCCGTCTTCAGAAAGTACGTAAGAACAAGGGTAACCAGCTTTCGGGTGGTGAGCGCCGACGTACGGAGATTGCCCGCTGTCTGGCTATCGACCCCAAATTTATTATGCTTGACGAACCCTTTGCTGGCGTCGACCCGATTGCTGTAGAAGATATCCAACAGATTGTATGGCGACTGAAGGATAAGAACATCGGTATTCTTATTACCGACCACAACGTGCAGGAAACATTGAGTATCACCAGTCGTGCTTACCTGCTGTTCGAGGGAAAGATTCTGTTCCAGGGTACACCCGAAGAACTGGCCGAAAATAAGATTGTGCGCGAAAAGTACTTGAGTAACAGCTTTGTGCTGCGTCGCAAGGATTTCATGGTTTAGTCTTTTCGCTCGCAGACAAACTACCTTAGATTATTTAATGCCGAAATATTATGAAACATTTGATGAAACTACTGTATTGTTTTTTGTTCTTTGTGTCTTTTGCCGGTTGTGGTAAAGCTACAGAGTATGTTTTGACATCTCCTGCCGGAGAGATTTCTCTCGAAGTATTCCAATCCGATAGTGGAAACTGGAGTTATCGTCTGTCTGCTTACGACTCCCTGTTGGTGAATACTTCGTTGTTAGGATTTCAGGATTCTCTGAACAGCCAGCTGTTTACTGCCAGTCGTGTTAAGCTGGTATCTGCAGAAAGAAATCAGCATAATGGTGTCTGGAAACCGGTATGGGGCAAACGAAGCAGTGTAAAAGACTGCTACAACGAACTTTCTCTGACTTTTTCTTTGGGAGATTCCGACCGTACGCTCGGCATGGCTTTCCGGGCTTACGATGATGGTGTAGCATTCCGCTATTTTGTTCCCGAAGATTCTCCATTGGCTATAGATAAGGTGACGGAAAGTACCCGTTTTGCTTTCAATGGCGATTATACAGCTTGGTTCTATAATAACGAGTGGCATAATATCGGCCCTGAACGTCTGACTGAATCGGAAGGTACCCGCCAGCCTGTAATGACAGTACAGGTGGACAGCACGTTGTACATGGCTCTGCACGAAGCCGACTTGCATACCGATGCTCCTTTGCTTTTGCGTTCAGCCAAAGGCGAACGGACTTTTGAAGTCGAACCTCAGGCGGTCGACCTGGCAGCGGGCTATCTGTCGGCATGGAGAGTGATTTTTGTAGGACGTACTCCTGGCGCGATGGTCGATTCTCACCTGATTGAGTTGCTGAATCCCGATCCTACGGGCGACTTTTCGTGGGTGAAACCCGGTGTGGCTGTTTGGGACTGGCGTATTGACGGTGCCCAATGGGAAGGCTTTACGTATGGAATGAATTATCCTTCGTGGGTACGTATGATTGACTTTGCAGCCGAACAACATATTCCTTATCTGGTGCTTGATGCCAATTGGTACGGTCCTGAACACGAGGCAGAGTCTAATCCGATTTCGGGAGACAAATCATCGGATGTAAAACGTATTATCCAATATGGTAAGGAAAAAGGGGTGGGCGTATGGCTCTATCTGAATGATGTAGGCGGACGGCGATATCCTATCGAAGAAACTCTTTCGCAATATGCTTCGTGGGGAGCAGCCGGAATCAAATATGGCTTTATGAGCGGAACTCCCCGTGAAAAGAATCTGTGGACACAGAAAATAACTGCTTTGTGCGCACAGAACAGGCTGCTTGTCGATTTCCACGATGGTCCTGTTCATCCTTACGGTCAGATGCGTACGTGGCCCAATGCCGTTACGCGTGAATATTGTCAGGCACAGCTCGATGCCCATCGGGTATTCCAGCCTAAGACATTTGTTACTTCTGTATTTGTCAATATGATAGCAGGTCCCATCGACATGAACAACGGTATGTTCGACCTACGGCAGGGGCACACTACCCGTGTGGATGAAAGCCAGCCGGTTCCTTCTACTTTGGTGTCCGAGGCTGCGCGTACGCTTATCGTCTTTTCGGGAGCTACTGTTATTCCTGATATTCCTGAATTCTATCGTAAATACCCTCCTTTGTTGGAGTTCATCAGTGCACAGCAGATGCCTTGGTTGGAGAGCCGTACGCTTTGTGGAAAGATTGGTGAGTACATTGCCATGATGAGAGAAACAAAAGAGGCTTATCTGGTAGGCGTGGCTACGAACGAAGAGGGACGCACACTCGACCTGCCAATGGATTTTCTGGAGAAAGGAACGGAATACGAGGCTGTGGTGGTGGAAGACGGCGATGATGCCCATTACTTGCATAATCGCGAGCAGCTGAAAGTGCGTCGGCAACAGGTGTCGGCCGATTCTGTAGTGCAGGTGAAGCTGGCTCCGGGTGGTGGCTGCTGTTTGCTGATCAGAAAGAAAATCTGATGTGAATCTGTTTGGCTGCTGCTTGGAGAGCATAATTTGTAGTTGTCCTTACATCGATAATGAAAAGCTGCAGCTTATATTCGGAGATTTATATAAAAAGAGCTGGCCGGGCGGCAGATTATTGGCGTTTTTTTAGAATGGAAGGTGGTTTATATGAATGAAAGGCGTATTTTTGTACCCGATCATAATTAAACTAACTCCTATGAAAAGAAAACTACTGCTATCCGGAATTATGGGCTGTCTGTCGTTAGGCATGTTGTCAGCCCAAGAATTCCATTTACAACCCACTCCTCAGGTTTATGAAGCGTCTCAGGACAGCATTGCTCTTCCTTTGACTTATGCACTTTCTGCTGATCAGAAACTGGAAGATTCTCCTGCCTTGCTTTTGCTTGAAAAATTATTGCCTGGTAAGGCTGAAAAGGCTGCGTTTCGCATCAGTATCGGTACTAAGGGCGATAAAGCCGTGAAAAAGTACGCTCGACGTATTCCTGCCAATCCGGAAGGTTATTATCTGAAGATAGATAAGGACGAGATTATTATTGCTGGTACCGACGAACGGGGTACTTATTATGGCGTGCAGACGCTGGCTCAGTTACTTACTTTGCCTAAATTGCCTTTGGCTGAGATAACGGACTATCCTGATGTGCCTTACCGTGGTGTGGTGGAAGGCTTTTATGGTACTCCCTGGAGTCATGAGGCACGTCTTAGTCAGTTGGAGTTTTATGGACGTAATAAAATGAATGTTTATTTGTATGGTCCGAAAGACGATCCTTATCATAGTACTCCCAACTGGCGGAAACCTTATCCTGAACGTGAAGCGGCTCAGCTGAAAGAACTGGTAGACAAAGCTGCCGAGAATGGGGTAATCTTTTATTGGGCTATCCATCCGGGACAGGATATTAAGTGGAACGATGAAGATCGTCAGAATCTGCTGAATAAGTTCGAACGCATGTATGAGCTGGGTGTGCGTGGTTTTGCTGTTTTCTTCGATGATATTTCGGGTGAAGGAACCAAAGCAGACAAGCAGGCCGAACTGCTTAATTATCTGGATGACCATTTTGTAAAGGTGAAGGGCGATGTGGAACCGCTCATCATGTGTCCTACGGAATATAACAGATCGTGGTCTAACGTGGCTGGAGGCTATCTTACTACGTTGGGCGAGAAACTGAACCCGGGCATTCAGATCATGTGGACAGGAAACCGTGTTATTGCCACGATCGACCGTGAATCGATGGACTTTATCAATCCTTTAATAAAACGTAAAGCATACATCTGGTGGAATTTCCCGGTTTCAGACTATGTACGCGATCACTTGCTTATGGGACCGGTTTATGGTAACGGACTCGACATTGCCGATCAAATGGAAGGTTTTGTCTCTAATCCGATGGAACATGCCGAAGCTTCTAAAATAGCTTTGTATAGTGTGGCAGACTATGCTTGGAATCTGGCAGACTATGACAGTGATGCTTCCTGGAAACGTGCTATTCGCAGTTTGATGCCTCTTCACGCTTCCAGTCTTGAAACTTTTGCAGTTCACAATTCCGATTTGGGAGTTAACGGTCATGGGTTCCGTCGCGATGAGTCTGTGGCCCTGCAACCGGCTTTACAGGCATTGCTCTCGGCTTACAAGGAAAATGGGACTATCGATGAAAATGCGTTCAGCCAGGTAGAAACGGAATGCCGGAAAATTGTAGAAGCGGCCGATTGCTTGATGGCATCGCAAGAAAATATGGCTTTGATAACCGAAATAGAACCGTGGCTGATGCAGTTTAAACTGGTGGGACAATATGGAGAGTCGGTGCTCCGTATGCTGCAATCTCTTAAAGCTTCGGATGCTGAGGCTTTTGATGCTGCTTATGCACACGCCAAGGCTTTGCAGATGCTGATGTACAAAATTGATACTTCTTACAATCAGAATCCCTATCAGCCTGGGGTGAAAAGCGGAAGCAAAGAATTGTTGCCTACCTTTAATGCTTTGTTTGTATCAGCTGTTACTCGTTATAACAATAAGTATAAGACGCAGCTTGATACCCGTGCTGCTTACATGCCTTATACCATGAGCAGCAACGTTCCTCAGTTGGCTTCCTTATCCGTTTCGCATAAAGGTAAGGGCGGTAGTGTGGCTGCTGTCAATGAGGTAATTCGCTGGCAACCGGGTGGTGAATTTGTTCTGTCGATAGACGGCTTGCGCACACTGAAAAGTTTGTCTGTTGATTTGGGTATTGCGGATATGGCGGCTTCTTTCCGCCTCGAAACGACTGTTGACGGTCGAAATTGGGAGTCTGTTCCTCTTCAGCCGGTGAATGGTAAAACACGTTTTAATGGTCAGATCTCTGGGCGTAAGGTGCAGAAGATTCGTCTGATTAGTATTTCTGCTCAGGAACAACAAGTTTATTTCAAACGTTTTATGTTTGAAGAAGAGTAGATTTTTATAAAAACAGTTTGCTAAAAAAAAGTTTGTACGGAGGCCGAATTTCAGCCTCCGTACTTATTTGTTTCCTTTTGTAAAAATGATCGATTCTTATTATTGACAGATGCCTGTATAGAAAGTTGCGGAGGAGGCTGTGCGGAGAAGATAGAATAACCAAGTAGAATGTTACTGAAATGAAATAATTTGGCGATGTTTTTGATAATTGAAAGATTAACGCTAATTTTGCGCACTCATTTTGAGAATTTGGAATATAGTATAAATCAAATAAATAATTTGTCACGATGAACGTTTCATTGCAAAACATTGACAAGGTAAGCGCACTGCTTACTGTAAAGCTCGAAAAAGCAGATTATCAGGAAAGGGTGGACAAGGCTTTGAAGCACCTCCGCCAGAAAGCACAAATGCCGGGTTTCCGTCCGGGCATGGTTCCTATGGGGCTGGTGAAGAAGATGTACGGAAAATCTGTACTGGCCGAAGAAGTGAACAAGTTGCTTTCAGAAACTGTATATAAGTATATTCAGGACAATAAGGTAAACATCTTGGGCGAACCGCTGCCTAATGAAGAAAAACAACCGGCTATCGATTTCGATACGATGGAAGAATTCGAATTCTTGTTTGACATCGCTTTGGCACCTGAGTTCAAAGTAGAGGTTAGCAAGGATGACAAGGTAGACTATTATGATATCGAGGTAACCGATGAGATGGTAAACAATCAGGTGAAAGCCTATACTCAACGCAACGGAAAGTACGAACAGGTTGAGACTTATGCCGAGAACGATCTGTTGAAAGGTCTGTTGGCAGAACTTGATGAGGAAGGAAACACCAAGGAAGGCGGTATCCAGGTAGAAGGTGCTGTGATGATGCCTGCCTATATGAAGAATGACGAACAGAAGGCTATCTTCGCCAATGCTAAGGTGAATGATGTGCTGGTGTTCAATCCTCACACTGCATGGGATGGCAATCCGGCAGAGCTGGCTTCGTTGTTGAAGATCGATAAGGAGGCTGCTGCTGAAATGAAGTCTAACTTCAGCTATCAGGTAGAAGAAATTACCCGCTTCGTAGAAGGTGAACTGAATCAGGATATCTTCGATCAAGTATTTGGTGAGGGTAATGTAAAGACTGAAGAAGAATTCCGTGCTAAGGTGAAAGAAGTTATCGCTAACCAGTTCGTAGCAGATAGCGACTATAAGTTCCTTATTGACTTGCGCAAGGTGTTGACCGATAAGATTGGCAAGCTTGAATTCCCCGATGCATTGCTGAAACGCATTATGCGTCTGAACAATCCTGATAAGGACGAGAAGTTTGTTGAGGACAACTACGACAAGAGCATTGAAGAGCTGACTTGGCACCTGATTAAGGAGCAGTTGGTGAAAGCTAACGATATCAAAGTTGAGCAAAAGGATATTACCGACATGGCTAAGGAAGCTACCCGTGCACAGTTTGCACAATACGGTATGCTGAGTGTGCCTGATGAAATTCTGGAAAACTACTCGAAAGAGATGTTGAAGAAGAAAGAAAGTGTTGAAGGTCTGGTGAACCGTGTAGTAGAAACCAAACTTGCTACTGCATTGAAGCCGCAGGTAACATTAGAAAACAAGGCTATTTCGGCTGTTGACTTTAACAAAATGTTTGAATAATATAACCGAAAATAGCAGGCAATAAGCTTTGTAACAAATAGATAAGGGATAGGTTCAGATAATTATCATATCCATATTTGTTGCTTATAGTTTGCAGCTTGTTACTTAAAAAAACAGGGATGTTTGAAAAACTCTTCAAACATCCTTGTTTTTTTTGTGTCTATCTATTCTTTTTTGTTTCTTTGCACCCGTTTTTAATTTAATAATAAATCGAAAGACAATGGATGATTTTAGAAAATACGCAACCAAGCATTTGGGTATGAATAGCTTGGTGCTGGACGATGTAATCAAGTCGCAAGCCGGGTATCTGAATCCATATATTTTGGAGGAACGCCAGCTTAATGTGACGCAGCTCGACGTATTCTCGCGTTTGATGATGGACCGTATCATTTTTCTTGGTACACAAATCGATGACTATACGGCCAATACTCTGCAGGCACAATTGCTTTATCTCGACTCGGTAGATCCGGGTAAGGACATATCTATTTATATCAATTCACCGGGCGGATCGGTGTATGCCGGATTGGGCATTTATGATACGATGCAGTTTATCAGTAGTGATGTGGCTACGATCTGTACAGGTATGGCAGCCAGCATGGCAGCTGTTTTATTGGTAGCTGGAGCGGAAGGAAAGCGCTCGGCGCTGACCCATTCACGTGTCATGATTCACCAGCCGATGGGTGGAGCACAGGGACAGGCTTCGGACATTGAAATCACTGCCCGCGAAATTCAGAAATTGAAGAAAGAACTTTATACTATTATTGCCGATCATTCACATACTCCTTTCGATAAGGTATGGGCTGATTCAGACCGTGACTACTGGATGACTGCCCAGGAGGCAAAAGAATATGGCATGGTAGACGAAGTATTGATTAAGAAATAAGTATGGCAGATTCGAGACGAAATAAGAATAGATGTAGTTTTTGTGGTCGTTCGGAAGATGAGGTAGGCTTTCTTATCACGGGCATGAACGGCTTCATTTGTGACAGTTGTGCTACCCAGGCCTATGAGATAGCACAAGAAGCAATGGGAGCCGCCAAAAAGAACGGGGTCTCAAAACTGAATCTTGCGGAATTGCCGAAGCCGGCAGAAATCAAGGCTTTTCTTGATCAATATGTTATTGGACAAGACGATGCCAAACGTTATTTGTCAGTATCTGTTTATAATCATTATAAACGTCTGCTGCAGAAGGATGCAGGAGATGATGTAGAGATTGAAAAATCGAATATCATCATGGTAGGAAGTACTGGTACCGGTAAAACATTACTGGCACGTACGATTGCTAAACTGCTGCATGTCCCTTTTACCATTGTAGATGCGACGGTACTGACCGAGGCTGGTTATGTGGGCGAAGATATAGAAAGTATCTTGACCCGTTTATTGCAAGTGGCGGATTACAATGTGCCCGAAGCTGAGCGGGGTATAGTCTTTATCGATGAGATCGATAAGATTGCCCGCAAAGGAGATAATCCTTCTATTACCCGTGATGTTAGCGGAGAGGGAGTACAACAAGGCCTGTTGAAACTGCTTGAAGGTTCGGTAGTGAATGTTCCTCCCCAGGGAGGGCGCAAGCATCCTGATCAGAAGATGATTCCTGTGAACACGAAAAACATTCTGTTCATTTGCGGTGGTGCTTTCGATGGAATTGAGAAGAAGATCGCTCAGCGTTTGAATACGCATGTCGTCGGTTATAATGCTGTGCGTAATACGGCTACTATTGATAAAAAGAATCTGATGCAGTATATCGCTCCTCAAGACTTGAAGTCGTTTGGACTGATTCCTGAAATCATAGGTCGTTTGCCGGTATTGACATATCTCAATCCGCTTGACCGTAATGCATTGCGGGCTATTTTGACTGAACCTAAAAATTCTATCATCAAGCAATATATCAAGCTGTTTGAAATGGACGGAGTGCAGCTGACTTTCGAGGATGCTGTTTTTGAATACATTGTCGATAAGGCGGTAGAATACAAGTTGGGCGCCCGTGGATTGCGTGCCATTGTGGAGACAATCATGATGGATGCGATGTTCGAAGTTCCTTCCGAACAGAAAAAAATATTTGTCGTGACGTTGGATTATGCCAAAAGCCAGCTTGAAAAGGCTAATGTGGCTCGTTTGCAAAATGCTTAAAATCAAAAGCTAATCTTTGTCTGATTACTTTTTTTGAAGTTTCAGAAAAAATAATCAGCAGAATATGCTTGAAATTTAAGAAGTTGTTTATAACTTTGTTAGTGTGACTAATAAAACTGATAATTGAATAAACAACCTAACGAATCATGGCAGGGAAGAATATAAATTTGACAGACCAGCTGAAGAAATACTTCGGGTTCGACACATTTAAAGGAAATCAGGAAGCTATCATTAAAAACTTGTTGGCAGGTAATGATACCTTTGTATTGATGCCTACCGGTGGAGGAAAATCTTTGTGCTATCAGTTACCTTCGTTGTTGATGGAAGGAACGGCCATTGTAATTTCTCCCTTGATTGCTTTGATGAAGAATCAGGTCGATGCGATGCGTAACTTTAGCGAGGAAGAGGGAGTAGCCCATTTTATTAATTCTTCTCTGAACAAGAGTGCGATTGATCAGGTGAAGTCAGACATTATTAACGGCAAGACCAAGTTGCTGTATGTCGCGCCGGAATCGCTGACGAAGGAGGAAAATGTGGAGTTTCTTAAGACAGTGAAAATTTCGTTTTACGCTGTTGACGAAGCTCACTGTATTTCGGAGTGGGGGCATGATTTCCGTCCGGAATACCGCAGGATTCGTCCGATTATCAACGAGATAGGAAAGGCTCCGCTGATTGCACTTACTGCGACAGCCACACCGAAGGTGCAGCACGATATTCAGAAGAATCTGGGTATGATAGAAGCACAGGTGTTTAAGTCATCCTTCAATCGGCCTAACCTTTATTATGAGGTACGTCCCAAAACAGCCAATGTGGATCGTGACATCATAAAGTTTATCAAGAATAATCCTGAAAAATCGGGTATTATTTATTGCTTAAGCCGGAAAAAGGTGGAAGAACTGGCCGAAATACTTCAGGCAAATGGCATTAACGCACGTCCGTATCATGCAGGAATGGATTCTGCTACGCGTACTCAAAATCAGGATGATTTCCTGATGGAGAAGATCGATGTTATTGTGGCTACAATAGCATTCGGTATGGGAATCGATAAACCTGATGTACGCTTCGTGATCCATTATGATATACCGAAAAGTCTGGAGGGATATTATCAGGAAACTGGCCGTGCCGGTCGTGATGGAGGAGAAGGACAATGCATTACTTTTTATACCAATAAAGACTTGCAGAAACTGGAAAAGTTTATGCAGGGAAAACCTGTAGCAGAGCAGGAAATAGGCAAGCAGCTTCTGCTGGAAACCGCTGCGTATGCCGAATCATCCGTGTGCCGCCGCAAAACGCTGCTGCATTATTTCGGTGAAGAGTACACGGAAGATAATTGTGGAAATTGTGACAACTGTTTAAATCCGAAAAAACAAGTGGAAGCTCAAGATTTATTATGTACTGTCATTGAAACTGTTCTTGCCGTAAAGGAGAACTTCAAGGCAGATTATATTATAGATGTGATACAAGGAAAGGAAACTTCTGAAGTTCTGGCTCATTTGCATGAAGATCTGGAAGTGTTCGGATCCGGAATGGGAGAAGAAGATAAAACCTGGAATGCCGTTATTCGTCAGGCTTTGATAGCCGGTTATCTGAGCAAAGATGTAGAAAACTATGGTTTGCTGAAGGTGACAGATGAAGGACGTAAATTCCTGAAGCATCCGAAATCTTTCAAAATTGTGGAAGATACCGATTTTGAAGAATTGGAAGAAGAAGCTCCGATGCGGGGAGGAGGCTCGTGTGCTGTGGATCCGGCGTTATATTCCATGCTGAAAGATTTGCGCAAGAAGCTGTCCAAGCAATTGGAAGTACCGCCTTATGTAATTTTCCAGGATCCATCGCTGGAGGCAATGGCTACCATTTATCCTGTAACGTTGGAGGAACTGCAGAATATTCCCGGAGTAGGAGCAGGCAAGGCTAAACGTTATGGTGAAGAATTCTGTAAGCTGATCAAACGCCATTGTGAAGAAAATGAAATTGAGCGTCCGGAAGACTTACGTGTGCGCACTGTTGCCAACAAGTCGAAAATGAAGGTGGCTATCATTCAGGCGATCGACCGTAAAGTAGCTTTGGATGATATAGCAATGTCGAAAGGCATTGAATTTGACGAATTGCTGGATGAAATAGAAGCCATTGTTTATTCTGGTACCAAACTGAATATCGATTATTTCCTCGAAGATATTATGGACGAGGATCATATGCTTGATATTTACGATTACTTTAAAGAATCGACAACGGACAACATTGATGATGCGTTGGATGAATTAGGCGATGATTTTACCGAAGAAGAAGTGCGTCTTGTGCGTATTAAGTTTATCTCGGAAATGGCAAATTAAGCTTGGAAAGTTAGCTTAATAAAAGAAAAATATTGCGTGTAGATATACGGACATGGAATAAAAACCGTATATTTGCACGCAATAAATTTTAAACGCATACCTATGTCATTTATTGCTGATAAGATTGTTATGGATGGATTGACTTACGATGATGTATTGTTAATCCCCGCTTATTCTGAAGTACTTCCTAAAACTGTCGAACTCTCGACAAAGTTTTCAAGAAACATTGAGTTGAAAATTCCTTTTGTAACGGCTGCTATGGATACTGTTACAGAAGCCAAAATGGCAATTGCCATTGCGCGTGAAGGTGGAATCGGTGTGATTCATAAAAACATGTCTATCGAAGAACAGGCACGCCAGGTAGCTATTGTAAAGCGTGCTGAAAACGGTATGATTTATGATCCCGTTACCATTAAGAGAGGCTCTTCTGTTGCCGATGCATTGTCGTTGATGGCAGAATATAAGATTGGAGGTATTCCGGTTGTAGACGATGAAGGACATTTGGTAGGAATTGTCACTAACCGTGACCTTCGTTTTGAGAAAGATCATAGCAAACGCATTGATGAAGTGATGACGAAAGAAAATATCGTCACAACCAATCAGACAACCGATCTGGAGGCTGCAGCGCAAATACTTCAGGAACATAAGATTGAGAAACTGCCTGTTGTGGACAAAGATAACAAGCTGGTTGGTCTGATCACTTATAAAGACATAACAAAAGCCAAAGATAAACCTATGGCCTGCAAAGATGCAAAAGGACGTTTGCGCGTAGCAGCTGGTGTAGGAGTTACGGTTGACACACTCGACCGTATGCGTGCTTTGGTTGAGGCTGGAGCCGATGCTATTGTAATTGATACAGCTCATGGACATTCTAAATATGTTATTGAGAAGCTGAAAGAAGCAAAGCAAGTTTTCCCTGATATTGATATTGTAGTAGGTAATGTTGCTACCGGAGAAGCAGCTAAGGCTTTGGTTGAGGCTGGTGCTGATGGAGTAAAAGTTGGTATCGGTCCGGGATCTATCTGTACAACCCGTGTTGTTGCAGGTGTGGGCGTTCCCCAGCTGACTGCTGTTTATGATGTTGCCAAAGCTTTGGAAGGAACCGGTGTGCCTTTGATTGCTGATGGTGGTTTACGTTATTCGGGCGATGTTGTCAAGGCTCTTGCTGCTGGTGGTTGGAGTGTGATGATTGGTTCTTTGGTAGCTGGAACAGAAGAGTCGCCGGGCGATACAATTATTTTCAATGGCCGTAAATTTAAGTCATATCGTGGTATGGGTTCTTTGGAAGCAATGGAAAATGGTTCGAAAGACCGTTATTTCCAAAGCGGAACCAGTGATGTGAAGAAGCTTGTACCTGAAGGTATTGCGGCCCGTGTACCGTATAAAGGTACTTTGTATGAGGTTATCTATCAGTTGGTAGGTGGCTTGCGTGCCGGTATGGGTTATTGTGGTGCTGCCAATATCGAAAAGCTGCATGAAGCTAAGTTCACTCGTATTACTAATGCTGGTGTTCTTGAAAGCCATCCTCACGATGTAGCTATTACCAGCGAAGCACCTAATTATAGCCGTCCTGAATAATAACAGTGAGATAAAGTTAAAATGCCCGGGGAGTAGTATATGCTTTTCGGGCATTCTTTGCTTTAAAATAGCTTTTTAAATATTTATCTTTGTAGCAAATATGATTGTAGGAAAATGGTTCCGTTTTGCCTGTATACTGATTGGGCTTATATTGATTTATCCCATGATGTTACAGGGAAATCCGTTGATGATACGTATCAACGGAAAGGAAATCTCATATTCGGATTTTAGACGGATATGTGAGCGGGACAGTATTTTCTTTCCTACTGGGCGAATGGATCCGATTGACCGTTTTATTGATTTTTGCTTGATGGTTGAGGCTGCCCGACAGGCGGGAATGGATACTTTGCCGGATATTCGGCAGCAGGTAGAAGAATATCGTCGAAAGCTGTCAAAGCCTTATTTGCTTAACGAACAAGTTATTGATAAGATTGTAGAAGCAACGTACAAGAGGATGGCAACCGGGTATGATGCTGAACGTGTGCAGGTTTGCCATGTATTTAGATATCTTCCTCAAAACGCGTCTGCCCGGATGCTTCATGCTGCCGAAGTACGTATGGATTCGATATACGAGGCAATACAGAAGGGGAGCTCTTTTGAAGAGTGTGTGCGGTGTTTTTCTGATGAGAAACAGACGTTTTGGGTAGGTCGTTTGCAGATGCCTATAGAATTTGAGGATGTTGTTTTCCGTATGAAGCCAGGGCAGATATCAAAGCCTTTTTTCACACCTCAGGGAATTCATATCGTAAAGGTGCTGGCTAGGGAAGAAATCCCTCCATTTTCTGCCATCAAGGACAGTCTGATAGAAAAGCATGTCGGTCGGATTCAGGTGAAAAAAGAGATGGCATCTGTTGTGGAAAAGTTGAAGAAGGATTTTGGCTATAATCCCGATCATCTTGCGATGCAGGAACTGCATAGGACTGGCCATACAACTCGGACTTTGTTTGTCCTTGGCGGCAAACCTTATACGGGTGTTGATTTTAATGCTTTTGCCGCAGCTCACCCAGGAACTATATCTCGACAAATAGAAGACTTTATCGCCAAGTCTGTACTCGATTTGGAGAATTCTTGTTTGGAGCAGAAATATCCGGAACTGGCTGGACAGTTGCAGGTTTATCAGGACAGTTTGCTGGCTTACGAAATCTATCGTAAGGAAGTGTATGAGAAAAACTTTTGTGATGATGCTCGGCTGAAGTCGTATTTTGAAACTCATCGGGCTAAGTACGATTGGAAAGAACCGCGATACAGGGGATTGGTTGTTCATGCCGTTACCAAACGGATGGCCAAACAGGTCCGTAAATTTTTGAAGAAATTGCCTGAGGCGGAATGGAACAATGCTGTGCGACTTGTTTTCAATGTGGATGGGAAGTCGCAGGTCAGCATTGAATACGGTACGTTTGCGGTAGGTGAAAATGCTTTTGTTGATGAACTGGTGTTTAAAAAAAGGAAAGCAGTTCCCTTGCCGGATCATCCTTTTACTGTTGTAGAGGGGAAAAAAGTGAACGGTCCTGAAAGCTATCAGGAGATTCGTGACAGGCTTTTGGTTGATTATTATCAGGATGCGGGGCTACGTTGGTTGGACAGTTTGAGGGCTGTAAGTAAGGTTGAAATTAACCAAGAGGTTTTAAAAACCGTTAATAATCACTGAAGCAACCAATTAAACCACTATCTTCGTAACTCAAAATAAAGAAAATATCATTTAGCAATGCGAACAACCTGTTTTGGGCTTATTTTTATGCTACTTTGTGTGTCGTGTGGCGAACACTACGACCATGAAGGAAAGACGCCTTTGGTAGAGCTGAATGGGAATTTTCTTTATCGTGAAGATTTGCAATCGGTGTTGCCACCCGATTTGTCGAAAGATGACAGTTTGTTGTTCGCCGAGAACTACATCCGTAATTGGGCAGAGGATATTTTATTGTACGATAAGGCATGTGATAATATACCCGACAATAAGGAAATCGATAAATTGGTTGATAATTACAGAAGGGCACTGATTATGCACACTTATCAGCAGGCACTGATACACCAGAAGTTGGCTGATGAGATTACTGAACAAGAGCTGGTCGATTATTATAATAATAATCAGGGGCTTTTCAAGATAGACCGTCCCTTGATAAAGGGACTCTTTATTAAAGTTCCGCTGACAGCTCCTCATATTGCCAATGTCCGTCGTTGGTACAAGTCGGAGACTTCCGATGCTGTAGAACATCTGGAAAAGTATCAGATGCGGAACGCTGTGAAATATGAGTACTTTTATGACAGATGGGTTCCTGTGTCCGAAGTGCTTGGCATGATGCCTTTGGATAAACCCGATGCTGAGGAATATCTCAATAAAAACCGCCATATAGAGCTGAAAGACACAGCTTTCTATTACTTTTTGAATGTAAGCGATTATCGTCCGGTTGGCGAACAGGAACCGTACGAATTTGCCCGTAAACATGTGAAAGATATGCTATTGAACCTGAAGCAAGTTGTCTTTATGAAAGATTTGAAAGACGGCATGTACGAGAGAGCGGTGAAAAAGAATGAGATTAAATTTTATTAGTAATAAGACATCAAGAATGAGAAAGTTTATGAACGTTAAGTTTATAGTTTTGTTTGCCTTGACATTACTTGCCGGTTCTGCTGCTTACGGACAAGACAACGTGATTGATGAGGTAGTTTGGGTAGTAGGTGACGAGGCTATATTAAAATCCGAAGTGGAAGAAGCACGTCTGAATGCTTTGTGGGAAAACCGTCGGTTCGACGGTGATCCGTATTGTATGATTCCTGAAGAGATTGCTGTGCAGAAACTGTTTTTGCACCAGGCTGCTCTCGACAGTATTGAGGTTCCTGAAAATGAAGTTATTCAGCGTGTTGACTATATGACCAATATGTATATTGCCAACATCGGTTCGCGCGAGAAGATGGAGGAGTATTTTAATAAAACATCCAGCCAGATTCGCGAGACTTTGCGTGAAAATGCCCGCGAAGGGATCACGGTGCAGAAGATGCAGCAGAAGCTGGTTGGAGACATCAAAGTAACTCCGGCTGAAGTACGCCGTTATTTTAAAGATTTGCCACAAGACAGTATCCCTTATATTCCTACTCAGGTGGAAGTGCAGATTATCACACAGCAGCCTAAAGTTCCTTTGGAAGAAATAGAGGATGTAAAGAGACGCTTGCGTGAATATACAGAGCGTGTCAACAAAGGAGAAAGCTTTACGATGCTGGCACGTATGTATTCCGAAGATAAGGGTTCGGCTATCAACGGTGGTGAGCTGCCTCGTTTTATGGGACGTGGTGAGCTTGACCCTGCTTTTGCCAATGTCGCCTTTAATCTTCAAAGTCCTGATAAGGTGTCGAAGATTGTAGAATCGGAATTTGGTTATCACATCATTCAGTTGGTAGAAAAACGAGGCGACCGCATTAAGGTACGTCATATTTTGCTGAAACCTCATATTCCCGAGGCTGCACTGACGGCTGCTACTGAACGTCTGGACTCTATTGCCGATGATATCCGTAACAATAAGTTCTCGTTTGAGGAGGCTGCTTCTTTGCTTTCGCATGATAAGGATACGCGCAATAACTACGGTTTGCTGCCTAATCCCAATAATAATACTTCCAAATTCGAGATGCAGGAACTGCCGCCCGAGATTGCCAAGGTGGTAGACAAGATGCAGGTAGGAGAGATTTCAGAAGCGTTCACAATGATTCCCGAACGTACGGGTAAGGAAGAGTGTGTCATTGTTAAGCTGAAGAGTCGTACCAACGGACACAAAGCTACCGTGGCCGATGATTACCAGAATCTGAAAAATATTGTATTGGAGAAAAAACGTGCAGAAGTGTTGGACAAGTGGATACGCGAGAAGCAGAAACACACGTACGTCCGCATCAATGATAAGTGGAAAAAAGATTGTGCTTTCAAATATCCGGGCTGGATTAAAGAATAAATATGAAAAGATATAAGAATGGTCTGCTATACAGGCATAGATACCTCCTGACAGGTATTCTATGCCTGTTTGGTGTCTGTTTGTTAGGAGCTCAAGACAAAAAAACGCTATCGAAGACACCGGTTAGGAAGACGGAGAGAGTTGTCAAGGACACTGCTGTGCAGGATACAGTGGTGAAAAAGAAAACTTCGGCTCAAACTACCGGAACTTCTCATGCTTCCGGTGGGAAGAGAACGAACCAGAGAGCCGGGAAAACACGTGTCGACCTGTTGTACGCCGACGAAGCACAGGCTGACAAACAAATGCGTCCCGATGTGCAGGTACTGATTGGTTCGGTGCGGTTGAGGCATGACAGCATGTATATGTTTTGCGACAGTGCTTTGATTTTCGAGAAAATAAATTCGGTGGAAGCCTTCGGGAATGTTCATATGGAACAGGGAGATACGCTGTTCATTTATGGCGATTATCTGTATTATGACGGAATGTCGCAGTTGGCCATGTTACGCGAAAATGTCCGGATGATCAACCGTAATACGGTGCTTACTACCGACAGTTTGAACTATGACCGGCTTTACAATCTGGGTTATTATTTCGAAGGAGGAACGTTGACCGACGAAGAAAACGTTTTGACTTCAGTGTGGGGAGAATATAGTCCCGCTACCAAATTGGCAGTATTCAATCATGATGTCAAACTGGTGAATCCGAAATTTGTGCTGACTTCGGATACTCTGAAATACAGTACGCAGACAAAGATCGCAACCATCCTTGGACCGTCGGACATTGTGAGCGAGCAGAATCATATTTATTCCGAACGTGGATTTTATAACACCAATAGCGAACAGGCCGAGTTGCTGGACCGTTCGGTGCTGACCAATCAAGGGAAAAAACTGACTGGCGACAGTCTTTTCTACGACCGGAAGCTGGGATACGGAGAAGCATTCGATAATGTTCAGATGAACGATACCGTCAACCGCAACATGCTGACCGGTGACTACTGTTTCTATAACGAGTTGACGGGAAATGCTGTGGCAACCAAGCGGGCTGTGGCTATCGACTATTCGCAGGGCGACAGCTTGTTTATGCATGCCGATACACTGCGTTTGGTGACCTTTAACCTCGATACCGACTCCATGTATCGTGAAATGCGTGCCTATCATAAAGTACGTGCTTACCGTACCGATGTGCAGGCAGTGTGTGACTCGATGGTATATAACTCTAAGGATTCCTGCATGACAATGTACACCGACCCCATCATGTGGTATGGCGAACAGCAGTTGCTGGGCGAGGAAATCAAGGTGTATATGAACGACAGCACCATCGACTGGGCTCATATCATCAACCAGGCATTGGCTGTAGAGCAGAAAGACTCCATACACTACAATCAGGTGGCCGGAAAAGAAATGAAAGCCTATTTCGTTGGAGGAGAAATGCGCCGGGTCGATGTCAACGGTAACGTATTGGTTGTTTTCTATCCCGTTGAAGAGAAGGACAGTACGCTGATGATGCTGAACTATTCTGAGGGAGGCTTCCTGCGAATGTTGCTGAAAGACCGTAAAATGGAACAGGGAGCTTTTATCGGCAAGGCCAATGGCATAGCCTATCCGATGGACCAGATTCCTGCGGAGAAATACAAACTGCCTTCTTTTGTCTGGTTCGATTATATACGCCCTCTCAATAAAGATGATATTTTTGAGTGGAGAGGTAAAAAAGCAGGTGACGTATTGCAGAAAAGTGATCGAAAACCTGTAACTTCGCCAAAGAATATGCATATCAAACGAACTAAAAAATAGAGTTATGGGAATGTTTACAATGCGGAAGCCCCGTGGCTTCAATCATCCCTATATCTATGTGGATGAGCGGAAAGAAAAACTGGCAAAGATGGAAGAGAAAGCCAAGCGCGAACTTGGCATGTTGCCCGAAAAAGAATTTTCGCCCGAAGACATCCGGGGGAAGTTTGTGGAAGGTACTACCCATTTGAAGCGTCGCAAGGAGAGCGAACGTCGCCCCATGCACTTTGGGGTAGCCTTGATTCTGATTGCCGTCCTGTTCTATATATGGTATGCCATCAGTAATGGGATTATTTGATTATCATGAGCGATATCATTCATTTACTTCCCGATTCGGTTGCTAACCAGATAGCGGCCGGAGAGGTGATTCAACGTCCGGCATCGGTTATTAAGGAACTGGTGGAGAATGCCATCGATGCCGAAGCACAGGAAATTCATGTTTTAGTGACGGATGCAGGTAAGACTTGCATTCAGGTGATTGACGACGGAAAAGGTATGTCCGAAACGGATGCACGTCTTTCCTTTGAGCGTCATGCCACTTCCAAAATCCGTGAGGCGGCTGATTTGTTTGCGTTGCGCACCATGGGCTTTCGTGGCGAGGCGCTTGCTTCGATTGCGGCCGTAGCCGAAGTAGAGCTGAAGACCCGGCCGGCCGACGAAGAACTGGGTACTCGTCTGGTCATTGCCGGATCGAAAGTCGAGAGCCAGGAAGCTGTTTCCTGTCCCAAAGGCAGTAACTTCTCGGTCAAGAACCTTTTCTTCAATGTGCCTGCCCGTCGTAAGTTTCTGAAAGCCAACTCTACGGAGCTGAGTAATATTCTGGCCGAGTTCGAGCGCATCGCGTTGGTGCATCCCGATGTGGCCTTCTACCTTTACAGCAACGATGCCGAACTGTTCAATCTTCCTCCCATGCCTCTGCGCCAGCGCATTCTGGCAGTGTTTGGCAAGAAGCTGAACCAGCAGTTGCTTTCGGTCGACGTGGATACCAGCATGATAAAAATCTCAGGCTATGTGGCCAAGCCGGAGTCGGCACGCAAGAAAGGGGCACATCAGTATTTCTTCGTGAACGGGCGTTACATGCGTCATCCCTATTTTCACAAGGCAGTGATGGAGGCTTACGAGCAGCTGATTCCTGCCGGCGAGCAGATTTCTTATTTCATTTATTTTGAGGTCGATCCTGCCAATATCGATGTGAACATTCATCCTACCAAGACCGAAATCAAGTTCGAGAACGAACAGGCCATCTGGCAGATTCTGTCGGCGGCAGTCAAGGAGTCGCTGGGTAAGTTCAGTGCCATCCCGCAGATTGACTTCGATACGGAAGACATGCCGGACATTCCGGCCTTCGAACAGGCCCGGCCGATAGAGCCGCCCAAGGTGCATTATAATGCTGATTTCAATCCGTTCAAGTCATCATCTTCGTCATCGTATGGTGGCGGGGGCAGTTATTCCCGTCAGCAGGTAGAGTGGGAAGGGCTTTATGCAGGTTTGGAGAAGGCCAGCAAGATGAATGCGCCGGAGTTTACGGAACCAGACGGTGAAAGCTGGGAGGAAGAATCTGCATCCGACGCCTTTATGGCTTCGTCGGCTGTTACTGCTTCTTCGGATACAGCGCCTGCATCGCTTTACGGTCAGGAGACCGGGATGGAAAAGGGTGCGCAACATCTGCAGTTCAAGGGACGTTTCATTCTGACTTCCGTCAAATCGGGACTGATGCTCATCGACCAGCATCGTGCACATGTGCGGGTGCTCTACGAACGCTATATGCAGCAGATTCGTCAGCATCAGGGCATGTCGCAGGGAGTGCTTTTCCCCGAAATCGTTCAGTTCCCGGCTTCCGAGGCTGCTGTGCTCGAAAGCATTACCGACGATTTGTCGGCAGTGGGCTTCGAACTGACTTCATTGGGTGGGGGCAGTTATGCCATCAACGGAGTTCCTTCGGGCATCGACGGACTGAATCCGGTAGAACTAGTGCGCAGCATGGTGCATACGGCCATGGAGAAAGGTTGCGATGTGAAGGAAGAAGTGCAGAGTATGCTTGCGGCTACGTTGGCACAGGCAGCCGCCATCGTTTACGGTCAAGTGCTGAGTAACGATGAAATGGCCAATCTGGTCGACAGTCTGTTTGCCTGTCCTTCGCCCAATTACACGCCGGATGGGCATGTGGTACTGGCTACTATCCGTGAGGATGAGATTGAAAAATTGTTTTCTAAGTAGGACAAATAGAATAAATTTCATGTATAATTTGAGGGACTGATTCTTTATTTTGAGTCAGTCCTTTTTTATTGTTCTGCTTTTCTGAAATTGAGATTCTCTGTTTTACCAAGTTTTTTGGGTGAAGTTTCAACGAAAGTCGCTCATTTTGAGTGCTTTATGGTGAAAGATGCCTCAAAGGGTATAAAATCATACAAGTACAATTTTATGCCCTTTGAAGTCTGGTGAACCTTCGGGTGAAACATCTTCTTTCACCATATCTGCCTGATTATCTGATGCTAATTGCGCGGTGAAGGCGTGAAGGCAAAATAGAGGGTTTAAGGTTTATTCATTCCCAACGTTCTACTTGGCGGGCGTAAACATCTACTTTAGCCGGACAACATGGGTAGTTAGCTGGCTGAACAAGCAGTGCTGTAGAGCATGACAGGTATTGCTGCGGAGCGACACAAGCATTACGCGCGAGCCGTGCAAGTGTGGCTCGTGAGCGGAACAAGCATTGTTCGCGAGCCGTACAAGTGGGGCTTATCCGTTCTCATGCTTTGAGAATGTTTTTCTCATAGGCGTGAGAACAGTTTTCTCCTAACTATGAGAATGGTTTTCTCATAAGCATGAGAATCCTTTTCTCATACCTATGAGAATAATTATATCCCAGTTTGTTTTTGTTGATTTCCAATGCTGAAATAAATACTTGCCGGATAGTTAAGAAGCTAAGGAGTTAAGCTGCTACATCAGGTTGTTCCTGCATTGTCGACCGGCTTTCACCTTTAAATCTGCTCGAAACGGGTGGCAACTCCTCTTGGCTTCTCTAACTCCTGCAAGTGGTGCAACTCCTGAGGTGGAGTTATTTGCTGAAGCGTTTTGCCTGTTCGGCAATCAGTTCGGCGTCGTCGAAGTAGTTGATCTTCATGGCGCGGCGAACTTCGTCGAGGGTGGCAGCGGCTGTCTCGCGGGCAGCTTCGCAACCTTTCTTCAGCATGTCGTAGATGGCGGGGATATCCTGCTCGAACTCCTTGCGGCGGTTGCGTATCGGAGCCAGTTCTTCTTCCATGATGGCGTTCAGGAACTTCTTCACCTTCACGTCGCCCAGTCCGCCGCGGCGGTAGTGTGCCTTCAGTTCGTCCAGGTTGGGGTATTCGGGCAGGTAACGCTCGAAGTGTTCGGGACGGCAGAAGGCGTCGAGGTAGGTGAAGACGGTGTTTCCTTCAACCTTGCCGGGATCTTGTACGCGCAGGTGGTCGGGGTCGGTGTACATGCTGCGTATCTTCTTCTGCACTTCGTCGGCGGGGTCGCTCAGGTAGATGCAGTTGCCGAGGCTCTTGCTCATCTTGGCTTTGCCGTCGGTGCCGGGCAGGCGCAGACAGGCGGCGTTGTCGGGCAGCAGGATTTCGGGTTCAACCAGTGTTTCGCCATAGATGTTGTTGAAGCGGCGCACGATTTCGCGGGCTTGTTCCAGCATCGGTTCCTGGTCTTCGCCTACGGGCACGGTGGTTGCCTTGAAGGCAGTAATGTCCGCTGCCTGGCTGATGGGGTAGGTGAAGAAGCCTACGGGGATGCTTGTTTCAAAGTTACGCATCTGTATTTCGGTCTTCACGGTAGGGTTGCGTTGCAGGCGGCTGACGGTTACCAGGTCCATGAAGTAGAAGGAAAGTTCGCACAGTTCGGGTATCTGCGACTGGATGAAGATGGTGCTCTTCGTCGGGTCCAGTCCGCAGGCCAAGTAGTCCAATGCTACTTCGATGACGTTCTGGCGTACTTTTTCGGGGTTGTCCATGTTATCGGTCAGTGCCTGTGCGTCGGCTATGAAGACGAACATATCTTTGTAGTCGCCGGCATTCTGCAGTTCCACGCGGCGGCGCAGTGAGCCTACGTAGTGTCCTATGTGCAGGCGTCCCGTCGGGCGGTCGCCTGTGAGGATGATTTTTTCTTTTGCCATACTTATATATTTGAATAATTGATAATCGTAAACTGAAAGCGGGAAATGAAGAATAAGAAAATGAAGAATGAGGAATGAAGAATGAAGAATTAGTTATCATTCACCATTAATCATTCACCATTTACCATTAATCATTAATCATTGGTCATTTACCATTTACCATTAATCATTTCCCATTGCTTTTTTCTGGCCGTAAAGGTAGGTGTTTTTCGTGAAAAAGTGAAAGGAAATCAGCAGGAATGCTGCGAGGGACAATAGGGTAGCTGTGATTATCGGAAATGTTTCCGCATTTCGGAAGCGTTCTCGGAGTAAATAATTCATTGTTTAATCTTTGAAGGACTGGTACAGTCGGAATCGGAGAAAATGATGGTGGCCTGTGTACAGACTTGGCGGCAACAATAGAGTATCGTACCAAAGCTGTTTTAAAAAACGATACGGAAAAGATAAATCAAACGGCAAGATAACAATTGGAACAGCCTGTTATTTTTGTTAAATAACGGCATGTGTCATTTGTGTTGCAAAACAATTTCTGAAATATTTGTTCATGTCACGAATAAGTCGTTACTTTGCAAAAACTTTAGAAATTGTATATGCAGTCACAGGAAATGGGAACCAGTTTTTATTTTAGTTCGAATGAATTTCATTCGCCGGTTGATGGTTTTTCCGTTTTTGCAGAGATATTTTTAATTCTTTGATAAATGCGTTGTCCTTTGATAAGGATGACGCATTTTTTATATATGGAGTAAAAGACATTAAAACAACTTATAAAGAGAAACAATGAAGAACGATTTGAAGAAAGTGTTAGTCTTGGGTTCAGGTGCGCTCAAGATCGGTCAGGCTGGAGAATTTGACTACTCCGGTTCGCAGGCTTTGAAAGCTTTGCGCGAAGAAGGTATCAGCTCTGTGCTGGTTAATCCCAATATCGCTACGATTCAGACTTCGGAAGGTATCGCTGACAAGGTGTATTTCTTGCCGGTAACTCCTTATTTCGTGGAAGAGATTATCAAGAAGGAACGTCCCGACGGAATCCTGTTGGCTTTCGGTGGACAAACTGCATTGAATTGCGGAACCGAACTTTATCAGAAAGGTATTCTTGAAAAATACGGTGTACGTGTGTTGGGTACTTCAGTAGAAGCCATCATGTATACGGAAGACCGTGACTTGTTTGTCAAAAAGCTCGATGAAATACCGATGAAGACTCCCAAGAGCCATGCTGTGGAAAGTATGGAAGATGCTTTGAAGGCTGCTCGCGAAATCGGTTATCCGGTGATGGTACGTTCGGCTTATGCGTTGGGCGGATTGGGTAGTGGTATTTGCCCCGACGAAGAAGCATTTGTGAAGTTGGCCGAAAGCTCGTTCACTTTCTCCAAACAGATTCTTGTAGAAGAGTCTCTGAAAGGTTGGAAAGAAATAGAATTTGAGGTTATCCGTGACGCAAACGACCATTGTTTCACCGTGGCTAGCATGGAAAACTTCGACCCTCTGGGCATCCATACAGGTGAGTCTATAGTGGTTGCACCGACTTGTTCGCTCAGCAACGAGCAGGTAGAAATGTTGCAGGAACTTTCCCGCAAGTGTATCCGCCACTTGGGCATTGTGGGCGAGTGTAACATTCAGTATGCTTTCAATGCCGAAACCAATGACTATCGTGTCATCGAGGTAAATGCCCGTTTAAGTCGTTCTTCAGCATTGGCATCCAAGGCTACCGGTTATCCGTTGGCTTTTGTAGCTGCCAAGATTGCTTTAGGCTATACGCTCGATCAGATTGGCGAGATGGGTACACCCAACTCGGCTTATGTAGCACCTCAGCTCGATTACCTGATTTGTAAGATTCCTCGCTGGGACTTGACGAAGTTTGTCGGAGTGAGCCGCGAAATCGGTTCGAGCATGAAGTCGGTAGGTGAAATCATGTCTATCGGCCGTAGCTTCGAGGAAATTATCCAAAAAGGTTTGCGTATGATTGGTCAGGGTATGCATGGCTTTGTTGGCAACGATGGTACTCATTTCGATGATCTTGATCACGAATTGTCGCATCCGACTGATCTTCGTATTTTTGCCATTGCCCAGGCTTTGGAAGAAGGCTATACGATTGACCGCATTTACGATCTGACAAAGATTGATCCGTGGTTCCTCGGCAAGCTGAAAAATATTGTCGATTATAAGCATAAACTTTCCGAATATAAGAAGATAGAAGACATACCTGCCGATGTATTGCGTCAGGCTAAGGTATTAGGCTTCTCCGACTTTCAGATTGCCCGTTTCGTACTTCATCCGACTGGCAACATGGAGAAGGAAAATCTCATGGTGCGTGCCCGTCGTAAGGAACTGGGTATTCTTCCGGCTGTGAAGCGTATTAATACCGTAGCCAGTGAACATCCTGAACTGACCAACTATCTTTATATGACATATGCCGTACAGGGTTATGATGTAAACTATTATAAGAACGAAAAGTCGGTAGTTGTACTGGGTTCGGGTGCTTATCGTATCGGTTCCAGCGTTGAGTTCGACTGGTGTTCGGTGAATGCTATCCAGACAGCCCGCAAGTTGGGTTATAAGTCTATCATGATCAACTATAACCCAGAGACGGTTTCGACTGACTATGATATGTGCGACCGCCTTTATTTCGATGAACTGTCGTTCGAACGTGTGCTCGATGTTATCGACCTCGAACAACCCCGTGGTGTTATCGTATCGGTAGGCGGACAGATTCCGAACAATCTGGCTATGAAACTCTATCGTCAGTCAGTTCCTGTATTGGGTACCTCTCCGGTATCTATTGACCGCGCAGAGAACCGTAATAAGTTCTCTCACATGCTCGACCAGCTGGGTATCGATCAGCCGGCATGGCAGGAACTAACCAGCTTGGAAGATGTGAAAGGCTTTGTGGCTAAGGTGGGCTATCCGGTGCTGGTGCGTCCGTCTTACGTCCTCTCAGGTGCAGCTATGAACGTTTGCTACGACGAAGAAGAATTGCAGGAGTTCCTGAAGATGGCAGCTGAGGTATCGAAAGAATATCCGGTAGTTGTTTCGCAGTTCTTGCAGAATACGAAGGAGATAGAATTCGATGCCGTAGCTCAGAACGGCGAGGTGGTGGAATACGCCATTTCCGAGCACGTCGAGTTTGCCGGCGTACACTCTGGCGACGCTACCTTGGTGTTCCCCGCTCAGAAGATCTATTTTGCTACCGCCCGTCGCATCAAGAAGATCAGTCGTCAGATTGCTAAGGAACTGAACATCTCAGGTCCGTTCAACATTCAGTTCCTGGCTCGCAATAATGAAGTTAAGGTGATTGAATGTAATCTTCGCGCTTCACGTAGTTTCCCGTTTGTCAGCAAAGTGTTGAAACGCAACTTTATCGAGACCGCAACAAAGATTATGCTCGATGCTCCTTATACCAAACCCGATAAATCGGCTTATGATATCGATTGGATTGGCGTAAAAGCCAGCCAGTTCTCGTTCTCGCGCCTGCACAAGGCCGACCCTGTATTGGGTGTAGACATGTCTTCAACAGGTGAGGTTGGTTGCTTGGGTGATGATTTCTCAGAAGCTTTGCTGAATGCGATGATTGCTACCGGCTTCAAAGTTCCTTCTCCAGAAAAGGGTGTGATGTTCTCGTCGGGTGCTATGAAGTCGAAAGTTGATTTGCTCGATGCCAGCCGCATGCTTTATACTAAAGGTTATAAGATCTATGCTACAGCCGGCACAGCAGCTTTCTTGAATGCCCATGGCGTAGATACAGTGCCTGTTTTCTGGCCGGATGAACGTCCCGATGCCGAGAATAATGTGATGAAGATGATTTCCGAGCATAAGTTTGATCTGATTGTCAATATCCCGAAGAATCATACCAAACGTGAGTTGACGAACGGTTATAAGATTCGTCGTGGTGCTATTGACCATAATATTCCGTTGATCACCAATGCGCGTCTGGCTAGTGCCTTTATTGAGGCTTTCTGCGAGATGAAATTGGAGGATATCCAGATCAAGAGCTGGCAGGAATATAAATAATCTGAATAGAGATATTTTTATTGTATTTTGTAAGGATGCACCATCAAGGTGTGTCCTTACTTTTTTTGTGCTTTGCACATCACAGTGTTGTTTGTTTGGTCGGATACACCGTCGTCTGTTTCGATGAGGCTGTGATGTTTTTTTTGAAAAAAGTCATTCGATTGTTTGCAGATATCAAAAAATGTCGTACCTTTGCAGCGCTTTTGAAACGAAAGTGACGGGCGTTTAGCTCAGCTGGTTCAGAGCATCTGCCTTACAAGCAGAGGGTCGGCGGTTCGAATCCGTCAACGCCCACTACTCAATTCTTCACTTTCGTTATTCAAAACGGGCGTTTAGCTCAGCTGGTTCAGAGCATCTGCCTTACAAGCAGAGGGTCGGCGGTTCGAATCCGTCAACGCCCACCGACAATTTTTTAGAGGACACATGTAAATGTGTCCTCTTTTTCTTTTTTTTAGGATAGCCATTTCTGGGTAGCAATTATCCCTTTATTTTTTCTCAGTTAGGAAAATATTATTCTCTAACTAGGAAAAATTTTTTTCTAACTAGGGAAAATAGGAAGGTATAGATAAGTCGATAGGGTAGGGAGGAGGGGTCTTTTGCGTTCGGCGGTAGGTGAGGCAGGCGACAGTGGCGGATGTATTTTGGATAATTTTATAGTTGCAAGGAGTTTTTATGTCATTCTTATCCCTTGTAAGTCAGAAAAAAGCCGTAATTTTGCAGTCTGATAATTATCATTATAGATACGACGTATGAAACTGGATTTACTTACCGCTATCTCTCCGATCGATGGTCGATACAGAGGCAAGGCTGAGGCCTTGGCTGATTATTTTTCTGAGTTTGCACTGATAAAATACCGTGTACAGGTAGAAGTGGAATACTTCATTACCCTGTGCGAACTGCCCTTGCCGCAATTGAAAGGGGTGGACAAGGCTGTGTTCGAAACTTTGAGAAACATCTACCGCAACTTCTCGGAAGCCGATGCACAGCGCATCAAAGATATTGAAAGCGTGACCAACCACGACGTGAAAGCTGTAGAATACTTCCTGAAAGAAGAGTTCGACAAGCTGGGTGGAATGGACGACTATAAAGAATTTATTCACTTTGGTCTGACTTCACAGGATATTAACAATACTTCTATCCCCCTTTCGGTGAAAGAAGCACTGAGCAATGTGTACTATCCGCAGATAGAAGAGCTGATAGCACAACTTCGCACGTATGCTGAAGAGTGGGCCAACATCCCTATGCTGGCCAAGACGCACGGACAACCCGCTTCGCCTACCCGTCTGGGAAAAGAAATCAATGTGTTTGTCTATCGTTTGGAACGTCAGCTTGCCACGCTGAAGGCCTGTCCCGTGACAGCCAAGTTCGGTGGTGCTACCGGTAACTACAACGCCCATCACGTAGCTTATCCCGAATACGACTGGAAAGCGTTCGGCAACCGTTTCGTATCCGAAAAGCTGGGCTTGGAACGTGAAGAATATACTACACAGATTTCCAATTATGACAATCTGTCGGCTATCTTCGACGCCATGAAGCGCATCAATACCATCATGATCGACATGAACCGCGACTTCTGGCAATACATTTCGATGGAATACTTCAAACAGAAAATTAAAGCCGGTGAGGTGGGATCGAGTGCTATGCCTCACAAAGTGAACCCCATCGACTTTGAAAATGCCGAAGGTAATTTGGGTATGGCAAATGCTATTTTGGAACATCTGGCTGTGAAGTTGCCGGTGTCTCGTCTGCAACGCGACCTGACCGACTCGACTGTGCTGCGCAATATCGGTGTGCCTTTCGGACATATTATCATTGCCATCCAGAGCTCATTGAAAGGTTTGCGTAAACTGCTGCTGAATGAAACAGCCATCTATCGCGATCTGGACAACTGCTGGAGCGTCGTGGCTGAAGCTATTCAGACTATTCTGCGTCGCGAGGCCTATCCGCATCCGTACGAAGCACTGAAGGCTTTGACGCGCACCAACCAGGCCATAACAGAAGAATCTATTAAGAACTTTATCAAGGAGCTGAACGTGAGCGAGGACATCAAGAAAGAACTTCGCGCTATCACTCCGCACAATTATACAGGAATGTAAATAAGAGGATGTGTCAAGAGGAAGCAGCTCCTTTATTTGACACATCTACCTAATAACGGCCGTGAGGCCAACGTCTAATTTTATTCGAATAAAAACAAAATGAGTACAGAAAACGAAACTTGGCGCGATGCTTCTTCCGCAGAGGGGAACTCGAATGCCGGCCGTGATGGTAACCAGTTCAACGGAAGTTATAACCGTCCGTCTTATAACCGTGAAAATGGCGATCGCCCGCATCGCCCGAGATTTAACAGGGAGAATGGTGAACGTGTGCAGCGTGCTTATAGTAGCGACCGTTCTTACCGTCCGCGTTTCAATCCTAATACTGAGAATGGCGATCGTCCGCAACGTTCGTACAGCGATGACCGTTCGTATCGCCCGCGTTTCAATTCCAATTCAGAAAATTCGAGTCGTCCGCAACGCACTTATGGCAATGATCGTCCGCAGCGTCCGCGCTTTACTCCGAATAACGAGTATGGCGATCGTCCGCAACGTTCTTATGGTGCGCGTCCGCAGCGCCCGCGTTATAATGATGCCGAAGCTAGTGATCGCCCGCAACGTTCGTATGGAAACGACCGCCCGCAACGTCCGCGTTTTGCTCCGAATGCCGATAATGGTGATCGTCCGCAACGTTCGCGTTTCAATGCTGGTGGTGCAGGCAAGCCGCAGGGATATGGCAAACAAGGTGGAAACCGTCAGCGTCGTACAGCCGATTACGATCCGAACGCTAAGTACAGCAAGAAGAAACAGATAGAATACAAAGAACAGTTTGTCGATCCGAACGAGCCGATCCGTTTGAACAAGTTCCTTGCTAATGCCGGTGTCTGCTCACGCCGTGAGGCCGATGAGTTTATTACAGCTGGTGTAGTTTCGGTAAACGGTGTTGTCGTAACCGAGTTGGGAACCAAGATCAAACGTGGTGACGAAGTGAAGTTCCATGATCAGACAGTCAGCATCGAACGCAAAATTTACGTATTGCTGAACAAACCTAAAGATACGGTGACTACATCCGACGATCCGCAGGCGCGTCGCACGGTAATGGATCTGGTAAAGGATGCCTGCACCGAGCGCATTTATCCGGTAGGCCGTCTGGACCGCAATACGACCGGTGTGCTGTTGCTTACCAACGATGGTGATCTGGCTTCTAAGCTGACTCATCCCAAGTATTTGAAAAAGAAAATATATCATGTGCATCTGGACAAGAATCTGACAAAGGCAGATATGGAACAGATTGCTGCCGGTATTCAGTTGGACGATGGTGAGATTCATGCAGATGCCATCAGCTATACTGACGAGAATAAGAAGAATGATGTAGGTATTGAAATCCATTCGGGTAAGAACCGTATCGTGCGCCGAATCTTCGAGTCGCTGGGCTATAAGGTGGTGAAACTGGATCGTGTATACTTTGCCGGATTAACAAAGAAGGGTTTGCGTCGTGGCGAATGGCGTTACCTGACAGAGCAGGAGGTAAACTTCTTACGGATGGGTTCGTTTGAATAAAAAAGAGTATTAATATAATGTAGTAAAGAGTCGGGGAGCGATGCAGCTCTTTGACTCTTTGCAGAATACGATAGAATTATGGAAAAGATTAGTAGAACAAAGATTGTTGACCTGCTGAAGCGTGACGATTTTGGCGCTATGGTCAATGTGAAAGGATGGGTTCGTACCCGCAGAGGTAGCAAACAGGTGAATTTTATTGCACTGAATGACGGTTCTACAATAAATAATGTGCAGATTGTGGTAGACGTGGCCAGCTTTGACGAAGATGTGCTGAAGGATATCACGACCGGAGCCTGCCTTAGTGTGAATGGTGTTCTGACCGAATCGGTCGGTGCCGGACAGAAAGCCGAAATCCAAGCCCGCGAGATAGAAGTGTTGGGTACTTGCGACAATACATATCCTTTGCAGAAGAAAGGTCACTCCATGGAGTTCTTGCGCGAGATTGCTCATTTGCGTCCCCGTACCAATACGTTTGGCGCTGTGTTCCGCATCCGTCACAATATGGCGATAGCTATCCACAAGTTTTTCCACGAGAAGGGCTTCTTCTATTTCCATACTCCGATCATCACAGCGTCCGATTGCGAAGGTGCCGGACAGATGTTTCAGGTGACAACGAAGAATCTGTACGACCTGAAGAAGGACGATAACGGTTCTATTATTTACGATGACGACTTCTTTGGTAAGCAGGCCAGTCTGACGGTTTCCGGACAGCTGGAAGGCGAGTTGGCTGCTACGGCCTTGGGTGCTATCTATACGTTTGGTCCTACTTTCCGTGCTGAAAACTCTAATACTCCCCGTCACTTGGCTGAGTTCTGGATGGTTGAGCCTGAAGTTGCTTTTGCAGATCTGAACGAATTGATGGATCTGGAAGAAGAGTTCATTAAATATTGTGTAAGATGGGCACTCGACAACTGTCGTGACGATCTGGAATTCCTGAACAAGATGGTTGATAAAGGATTGATAGAACGTCTGCAAAAGGTGGTTGATACAGAGTTTATCCGTCTGCCTTATACGGAAGGTATTAAGATTCTGGAAGAAGCCGTGGCAAAAGGACATAAGTTTGAGTTCCCTGTATATTGGGGTTGCGATTTGGCCAGCGAGCACGAGCGCTTCCTGGTTGAGGAACATTTCCAGAAGCCTGTTATCATGATTGACTATCCGAAAGAAATCAAGGCTTTCTATATGAAGCAGAATGAGGATGGTAAGACTGTGCAGGGTACTGACGTGTTGTTCCCGCAGATTGGCGAAATCATCGGTGGAAGTGTGCGTGAGGAGAATTATGACAAGCTGATGGCACGCATCACCGAGCTGCATATTCCGATGAAAGACATGTGGTGGTATCTGGATACGCGAAAATACGGTACATGTCCTCATGCCGGTTTCGGTCTGGGATTCGAACGTCTGCTTCTGTTTGTGACAGGTATGGCCAATATCCGCGACGTTATTCCGTTCCCGCGTACTCCGCGTAATGCCGAGTTCTAATTGAAGAATTTGTTTGCTGAAAGACAATAAGGATATTTTTTACCCTTAAAGAGCAAGTCCGTACAATTTATCAGATTGTGCGGACTTTTTTTTCTGTATATGTGTTATATTCTCGAAAATTTTATTTATATTTGTGACAGCCCCTAAGGCTGAGAGTGTTAACTAAAAACGATACGAATATGAAACGAAATTTGTTCTTTACCATGCTTGCAGCTATGCTGCTTGCGGTAGCAGGAGTCTCCGCACAGGAGAAGGCTGCTTTTAAACCGGCCAATCTGGAAGGAATCTGGCAATTGTGCCATTATGTGTCCGAGTCTGCTGATGTACCTGGAATGCTGAAACCGAGTAATACATTCAAAGTACTTGGTAAGGATGGGCGGATTGTTAATTTTACGCTTATTCCTGGGTCGGATGCCATTATAACCGGTTATGGAACTTATGAACAGCTGACAGATAATTCTTACAAGGAAAGTATTGAAAAGAACATTCACCTGCCTATGTTGGACAATCAGGATAATGTGCTTCAGTTTGAAATGGAATCGGATGAATACATGCATTTGAAGTATTTTATATCGAAGGACTTGAATGGAAATGAACTGAATTGCTGGTATCACGAGACGTGGAAACGTGTTGTGATGCCCGATAAGTTTCCAGAAGATATAGTTCGCTGATAGTTTTCTGTACTTGTCAGCAAGAGTGTTGTTTCTGTTTTTAATTCTTTCCCATCCGGGACAAAACGTTGTGCGTGCGTCCCAGGTGGGAAAGTTTTTTTGTATGTATCTGTGACGGGTGAGAAAAAGCCAACTCGGTGATAATCAAAAAAAGGCTAAATCGTTTGTCAGTTCGCAGAAAAACCGTACCTTTGCAAGCCGATTATTATCTAAAAAGGATAAGCGATTAATTCATAGCGAGTTGGACGGCCTTTGTCCGGGGTGTCCGATTAGCGGTGAAGAGAAAAAATTAGTAGTAACATTATTAAAAAACAAATCAAGAGTGGATACTTTAAGTTACAAGACCATTTCTGCAAACAAAGCTACAGTGACTAAAGAATGGGTCATTGTTGACGCTACCGACCAAGTATTGGGTCGTTTGGGCGCAAAAGTTGCGAAACTGTTGAGAGGAAAGTATAAACCTAACTTTACCCCTCATGTAGATTGTGGCGATAATGTGATCATTATCAATGCCGACAAAGTGAAACTGACCGGTAACAAATGGAATGACAAGATCTATTTGTCATATACAGGTTATCCTGGTGGTCAGAGAGAAATCACCCCTGCCCGCTTGCAGGCTAAACCGAACGGTGATGACAAGTTGCTGAGAAAAGTAGTAAAGGGTATGCTGCCTAAGAACAAATTGGGCGCTAAATTGCTGGGTAATATGTATGTATACGCTGGTAGCGAACACAAACATGCTGCTCAGAACCCGAAAATGATTGATATTAACGCACTTAAATAAGAAGATAATGGAAGTAGTAAATGCATTAGGCAGACGTAAACGTGCTATCGCACGCATTTTCGTAAGCGAAGGTACTGGAAAGATTACTATTAACAAGAGAGACCTCGCAGAGTACTTTCCATCAAGCATTCTTCAGTATGTGGTTAAGCAACCGTTGAACAAATTGGGTGTTGCTGAAAAATATGACATCAAAGTGAACCTTTGCGGTGGTGGTTTCACTGGCCAGTCTCAGGCATTGCGTCTGGCTATTGCCCGCGCTTTGGTGAAAATCAATGCCGATGACAAAGCTGCCCTGCGTGCAGAAGGCTTCATGACCCGTGACCCGCGTTCTGTTGAACGTAAGAAACCGGGACGTCCGAAAGCACGTCGCAGATTCCAGTTCAGTAAACGTTAATCAGTTACATAAGTTAACAAGTGGACAAGTTAACGAGCCTATAAGTCTATTGTCTTGTAGACTGTCAACTGATAACCTCGTCAACTGGATACGTTTAGCATCTAAACTACCGGGACTCTCGCTCGCACTGAACAGGCTACCCGGCGGTTGGTTTAGAAAAACAAAAAAGAAAGTAAACGAATTAAAGATTAAAACAAGATGTCAAGAACAAATTTTGATACATTATTGGAAGCCGGTTGCCACTTCGGTCACTTGAAGAGAAAGTGGAACCCTGCAATGGCTCCTTATATTTTCATGGAACGCAATGGTATTCATATCATTGACCTTAACAAGACTGTTGCTAAAGTAGACGAAGCTGCTGAAGCTTTGAAGCAAATCGCCAAGTCTGGTAAGAAAGTTCTGTTTGTTGCTACTAAAAAACAAGCTAAGCAGGTGGTTGCCGACAAGGCTGCATCTGTAAACATGCCCTACGTAATCGAGCGTTGGCCGGGCGGTATGTTGACTAACTTCCCGACTATCCGTAAGGCTGTGAAGAAGATGGCTACTATCGATAAATTGACTAACGATGGTACTTATGCTAACCTCTCTAAGAGAGAAATCCTGCAGATCTCTCGTCAACGCGCCAAATTGGACAAGACATTAGGCTCTATCGCCGATTTGACTCGTCTGCCGTCTGCATTGTTCGTAGTTGACGTTATGAAGGAAAACATCGCTGTTCGCGAAGCAAACCGTCTGGGTATTCCCGTATTCGGTATTGTAGATACGAACTCTGATCCTACTAACGTAGACTTCGTAATTCCGGCTAATGACGATGCAACCAAGTCTGTAGAAGTTATTCTGGATGCTTGCTGCGCTGCTATGCAGGAAGGTTTGGAAGAGCGTAAGGCAGAGAAGGTTGATATGGAAGCTGCTGGTGAAGCTCCTGCCAACAAAGGCAAGAAGAAAGCTACTAAAGCTCGCCTTGACAAGTCTGACGAAGATGCCATCAACGCATCTAAGGCTGCTGCCTTCATGAAAGAAGACGAAGAGGCTTAAATTATATACTTGAGAGTTGAGAATTGAAAGTTGAGAGTTACTTTAAACGGCAATTCTCAATTCTCTGTTCTCAGCTCTCAATTGCTTTATAACACAGAGTATTATTAACTTTTAAATAGATAGAAGAAATTATGGCTGTAACAATGGCTGATATAACCAAGCTCCGTAAAATGACCGGTGCTGGTATGATGGACTGCAAGAATGCCTTGAATGACGCTGAAGGCGATTTCGACAAGGCTATGAAGATTATCCGCGAAAAGGGTCAAGCTGTAGCTGCTAAACGTTCCGATCGTGAAGCTTCAGAAGGTTGCGTTTTGGCTAAGACTACTGGCGACTTTGCTGTAGTTATCGCTTTGAAATGCGAGACTGACTTCGTTGCACAGAATGCTGACTTCGTTAAACTGACTCAGGATATTCTGGATCTTGCTGTTGCCAACAAGTGCAAGACTTTGGATGAAGTAAAAGCTCTGCAACTGGGTGACGTAACTGTAGCTCAAGCTGTAACAGACCGCAGTGGTATCACAGGCGAGAAGATGGAACTTGACGGTTACATGACAGTAGAAGGTGCTGATACAGTTGTTTACAACCACATGAATAAGAACGGTCTTTGCACTATTGTTGCTTTCAATAAGAAAGTAGACGAACAACTGGGTAAGCAGGTTGCCATGCAGATTGCAGCTATGAACCCGATTGCAATCGACGAAGACGGCGTATCTGAAGAAATCAAGCAGAAAGAAATCGAAGTGGCTATCGAGAAGACAAAGGCTGAGCAAGTACAGAAGGCAGTTGAAGCAGCTCTGAAGAAAGCCGGTATCAATCCTGCTCACGTAGATAGCGAAGATCACATGGAAAGCAACATGTCTAAGGGCTGGATTACAGCAGAAGATGTTGCTAAGGCAAAGGAAATCATCGCTACTGTATCTGCTGAGAAGGCTGCTAACCTGCCCGAGCAGATGATTCAGAACATCGCTAAAGGTCGTCTGGGCAAGTTCCTGAAGGAAGTTTGTCTGTTGAACCAGGAGGATGTAATGGATCCTAAGAAGACAGTAAGAGAAGTGTTGAAAGAAGCTGATCCTGAACTGAAGGTTATCGACTTCAAGCGTTTCACTTTGCGTGCTGAATAATTATTTCCTTTAATATATTTATGAAGGCGGCAACTACGGTTTATTCTGTAGTTGCCGCTCTTTTTTATCCTACTGGCTTTGTCTGGGTATATCCTTCCTTTTTCAGCAGTTCGATGACTTTCTGTTTGAAATCACCTTGTATTATGATTTCGCCGTCTTTGGCGCTGCCTCCTACACCGCATTTGCTTTTCAGCATCCGTCCCAGTTCTTTTAGGTCGTCTTCTGTACCGGTAAATCCAGTTATCAGGGTCACCACTTTTCCTCCCCGGTTCTTGCGGTCCAGTTGCACGCGCAGGCGTTGTTGTGCGGGTGGCAAGGTTTGCTCTTCGATGTTTTCTTCCATTTCGTATTGGAAGTCAGGGTTAGTGGAGTATACTACATTGAGTCGGTCTTTCCAATCGTTCTTTTTCATAATATGCTTGGTATATAGGATATGTGTATGTCTGTTTCTTGATTTCGACAGGCAAAAATAATGTTTTGCATGGAGTCTTGCAATGCAGTCAAAAGTTTTGTAGAAATTATGTTAACTATCGCCAAGCGTTTACAGAAAAAAGACTACTTTTGTCTATTGTAACCTAAATAATTGAAGAGAATGACCACGAACCGGGCAATTCAACATAAGAATAGCATGAAAGTGCCGGAGCCAACCTTGCGCCGTCTCCCGTGGTATCTTTCTAATGTCAAGCTGTTGAAAAAGAAAGGAGAACGTTTTGTTTCTTCTACGCAAATATCCAAAGAAATCAATATCGATGCATCTCAGATAGCCAAGGACTTGTCGTATGTCAATATCTCTGGCCGCACACGGGTAGGCTACGACATTGATACTTTGATTGCTGTATTGGAAGATTTTCTGGGGTTTACCAATCTGCATAAGGCTTTTCTGTTTGGTGTAGGTAGCTTGGGAGGAGCCTTGCTGCACGATTCCGGTTTGAACCATTTCGGATTGGAGATTGTGGCGGCATTCGATGTGAATCCTGATCTGGTAGGAACGCAGCTGAACGGTATCCCTATTTATCATACCGATGAGTTTGAACAGAAGATGTCGGAGTACGATGTCAATATCGGTGTGCTGACTGTTCCCATTGAGATAGCTCAACAGATTACCGACAAAATGGTGGAGGGAGGCATCAAGGCTGTGTGGAACTTTACTCCGTTCCGTATCCGAGTGCCCGAGCATATTGTGGTGCAGAATACTTCACTGTACGCCCATCTGGCGGTAATGTTTAACCGATTGAATTTTGAACATATTTAGTCATGAAGATTTTGGCTGTGGGCATGAATTATGCCCGTCATAACGAGGAATTGGGACATACGGCTGTGAATAGTGAGCCGGTTATCTTCCTGAAACCTGATTCGGCGATACTGAAGGACGGCAAGCCTTTCTTTTTGCCCGACTTTTCGAACGAGGTGCATTATGAAACGGAAGTTGTAGTACGTATCTGCCGATTGGGCAAGCACATTGCTCCACGTTTTGCCCGTCGTTATTACGACGCAGTGACGGTCGGTATCGATTTTACGGCCCGCGACCTTCAGCGTAAGTTCCGTGAGGCGGGCAATCCTTGGGAACTGTGTAAGGGATTTGATAATTCGGCTGCAATAGGCGACTTTATCTCCTTGGAGCAGGCAGGTGGGGATGTGCAGAATCTGGACTTTCATCTTGATATAGATGGCAAGGAGGTACAGCGTGGAAATACGGCCGATATGTTATTCCGCGTGGACGATATTATTGCTTATGTCAGTCGTTTCATGACGCTTAAAATTGGTGATCTGCTCTTTACGGGTACGCCTGCGGGAGTGGGACCGGTAAGCATCGGACAACATTTGCAAGGATATCTGGGAGAAGAAAAACTGCTTGATTTCTACATCCGATAACTGTGAAAGTGGCAGGAAGAACAGTTGTAGTTTATATTGTTTTATAAGAAAGCTTATGAAGATACGTGTAGGTTTTGGTTTCGATGTCCATCGGCTGGTCGAGGGACGCGAGCTTTGGCTGGGAGGTATCCGGCTGGAACATGAGAAAGGGCTGCTGGGACATAGCGATGCCGATGTGCTGATTCATGCCATTTGTGATGCCTTGTTGGGGGCGGCCAATATGCGTGATATCGGTTATCATTTCCCTGATACAGCAGGCGAGTTTGCGGGTATCGACAGCAAAATCCTTTTGAAGAAAACCGTTGAACTGATTGCTACCAAAGGCTATACTGTCGGTAACATTGATGCTACGGTTTGCGCCGAACGGCCTAAGTTAAAGGCACATATTCCCGAGATGCAGCGTACGCTTGCATCGGTGATGGGGGTAGATGAAGATGATGTATCTATCAAGGCTACAACCACAGAAAAACTTGGTTTCACCGGGCGTGAAGAAGGTATCTCGGCTTATGCTACGGTGCTGATTGAGAAAGTGTGAAAGCATCTGCAAGCTTCTATCGCAGCTTTACATAATTGAGCCTCGTACATTTTATGTTCCCTATCAGATAAGTACGGGCTATCCGTGCCGAGGCGATTTCTACTGTTTCGCCCGGCTGATAGGCGTGTTCCAGGGCAGGGAGCAGACACGACTGTGTACTGGCTGTCCGTGCATTGATACGCAGGGTAACGAGGTTGCCGGCAGCATCTTTCAGCTTTAGCATTTGTCTGACGTAGAAGTGTGGAATGCCCTTTATGACTTGCGTCTTGTAGGGATTGTCTTCGATGTGTACACTCTGGACAGTCAGTTTCAGATTTTCTACTTTGTCCCCTTCTTTTCCTAGAAAACTGCTTCTGCTTTGTTGCTGGCTTTTTCGCCGTTGCACATCGAGGTGGACCGAATGATATATGCGGGCTATCTGTACAAAGCGTTCCTGCTTGGGGATGCGTGGTTCGAACTTGAAAGCAATCCACGACAGGTAAGCCGGGTCGATGCGTAGTACCTCGTGCAGAAAGTGTCCCCGATATTTTCCGAAAAAGACAAGGTCGTCGCCTTTGCTTTGCATCCTTTTGGCATTGTATTCTACGACGTAGAGCGGTCGCTGGGAATAGAAACAGAGCGTACTGGCTATGCGCAGCGAATCGTGTACATCTTCGGAGAGGTCGCAGATGTAGAAGATGGATTGATGTTCGGGAAGTGGCGAATAAATCCACAGTGAGTATGCAGGGTGTTCGTAACGGGGCAATGCCACAAGATAGGCTCCTACCTCTTTGTAAGAAGTTCTTCCGCTGTTGTAAACGCTTAGTTTCTGATACAGCAGGTCTTGTTCGGTCCGGGGAATGCCCGGAATGTTCGGGTTAGCCATAACCGTTGCTTCGTTTCCTCAAATATACGGATTTTTCGGCTATTATGCAATACCTTTTGGAAAATACCCTTTATCTTTGTATTCCCCTTGCCAAAGGGTTAAATTGGTGAAAGTTGCAATACTGAAAATAGAAAAGAATTCTGCAATGAAAGATCAAGTACGTTTACTAAGAGACTGCATACATCATGACATCCCCGCAGTGGTTTTCCAAGGGGATGACAGTTGCGCTCCCGAAATTCTGGAGGCAGCCAAAGAGATATACCGCCGTCATGGCTGTTCGGAAGAATTCCTGTACGACTGGCAACTGCTTATCGACGAAGTGAAAGCTTACCAGCAGGAGAGTCCGCAGACGGTAAAGCTGCCCAAACTGTCGCCTACGGAGGCGGAACTGGTGCGGGAGGAGATGCGGAAAAGGAAGAATATCTGGTAAGCTCTTTTTAGGATAGATATTAACCTTCAAACATACGACTTCGAGCCAACATACAGGCTCCCACAATTCCGGCCTTGTCTTTTAGCTTGGAAGTCAGTATTATGGAATCTTTGTTTACTAAGTTTAGTGAATATTTTCGTACAGCTGTTTTGATTGGTTGTGCAATGTAGTCTCCTGTTAACGAAAGCGTTCCTCCTATGATGACTAGTTCTGGATTGAAGATATTTATCAGACCAGCTATTTGTTTACCTAGTTTTTGGCCTATTTCTTCCACTATTTCGATGCACAGGGGATCCTCTTTGTTGACTGCTACTATCAAATCGTCTAAAGTGAGTGGGTTACCTTTATCTTTTAATCTGTTGGATAAAATAGATGTTTCGCCTCTGCTCACTCTTTCTAGGAAAATGCGATGTAGTGCATTACCGGAAGCTTCTGTTTCTAAGCAGCCTTTTTTCCCGCAATGGCAGATGATTTCGTTGTCGAAAGCATTGACATGTCCGAATTCGCCAGAGAATCCGGACTTTCCGGTATATATCTTTCCGTCAATGATAATACCTATGCCAAGTCCCCAACTAATATTGATAAAGATGATATTTTTTTCTCCTGTTACACATCCTTTCATATATTCTCCGTAGGTCATAGCTCGTGTATCGTTGTCGATACAGACTGGTTTGCCAATCTTTTCTGTCAGTACTTCAGCTAGTGGCTTCTCCGAGAAATTGAACATACTGAAACTGTAACCTGATTCAGGATTGACCCGTCCGGAAATATTAATGCAGATATTCATGATTTTCTCTGCATTGATCTCTGCTTTCCTAATGAAATTTTTGACAAGTTTACATAGTTCTTCTAATGCTTCCGGAGTGTTATTAAATTTGTAGGGAATATTCATTTTCAGCTCCAGCATATCACCTTTAAAATTGATTAAGGCTATATTGATAGCAAACTTTTTGATGTCTACTCCAATAAAATAGCCGGATTCGGGGTTGAGCCCATAGAGGCTGGGATGCCTTCCACCACTGGTTTCCAATTTACCATAATCATTGATGTATCCTTCTTCACACATCTCTGTTATGAATTTGGTTACGGTCGGCACGCTCAAATCGAGTTCTTTAGAGAGATCTGTAATAGTAGAACTTCCATTATATATATAATGTGTAATTATTCTCTTTTTTAATAGGGCATTTTTGCTCCCTATCTCTATTTCTTTGAGTAATGCTTGTGCCATATTATCATTTCTTATTAGTATGCACAAAGATAATAAAATATTTCATTAATTATTCATTAATTAATAACATAATAATTTCATTTATGTAATATATTTAATTATTTTGCTGATATATAATAAAATATTTTATTAATTAATTGGATATAATTAAAATGATTAGTATATTTGCGGCGTTATATAATGAAATACTAATAATCTAATGCAGATGGAAGCGAGTAGTAGAAGAGAGTTCATAAAAAAATCAGTTTTTGCGGGTGTGTCGTTACTGGCGGCTCCATCTTTATCGTATGCGTCATTATCTGAAAGAGAAGGGCAACAGCTTTTACAGGGGTCGGCTGGCAATTCTCAATTGATTGTACCTAAGTGTGGAGGATTGAAAATAACAGGGACTTTTTTGGATGAGATTTCACATGATATTCCTCATCAGAATTGGGGACCAAAAGAATGGGAACTTGATTTCCGTTATATGAAATCTATTGGTATAGATACTGTTATTATGATCCGTTCTGGTTATCGAAAGTTTGTTACTTATCCGTCGAAGTATTTGCTTGGTAAGGGTTGCTATATGCCTTCGGTTGATTTACTTGAAATGTATTTGAAGTTGGCGGAGAAGTATGGCATGAAGTTCTATTTCGGTTTGTACGATTCTGGGCGTTATTGGGATACTGGCGACTTGAGTTGTGAGATAGAGGATAACAAGTATGTGATAGATGAAGTGTGGGAGGAGTATGGTAGTCGTTTCGATAGTTTTGGAGGATGGTATATCAGTGGTGAAATCAGTCGGGCTACAAAAGGAGCTATTACGGCTTTTCATGCTTTAGGCAAACAGTGTAAGGATGTCTCAGGTGGCTTGCCGACTTTTATTTCGCCTTGGATTGATGGTAAGAAGGCTATTATGGGAACAAGTAAGTTGACCAAAAAGGAAACGGTATCTGTACGACAGCATGAACAAGAATGGAATGAGATATTCGATGGTATTCATGATGTTGTTGACGCTTGTGCATTTCAGGATGGGCATATTGATTATGATGAACTGGATGCATTTTTTGAAGTAAATAAGAAGTTGGCTGATAAATATAGTATGAAGTGTTGGACAAATGCAGAAACTTTCGATCGTGATATGCCTATCCATTTTCTGCCGATTAAGTTTGATAAGCTCCGCTTGAAGTTGGAAGCGGCCAAGCGTGCCGGATATGACAAGGCTATTACTTTCGAGTTTTCTCATTTCATGAGTCCGCAGTCGGCTTATATTCAGGCCGGACATTTGTATGACAGATACAAAGAATATTTCGAGATGGATTAATTTGCTCCGTTAGAGAATTTGACCGTTATTGATGAGATAAACCGATAGCTTCAAAGTATGGAACCAGCGGTTTCATCAGTTCTTGAATGGTTAGAGATAATGCATTGATTTTCTTATAGATTAACTTTAATAGGTATGAAAACAGATATAAATTTTTCTTATTTGGTATTCCTTTCTGTCGTAGCGGCTTTGGGAGGATTCTTGTTCGGATATGATGCGGCGGTTATTTCGGGCACCATATCGCTGGTGACGACGCAATTTAGGCTTGACCAGATTCAGACGGGATGGTTTGTCGGTTGTGCTTTGGTAGGTTCTATCATCGGGGTGTTGTTTGCCGGCAAATTGAGCGACCGTTATGGACGTAAGATTACGATGCTGATAGCTGCTTTGTTCTTTTCGGTGTCAGGCATAGGATGTGCATTTGCCGGCGGATTCGATCAATTGGTGGTAGCTCGTGTGTTGGGTGGGGTAGGAATCGGAGTAGTGTCTATTGTGTCACCACTCTATATATCCGAGGTTTCTATTGCGCGTTATCGGGGGCGATTGGTGTCACTTTATCAATTGGCGGTAACTTTGGGTTTTCTTGGTGCTTATTTGGCCAATTATCAACTCCTGCATTTCTCACAGAGTGGTGCTTCGCTTGGTAGTGGTTGGATGAATACAATTTTGGTGTCCGAAGTTTGGCGGGGTATGTTGGGCTTTTCTTGTGTTCCTTCGTTGTTGTTCTTCCTTGTGGTGTTGTTTATTCCCGAAAGTCCCCGCTGGCTTGTGCTCAAGTGTCGTGACGACAAGGCGCTTGGTGTATTTCGCAAGATATATCTTTTATCTCGGGATGCAGTTGTGCAGCTTAGCGAGACAAAGTCTGTGGTTCAATCTGAAAGCAAATCCGATTGGAAATTCTTGTTGCAACCCGGCATCCTGAAGGCGGTATTGATTGGTGCGGCTATTGCTATTTTGGGACAGTTCATGGGTGTGAATGCTGTACTTTATTACGGTCCTTCCATTTTTGAAGAAGCGGGTCTGTCTGGCGGTGATGCTTTGTTTAGTCAGGTATTGGTGGGTATCGTTAATGCAGTGACAACTGTGATTGCAGTCTTTATTATTGACCGCGTCGGTCGTAAGAAACTTGTTTATTATGGGGTTTCGGGTATGGTGTTGTCATTACTGTTGATTGGTTTCTATTTTCGTTTTTCAGAAGTATTAGGCTTATCTAACAACTTTTTGTTGTTTTTCTTTCTGTTTTATGTGTTTTGCTGTGCTATTTCCATTTCGGCCGTCATTTTTGTACTGTTGTCCGAGATGTATCCTACTCGTATCCGTGGTATAGCTATGTCTATTGCAGGTTTTGCTCTTTGGGTAGGTACGTATTTGGTGGGTCAGCTTACTCCTTGGATGTTACAAAATCTGACTCCTGCTGGCACTTTCTTATTATTCGCATTTATGTGTGTTCCATATATATTGATAGTTTGGAAATTAGTTCCTGAAACAACAGGTAAATCGCTGGAAGAAATTGAGCGTTATTGGATGAAAAAATGAAGAATGACCTTAAATTATAAAATATAAAATGAAGATTAAGAATTGTTTGCTAATTGGTTGCATGATAGCAACTTTATGCTCTTGTAATGCTAATCAGAATGGAATGATGAACGTTACTTTATCAAAAGACATATTATTTGATAAAGTGAAAGGCGCTTGGGCTGGACAGATAATAGGCTGTACATATGGTGGACCAACAGAGTTTAAGTATTTGTCACAGATGATTCCTGATTCGGTCAGAATTCCTTGGGGATCTGGCGAAATTAAGAAGTGGTATGATGCTGGTGGAGGATTGTATGATGATATTTACGTTGATTTGACTTTTGTGGAAACTATTGAAAAATGTGGTTTGGATGCACCGACCGACTCATTTGCTGTAGCGTTCTTGGGCAAGGACTATCCTTTGTGTCATGCTAATCAGATGGCTCGTTACAATCTTTTAAGGGGGATAGAACCTTCGAAATGTGGGCATTGGCATAATAATCCTCATGCAAATTGCCTGGATTTTCAAATAGAAGCGGATTTTGCAGGAATTATGTCGCCTGGTATGGTGAATAGTGCTACAGAAATTTGTGATCGTGTAGGGCATATTATGGCTTATGGAGATGGATGGTATGGAGGAGTATATGTCGCGGCTATGTATTCTTTGGCATATGTAAGTGATGATGTTGAGTATGTTGTGACAGAAGCATTGAAAGTCGTTCCTGAAAGAAGCCGTTTTTATGAATGTATGTCAGATGTGATTAGATGGAGTAAACTGTATCCAGATAATTGGAAAGAATGTTGGGAGAGAATTGAGAAGAAATGGGGTGACAATGATATTGCCTGTCCTGATGGAGTAGAAATGCCGTTTAACATTGAAACTTATGTCAATGGTGCATATATTGTTTTGGGCTTACTTTATGGAAAAGGTGATTTTGAAAGAACGATTGATATATCTACACGAGCAGGACAAGATTCAGATTGTAATCCTGCTTCTTCCGGAGGAATATTGGGGGCAATGATAGGTTATGATCATCTTCCGGAGAAATATAAACAGGAGTTGTCTGTGGTAGAGGATCTCCCTTTTAACAATACAGTAAGTTTTAAAAAAGGTTGTGAGTTAAGTTTTAATCATGCTTTGCAGATGGTAGAAAGAGAAGGAGGAAAAGTAGATGGTGGCAATGTCAAAATAGCGTATCAATCTCCCCAACCAGTACCGTTAGAAGTTTCTTTTGAAGGCTTGAAATTGGATCGGAAATTTATTGTAGAAAATTGGGTGAAGGATTTTCGGTCGGTTGAATTTAATGGTGTTGGCGCTGTTATTCGTGGCGAACTTAAAGGTGAGAATATTCCTGAAAATTATGTCGCTGAGTTGGATATATATTTTAATGCAAAATTGGTGGAAAGATGTTTGCTCCCATCGAAATATAATCATCGTAAACATGAATTGTTTTTTAATTATACACAACCTTATGGAAACTATAAAATAACGTGTAAATGGATGAATCCGATAAAAGGTGCTGATATTTGGATAAGGGATGTGATTACTTATACAGTAGATGAATAATAAAAAATATGAAGAGATTAACGAATATTAGTTTGATAGAGGCTCTTGACTATCTAATTTAAAAACGGAAAAAATGATGGATTTTGAAAGACTGGCAAATCAGTACAGAGATGAACTTTTAGATAAGGTTCTTCCTTTTTGGTTGGATCATTCGCAGGATCGTGAATTTGGAGGATATTTCACTTGTCTGAAGCGTAATGGTGATGTGTTTGATACAGATAAGTTTATTTGGTTGCAGGGGCGTGAAGTGTGGATGTTCTCCATGCTTTACAATAAAGTGGAACAAAAGCAAGAGTGGCTGGATTGTGCCGTTCAAGGTGGTGAATTCCTGAAGAAGTATGGGCATGACGGAAACTATAATTGGTATTTCTCTCTCGATCGTGAGGGGCATCCTTTAGTAGAACCTTACAACATCTTCTCTTATACGTTTGCTACGATGGCATTTGGACAGTTGAGTTTGGCTACCGGAAAACAGGAGTATGCAGAGATTGCCAAGAAGACGTTTGATATTATTCTTTCAAAGGTGGACAATCCGAAAGGAAAGTGGAACAAGCTGCATCCAGGCACCCGCAATCTGAAAGGATTTGCATTACCTATGATTCTTTGTAATCTCGCATTGGAAATAGAGCATTTGCTTGACGAAGAGTTTTTAGTGAAGACGATGGATACTTGTATTCACGAAGTAATGGATGTTTTCTATCGTCCTGAACTAGGAGGAATAATCGTAGAAAATGTTTTATCTGACGGTTCTCTGTCTGATTCTTTCGAAGGTAGACAGGTAACCCCCGGTCATGCTATTGAAGCCATGTGGTTCATTATGGATTTGGGCAGACGTCTTGGACGCCCGGAACTGATTGAGAAGGCTAAAAACATCACTTTGACCATGCTCAATTATGGGTGGGATAAACAATATGGTGGAATCTTTTATTTTATGGATCGTTTGGGTAATCCTCCTCAGCAGCTTGAATGGGATCAAAAACTGTGGTGGGTACATATTGAGACTTTGATTTCGCTTTTGAAGGGTTATTATCTGACAGGAGACAAGCAATGTTTGGAGTGGTTTGAGGAAGTGCACGATTATGTGTGGTCGCACTTTAGAGATGAAAAATATCCTGAGTGGTATGGTTATCTGAACCGTCGTGGTGAGGTACTTCTTCCTCTGAAAGGTGGTAAATGGAAAGGATGTTTTCATGTACCTCGTGGACTTTATCAGTGTTGGAAGGTGCTGGAAGAAATAGGTTCTCAGAATAAGAATGGAATGGTATAGTTTTAACTTTAAATTTGAATGATAATGAAAAACAGATGTTTTATTTTACTGCTCTTTTTATCTGCTCTTATGAGTATAAAGGCTATTGCTCAGATTAGAGTGGAAGGAAATGTTTTTGATGAAGCAGATAATCCTTTAATTGGAGTTTCTGTTTTTACGGAAGATCGTAAGGTTGGTACTGTGACAAATGCAGATGGACATTTTGTTATTATGGTGCCTCATGCTAAAGCTAACCTGACATTCTCTTACATCGGATACACAACGCGGAAGGTATCTCTGAATGGTGAGAGGATTCTGAAAGTGGTAATGAAGGAAGATTCTGAATTATTGGATGAAGTGGTGGTTGTAGGATATGGTACGCAGAAGAAAATAAATGTGACTGGTGCTATTGCTCAGGTTGATAATAAAGAACTAAAGATGGCACCAAGTGGAAATTTGTCTTCAATGTTGGCAGGTCGTCTTCCTGGTTTGATAACAAAACAAAGTAGTGGTCAACCTGGTCATGATGGTTCTAGTTTGTATATTCGTGGAAATGGCGCAGGCGATGGTAGTCCTCTTATTGTCATAGATGGTGTTGTAACTGATTATTTCCCATCTTTTACGCAAGATGAAGTAGAGTCCATTACAATATTGAAAGATGCAACTGCAGCAGCGGTTTATGGGGTACGTGCAGCAGCAGGTGTAATATTGGTTACGACAAAGCGTGGAGAAATACAGAAACCTACAGTAACGGTTAATTCGGCTGTTACATTAAGCCAAAATACTAATTTCCCTAAATTTCTGAACGGTTCAGATTATGCATATTGGTATAATATGGCTCAACGTATGGATGGGGTAGCTGAAGAGAATTTGCGCTTTACAGCTGGTGAAATTGACCGTATAAATAATCCTGGTCCGGAAGAAAGTGTTTATGGAAATACGGACTGGTTCGATTTATTATTTAAAGATATTGCTCCTACTTATACAAATAATGTTTCTATTTCGGGAGGTACAGAGAAACTAAAATTCTTTGCTTCGGTGGGGGCATATAATCAGCAGGGTATTATAGATAGAACTTCTTATGATAAATATAATTTTCGTTCTAATATGGACGCTAAGGTGACGGATAATTTTGATTTATCGTTTGATTTGTCAGGTTATGTGTCGAATGAAAATGAGCCGGGAGCTTCTGCAGGTGTAGGATCATATGCTTCTATTTTTCAGCAAGCAATGTTGTCTTATCCTTATTTGCAACCTTATACAGCAAGTGGTATGCCAGTAGGCAGTATCAATTTAGATGGTAATGGCAATAATAATCCGATTGCAGCACGAGACCTTTCTGGAAAAAATAATATTAAAAAGACCTATTTTCAAGGTAATGTATCCATGCGTTATAAATTGCCGTTTGTCAAAGGATTAAGTTTAAAATTGAATGCATCGTATGTGAAAAATTATACAATGCAGAAAAAATATCTATTGACGTATGATTTAGCATGTTGGAATCAGTCTACTCGTTCTTGGGATGTTCAGAATGGACGTGTTGCTAATAAGGTACAGTTAAATCAATGGTTTACGGATAATCAAGGTTATACAATTCAACCAGCAGTTGAATATTCGAATAAATTTGGTAAACATGCTGTTTCGGGACTGTTCTTGTATGAATTTTCAAGAGCTGATGAATCAAGTCTTTCGGCGGGAAGGGAAGATTTTCCTATTACAGATATTATGGATATGAGTTATGGTTTGACAGTAAATGAAAATTTGGTTAAAGGCGGGCACGGATTGGATAAAAGGGCTGGTTATGTAATGCGTCTTAACTATGCATATGATGACAAATATTTGTTGGAGATAACAAGCCGAATAGATGCTTCTACAGCTTTGCCGAAAAAATATAGGTGGGGAGTATTTCCCGGTATTTCTGTTGGTTGGAGAATTTCTCAGGAAGATTTTTTCAGAGAATCTGTTCCTTTCGTTGAGAATCTGAAGCTGCGTGCTTCTATTGGACGTTTAGGAAGTGATCGGGCCATTAGTAATACAATGACCTATTTTTCTACGGCAACTTTGTCTGCTGATCCCATAGTAATATTTGGCTCAGAACCTCAAAAATATTTAGGTACAAGTCGTCCTGTTAATCCTTTGTTAAAATGGGAATTGACAGATACATATAATGTGGGTATTGAATCAAGTATGTGGAATGGACTTTTGGGTGTTGAACTGGATGTCTTTTATATGAAAACAACACGTTCGCTCGAATCACAATCAGGAAGTTTCCCTCCTTCTTTAGGAAATTATTATCCTGCATATATAAATTATGGTTCGCATGATAACCGTGGTTTTGAATTGGTATTGACACATCGTAATCGCATTAAGGACTTTAATTATAGTGTTAGGGGAAATATTTCGTGGGCACGGAATAAAATATTGAAAATGACAGAGGATCCTAATGTCCCTAATTATCGTCGTAGTACGGGACGTCCTATGGGTGAGTATTGGGGATTTGTAGCAGAAGGATTGTTTCAGTCAGAAGAGGAAATAGCTCAAAGTGCAATTTATGGTCCGACTTTACCGGGAGATATAAAATTGAAGGATATAAATGGTGATGGGAAAATTACGATGGATCAGGATATGGTTCCCATAGGCCGTAGCAGTACACCGGAAATGATGTACGGTTTAAATATTGCTGCTGATTGGAAAGGAATAGACTTCTCTATGTTGCTCCAGGGTGCGGCCTTGTTCGATGTAAACTTGTGCGGAATATATTCTGGTGTTGGCTATGATAATACTTTTTATACTAAACCTTTTTATTGTGATGGGAATTCACCCTATTATTTGGTGGAAGGTGCTTGGAGACCTGATCATACGGATGCGGAATATCCTCGTTTAGGTATCGTTTCTCGGGATAATGGTGGTAAAATGTCGTCTTGGTGGGTTGAAAACGGTGCATATGTACGTTTGAAAAGTCTTCAATTAGGTTATACTATCCCCAGTAGGTGGGCTGAAACTGCGGGTTTGAAGAAAGTTCGTATATATTTTGCGGGTGGAAACTTGTTTACATTGTCCCATTTGAAGCATCTAGACCCGGAAATGCCAAGTGTTAATCAAGGTTATTATCCGCAGCAGAGAACTTATGAATTTGGTTTAAATCTTTCTTTCTAAAATACTATTGCAATGAAATACTTTTATAGATTCTTTAAAATATTTGTCTTCTCAACAAGTCTGTCAGTGGTGAGTTGTAATATAGATCCGGTGTTGACGGATAGTTATCCGGAAGATATCGCTTGGTCTAATGAAGATAATTTAAGGTTAAATTTGAATGGATTTTATTCTCTTATTGGGGGATATTATGGTGATGCAATTAGCAATGATGCTTGTACAGACATTCTGAAAATGAATGGTCCTAGGGATGAAGAAAACCTTTTTGTTTTTGGCTCTGTTCCTATTACTCCTGCGTCTAATCGTTTTGATTTGTGGGAGAATCGACATACTTGGCAGTTATCATGTTGTCGTTTTCTGCGTGATTTAGCCGAGCATAAGGACAATTTTTCAGAATCTGTTGCATTAGAGGCTGAGGCGGAAGTACGTTTTTTTCGTGCTTTAGCTAATTTTGATTTGGCTAAGCGCTACGGAGCCAGTTTTATCCTTTATAAAGAGTTGCCGGAATTGGGACAGAAAGAACATGCGCGTTGTACTCCAGAGGAATGTTGGGATTTTATTGCAGAAGATTTGGATTTTGCAGCTCTTTATTTACCAGATGCGGATAAAGTTCCTTCCGGAAGGTTGACAAAAGGTGCTGCTTATGGAATGAAAGCGCGTGCGATGCTTTATGCAGAACGCTGGAAAGAAGCCTCAGATGCAGCGTTGGAAGTAAAAAAATTGGGATACACTTTATATAAGAATCCTCTTAGAGAAGATAAAGGGTACGGTGAATTGTTTATGAATAGAAGAAGTTCTCCTCTGTCAAATTCAGAGAGTATTATTGAATTTGGTTATTCTTATGATAATAAAATGGACTATTCATTTGATTATTTTTATTGTCCTCCCAGCGATGGAGGCTATGCAGAGGTGAGTCCTACAGAAGATTTGGTTTCTGCATATCAGTTGGTTGATGGGCGTGATTTCGATTGGAGTGATCCAGAGATGGTAGCAGATCCGTATAAAGGACGCGATCCTCGTTTTTATGCTTCTATACTATATAATGGATGCCAGTGGAAGGGTGAGACACTGTATACTTATGAAGGGAGTAAAGATGGTTATGCAATGGGAGGTGGTACTACTTGTACGGGCTATTATATGCGTAAACTGTTTGATGAAACACTGCCTAAGGATGGAATGCGTTCTACTGATTTGACTTTTTATTATATGCGTTATGCCGAGGTGTTATTGATTTATGCCGAAGCTATGGCTCAACAGAATAATCTGGATGAAGCATTAAAGGCGTTAAACGAAGTTCGTGCACGTGTTGATATGCCTGAGGTGCATGCTACGACTAAGACTGAATTTATGAGATTGTTACGTCGTGAAAGAATGATTGAACTGGCTTTCGAAGGTCATCGTTTTTGGGACATCCGCCGTTGGGGGTTGGGAACGACATTATTGAATGGAACCCATATGAAAGGAGTAAAACCTGTTCAAGTTTCAGATGGGTTTGAATATGAAATTGTTGATTGTGATGCAGGGCAAACGCGTGTCTATCTTGAAAAATATAATCGTTTTCCTATTCCACTTTCAGAAATACAGCAAAATATATTATGTGAACAGTTTGATGAATGGAAATAAAAAATATAGCGTATGAAGATCTTTAGTGAAATAGCAATAATAATTGTTTGTGTATTTATTCTTCCTTTGGCTTCTTGTGAGTCTCCGGATTTATCAGAAGGAAGGAATGATCAGGTTAATGGTCTGTTGAATGTTACTATTCGTATACCAGGAAATGCAATAGAATATAATGCTGAAAAAAAAGGTCCATATAATGAAGGAGAAGAAATTGTTGTCAAAGTTCCAACCAGTGATGAAGCTCCTCTGGATCTGACCCGACTTATTTGTACAGTTAGCGTGGAACATAATTGTTATGTTGATCCTCCTTTAGGTGGAGAACTGGACTTTACAGAGCCTCGTAAAATAACGGTTATAGATGTAAATGGTACACTACATCATAATACAATTCGTGTTGAACCTGTGTATCCTAAAACTAGATTTATTAATTTGTGGAAGAAGTCATGCTTGGATTTAGGGCTTGCTACTCGTAATAATACAGGTGTTGCGATGAATGAGAAGTATTTGGCTGTGCAAGAATATGATGGACCTATATATTTGTTCGATAAGGATAGTGGCGAATTTATCAAGAAAATTGATGCTGCAAGGACTTTTATGATGAAGATTGATGTAGATGCGGCAGGACATTTTGTTACGGCACGTGAGAATATTTATGGTGCAGGTTTCATGGTCTATTATTATTCTGAAACAGAAAACGAGCATAAACTTTTGCTTGATTATACAGATGCTGATGGTTGTCCAGCTGATATGGGATATGAGATGAGTGTTATTGGAGATGTGACAAAAGGAAGGGCATTTATTTATGGAATGGCTCCTGATGATATGTATATTTATTACTGGGAATTACAAGATGGTACGTTGCTTACTCCTGCAAATCAGCCTAATAAACTACGTTATGGTGCTGCGAAAGGAAATTGGTCTCGCGCTCAAATTCAACGTGCTACTTTAGATGATTCTTCAGAACATTATATTTCTTATTATCGTCCTTCAGCAGATGATGCTGAGAATGAGAATTCATCAGTAAAGCAAGGCAGTCGTTTTAATATTTTCTCTACCGCTATGGAAGTTGTTGAATTGGAACCGTCGAACCATGCTTATAAGATCCTTGATTTTAAAGTATTCAATGTAGAGCAAGATCAGTTCTTGGTATTGAATGAACAAAACTACTCTGCTTGGGGAAATTCTAAGGTGCAGGTATTTGAAATAACAGATCGTTCAATGATGGAATTGAAACCTGGTGAGAATGGATATGACAAGTTTAATTTGTTCTCAGGAGAAGAAATAGCTCCTACAAATTATAATGTGTGGGGAGATGTCGCTGTATATTCAAAATCTACCTCTTCTGGATATGATGTATATATCGCAGCTGCAACGGTTGGATTTGATACAAATGAGTCTGTCATTAGAATGTATAAGATGAGTTATAATCCTCAATAAGATCTTAATTTAATCAATGGGGATGTATCACAGTGGTACATCCTCATATAAACATTTTTAGTGTTATGAGAGTATCTATGATGTATATTTTTTCATTAGTGTTTTTCTTTTTTTCATGTTCTGACGATAAAAAAGAGAATAAACTTGAGAATGATGTAAATTTGGCAGAAGAAATTCAGAAGGTTCTTAATGAAACTAAAGCGACTAAAATTATTAATCCTTTCGATGAACTAAATTGTGAGATTTATCATACAACGTTGACAGATCCGGAACCAGCTGAGCCGACCAATGCTACAATAAATTACGAGTTGGGAGATGATAAGATGGAAGGAAATGGAAGTTTCCGCTTGAAGTATATGTTTACAGGCAGTTCTTTAACTGCTGCACCTGAAAAAGTTTATTTTGAGCAGACGTGGGGAGATTGGCGTTTTGATTTATCTTTTTATCCGTTAGGTTTATCAATCTGGGTAAAAGGCAATAAGGATAATAAAGGAGTTTTCCGTTTTGTTCTTTTAGAAGATAAAATGCAATTTTCGGCAGAGGCTCCTCATGACAATACTCGTAAACGTTGGTCTTATTATGTTTTTGAGGATAAAGATATTTTGTCAAAGGATGGATGGAACCGATTAATAATGCCCTATAGCGCTTTTAAACTTTACAAAAAAGGTGAAGGGGAGGTTTCGGAGAAACTGGAATTAAACCGATGTGAGGGTTATAGAATAGAGATTGTTAATACAAAACATGAGACAGGAAATGGAGAGGTTGGCATTGATAATTTGGAACAGTTGACTTCATATGAATTAAAGCCGGGGCTTCCTAAATTCTCCAGTATCTTTATTCAATTAAATAAAGATGCTTATGAAAATGAAAATTGGGATCAACAATTTAAGGATAGCAAAGCTATTGGATTGGATACTTGGATTATTCAATATGCTCAACAGTTTACGGGGGCAGATGAAACGACCAATATCTCTTTCTATAAGAACACAAACCTACCATGGGTTACTGTAAAATGTGATATTATTGATAAAATGTTTGAGGCGGCGGAGCGTAATGGAATGAAACTCATTTTGGGGTTATATCCAGGAGATTACAGCAAAACGAATACGAATGATCCAACAAAGTATGATAGTAATTTGCAACGTAATAAAATGCTTTTTGATGAAGTTTATGAGCAATTTGGTAATCATCCTTGTTTAGCCGGATGGTATATTACAGAGGAATTTCATGATGGATCATATCCTGTCGGTTGGCAACAAGAACCTGCTCTTTCTTTATTAGCACAGTATCTTGAAGGGGTAGCTTCCTATATTAAAACTAAGTCAAATAAATCTGTTTCGATAGCTCCAGCTTTGTGGCGTGGTATGCCTGCAGATATTTGTGGAGAATGGTTTGGACGTATATTTACTCAAACACCTAATATTGATTATTTATATCTTCAAGATTGTGGAGGACGTTGTCTTGTCGATTTTGATGTTGATTTGCCTAATTGGTATGCAGAAATAAAGAAAGCATGTGATGCCAATGGAGTAACATTTGGAGTGGATATTGAGTCTTTTAAGAGTTGTGGTTGCCCAGATGTTCCTTATCATGCAAAAGATTGGGAAGAATTGAAAGAGCAACTTTTTGTTGCAGGGCTTTTTACTGAGTATATAACAAACTTCAGTTGGGTAACATTTAAAAAAGGAACAGATAATTATGATGGTTATAAAAAATATTTGGAAGAAAATGGACTGCTATAAAGATATTTGATATGAAAATAGGAAAAGTAAATTTTTTATTAATTCTTTTGATTTGTAGTAATTGTCTGCAACTTTGGGGCATTTCAGCATATACATTAGACAACTATCTGATCCCTGTCAATAAGCCAGGAGTAACAATTGGAAGAATTTATCCGCTTCCGTCAGATGTTTGTTTGATATCTGATACGTCTTCTCTTTTTAGAATAGATACGGAAAGTAAGTCTATTTGTTTAAAGAAGAACAAAGCTTTATCACAGGGACAGAGTGCATACAGATTTGGTATTAGTCTACAGATTGATGGCCAGATTTACGAATTTGAATTGTTGAAAGATGATTTTAGCAGAAACAGAATCGTAGCTCATCGTGGAGCATGGAAACAGAGTGGAGTATTACAAAATTCTATTCGTTCTTTTCAGAATGCTGTTGCATTAGGTTGCCAAGGCTCGGAGTTGGATGTTTGGCTGACGGCAGACAATAGAGTTGTGCTTTCACATGACCCTCATGTGTATGGTATGGAAGTTGAGAACACAAATCTGGCCGAATTATTTCAGAATACGGTTCATAAGGATGATCCAGTTCCATCTTTGCAAGAATTGCTGCTGGTTGCAAGAAGACAAAATACGACTCGTCCGATAATAGAAATAAAAGATTCCCAGAAAGGATTGTTTCGTACATTGCAATTGACGGACTCTGTTGTTAGCATTGTACATCGTATGAAGATGCAGGGATATGTAGAATATATCAGTTTCAATTATGATGTTCTAAAACGTATTCGGCAATTGGATCCGACAGCCAAAATCCTTTATCTGATGGAAGGAAAGAAAGAATTACAGGATTTGGTTAATGATTCTATTTCTGGCATTGACTATTCCTATTATGCATATCGGCAAGACAAGAACTTGTTTCAGAAGGCTAAAGAAAAGGGGTTGCTGACAAATGTATGGACTGTAAACAATGCGGAAGAATTGTTCTTGTATTATCAGTTGGGACTTGATTATATTACGACGGATGAACCGGAATTATTATTGAAGATTATAAAAAGTTTGAAATAAAGAAAATATGTATAGGAAATTACTATTATGTATCATCCTGTTATCTACAGCTTTTATAAGCTATGCGCAGGAAAAGAAATTGGTGTTTAATAAAGACGGTTATTTTAAAATTGTCCAATTTACCGATGTTCATTATAAATACGATGATCAGGCGAATTCTCAGATTGCTTTAGACCGGATAAACGAGGTGTTAGATGCAGAACATCCTGATTTTGTAATATTTACCGGAGATGTTGTGGTTTCTAATGAAGCTTATAAAGGATTAGATATCGTTTTGGAACCATGTATGAAGCGTGGCGTACCTTTTGCTGTTGTGTTTGGAAATCATGATGATGAGTATGATCGGACTCGTGTGGAACTTTACGATTATATTGCCGGGAAACAGGGCTGCATGATGCCGGCTCGTACAGGGAACCATGTTCCCGATTATACTTTGACAGTTATGTCTTCGAAAGAACAGGATAAGAGAGCAGCTTTATTATATTGCATGGATTCTCATTCGTACACAAAACTGAAATCGGTACCCGGATATGACTGGATAAAGTTTAATCAGATAGTTTGGTATAGGGCTCAAAGTATGGAGTTTACAAAACAAAATGATGGTGCTCCTCTTCCTGCGTTGGCTTTTTTTCATATCCCGTTACCCGAGTATAAAGATGCTGTCACGGAAGACAAAAACAGATTGTTTGGGATCAGAGGCGAGGCTGTATGCTGTCCTACGATGAATTCCGGTCTGTTTGCTTCGATGAAAGAATGTGGAGATGTGATGGGGATTTTTGTGGGGCATGATCATGATAACGATTATGCTGTAGCTTATCGGGAAGTTGTATTGGCATACGGACGGTACACCGGTGGAAATACGGTATACAATAATCTGCCTAATGGAGCTCGTATCATTATTTTGAAAGACGGCGAGCGTACATTTGAATCTTATATTCGTTCTGCTGGCGGAAAAGTAGAATCGCACATTATTTATCCAGGTAGTTTTTACTAAAGAAGGAAATTGATATGAAACGTATTTTGTTATTAGTTATTTCTATTTTGTTTTTTACAGGCTTATGGGCTGATGAGAATAATGTCAGTCTGACACTGATTCCTCCAGGAAAAATCACAAATAAAGTTGACTTAGACATCCGGGGAGGTATTATTAATAAAAGTGATCAGCAACGGACTTTTGAGGTTTCCATATACTGGGGGAGAGAAAAAAGGAATACTTTGTTGTACGAGTCATCTGTAACAGTTCCGGCTGGAAAATCGGAAACTGTGAAGATTGTGGTACCTACCAAGCAGCGGTTAGGAAAGCACAAGGTTATTCTGAAAGTTACTGATGGAAATAGAACATACCGTAAAACGAAGGATATTGAAGTGGTGGAGTCGGATATCCGTTCAATCCAACAAATATCCGGAGCTTGGGCTGGCATTTATCATTGGAGTGAAATTGAAGGCAAGCATTGGAACAAAGATATAAAGAAAATGACCGACGAGCAATGGAAGGAATTGGTACGTTCAATGCATAAGGTTGAAATGGATATGATTGTCATTCAAGAGGTCTTTCGTAACGAACAGTATGTGGGCAAGCATAATACGACAGTAGATAGTTATGCAGGAAAAGCTTTTTATCCTTCAGAATTATATCCGGGGCGTATGGATATTACGGCTGAAGACCCTATAGAAGCCATCTTGTCCGAAGCCGACAGATTGGGAATGAATGTTTTAGTTGGTGTGGGCATATTTGCATGGTTTGATTTTACTCCGGAATCTTTGGAGTGGCATAAACGGGTAGCTAAAGAATTGTGGGATATGTATGGCCATCACGAATCGTTTTATGCTTTTTATGTTTCCGAGGAAAGCGGAGGAGGATTGGATAATTGGGAACAACAACCGGACATGCGTAAAAAGAGGAAGGCAGACATTGTGAACTTCTTTAAGGAATTTAAGTCTTATTGCAACAGCTTTGCACCGGGGAAACCTATCATGCTGGCTACTAATAGTTTTGAAGTTCCCAATGGAATGGATACTTATCCTGCATTATTGGAGTATTTGGATATTCTTTGTCCGTTTGGCTTTGCCCGTATGCCGGCTGGTGATTTGACGGGGAAAGAGGCGGCAGATATGCTTCAGGAAGCATGTAACAAAGCAAAGTCTCATTTGTGGTTTGATTTGGAAGCTTTCCTGTTTAATCCTGATAATTCGTTGTATCCTCGTCCGATAGAAGAAATCATTCATGATCTGAATCTATTCTCTAATTTTGAAAAGATTCTTTGTTATCAGTTCCCAGGCGTCTTCAATGACCCGGATATGTCCATTCGTGTAGGCGAGGAACGTACGATTGACTTGTTCAATGGATATATGAAGTATTTGAAAGAGTTGAAGGCCAAAGCTAAAAATAAATAGAAGAAAAAGATGAAGTGCTATTATCTATACCTGTTGTTTTTGCTGTTGGTTGGTGGGATTCCGGCACTGGATGCCAAAGGTTCCGATAATGTTTTCAATGGGGATAATCCTGCTGTGAGGTATATTGGCCGGACCTGGGTTGCGCATGATGGTTCGGTAGCTTTCGATTGGGTAGGGACATATTTTGAAACCCGTTTTACAGGTGGACATGTTTCAATCAAGGTCTCTGAAACAGGAGAGAGTTATTATAATGTGTTTGTTGATGACCGGTTGCATAGGGTTGTTAAAATAAGTGGAACGGACACACTGGTCAATTTGGTATCGGGGATAGATAAAAGCCTTCATCGTCTGAGAGTTCAGAAGCGGACGGAAGGAGAATTCGGACGGACTACTGTTCATCAGTTTCTCCTTTCCGATTCGGGCTATTTGAAAGAAGAACCGGTGAAGCGTTCCCGCCACATTGAGTTTATCGGAAACTCTTTGACGTGTGGATACGGGGTGGAGGGAAAGGACCGTAATGAACCGTTCTTGTTGGAAACAGAAAACTGTAATATGGCTTTTGCTGCTATGGTTGCACGCTATTTCAATGCGGATTACACATTAATAGCGCATTCTGGCAGAGGGGTTGTACGCAATTATGGAGATTCTGTACGGGTGTCGGAAGTGACGATGAAAGACCGGATGTTGAATACATTTGATGAAGATCTTACGATTAAGTGGAACTTTACGGATTATCATCCCGATCTGGTTGTGGTCAATTTAGGTTCAAACGATTTTTCGACGGAACCTCATCCTTACAAATCAGAGTTTGTAAAGGGATATACGCAACTGGTTATGCAATTGCGGAAGTATTACGGAGATATTCCCATCATCTGTGTTTATCCGGTGGCTATGCAAGCACCTGTCTTTGAACATTATCAGGCTGTTATCGATGAGCTTAATGATTCGAATGTTTTCTTATTGAGACTGGATAAGAACCTTTATAATAGAACTACGGATATGGGAGCTGCATGGCATCCGGGCTATTCTGCTCATAAAAAAATGGCAATGTGGCTTATTCCTTATATTGCTACGGTTATGGGCTGGGATTTGACGGACGAACCTGTTGTTTAGTATCGTGCATGAGGAAAAGACGAGGTTGATGAGATAATGCTTTTTAATGAATAGACTATAAAACTATGAAACGACTTTTTTTGATTTTGACTATATGTCTGTATGTTTTGTTTGGACTATCTCCATTGGGTTGCCATGGGCAGAATAAGGCAATAATGGGAGTCAAACCTATTACTGGAACATGGATAAATCTGGCTTATCAGGATGTGCGTAATAAGTATACCAATCCACAGCATTTTGACCATACCGACCCTGCGTTGTGGCGTCAGAAGGTAAAAGAGCTTTCGGAAATGGGTATCGAATATCTTGTATTCATGGCTGTAGCCAATGAAGGGAAAGCCTATTATCCTTCCAAGTTGATGCCTCATGTATATCCTTCCGGGAAAGAAAGTCCCGTAGATGCTATTATGGATATGGCGGGTGAATTGGGGCTTAAAGTATTTATGAGTACGGGTTGGGCCAAAAATCAGGATGATAATCTACAGGATCCGGCTATCAAGCAGCGTCAGCTTCAGATGATGGAGGAACTGGCTGCTTTGTATAAGAATCATACTGCTTTTTATGGTTGGTATTTGCCGGTAGAAGATTGTCTTTGTCCGATTTTTGCCGAACATGCCGTACAGGCTGTCAATACGTTGGTCGAAAAAGCTAAAGCATTGACTCCGGGGAAGAAGACGCTGATTTCTCCTTATGGCATTGTGGATTCAGCCTTTGACGATCCGGCTTATGAGAAACAGCTGGCTAAGTTGAAGGTCGACATCATAGCTTATCAGGATGAGGTAGGCTGTGTGCGTGAGCAGTTCCCCCTTCCACGTTTAAAACGTAATTGGAAGAAGTTGCGTGCCATTCATGATAGACTGGACATCGCATTATGGGCCAATTGTGAGACTTTTACTTGGGAGAACCATACAAACGACCGTTCTTCGGCCTTGATACCGGCTGCTTATCCGCGTCTTTTGTCACAACAAGCTGCTGCTTCTGCCGCAGAGGTTGAGACTATCATTTCTTTTATGATGTATAGTCTGTTTGACAAGCCGTCCTCTTCGTTTCAGTTAGGTCAGTCAGGCTGTTCCAATAAAGCTTATATGAATTATATGGATTGGAGCCGGGGAGAAACATATTGGGGATTGTTAGGCGCTTCTTTCATGGGTACACTGAAAAGCAAGAATTCGGTCTGCACCGAGAGTAAAGAATTCGGGATGCTGGTAGACAGTAGGCTGTCCGAAGAAAATCCCAAAGATCCCTGTTGGGCTGTTTTTACCCCTGGCTATCATGAATTGTTGTTCGATTTGGGGACAGATGATTCTCCTTTGGATAAAGTTATGCTACGAGGATTGAATTATGTTCCGGAAAATATCGGTTTGCCGGAAACTGTCAGTCTGTCTGTTTCCGATGATGGGAAACAGTATCATCTGATATCAATGAAAACGGTAGAACATTGGCCAAATGCAAAGCATGACGCTTGGATCGAAGGCGTCTTGTTTGATAAGCTGAACTTAAAATCCCGTTATGTAAAAGTTGCATTTGAATCATCGTATCAAGTATATCTGGATGAAATATTTTTTAATCCGACGGTTATAAAAGAGTGAAGGTAATTTTTTTAAGAATAGGTAAAATGGCTGTAATGGAAGTCGTATTATTGAGAAAATGGTATATTTTGTGTTTTCTGTTGTGTCTTTGTGGGCATGTGGATGCACAAAACAAGGAATACTGGCTTGATGAAGTATATCAGGCTTCTTATTGTGTACAGGATTGGGGGATGCCACAAAAAAATCAAGCGGTAGTTTGAACCCCTTCTCTCTTGACTGTAAATGGAGTTACGTATAAGCGTGGAGTGGGGGGCATTCTATCAAAACTTCAGCCATATGGTTGGACTTATGTCAATATTGATGATGGCTAGCAGGCTGCTGATCGTTTGGCGGACGGTGTGCTTCCGGCAAATGAGAAGTTTTCGGATATTGAGGGACTGTCTGCATATATCCATTCATTGGGACTGAAGTTTGGTATCTATTCCTCTCCCGGTCCAACCACTTGCGGCAGTTATTTGGGAAGTTACCGTTTTGAGCGGCTTGATGCAGAAACGTGGGCTAAGTGGGGAGTTGATTATTTGAAGTATGACCACTGTGGATATATGGATGTTCAGAAGAATACGGAAGAAAAAAACATCCAGGAACCTTATATTGTCATGCGTAATGCTTTGGATGAGGTTAAGCGGGATATTGTCTACTGTGTAGGCTATGGAGCTCCCAATGTTTGGAATTGGGGTAAAGAAGCAGGAGGTGATTTGTGGCGTACGACACGCGACATTACCGATGAATGGAATGTAGTTACGGCTATCGGGTGCTTCCAGGATGTTTGTGCTCGGGCTACGGCTCCGGGATATTACAATGACCCGGACATGCTGGTAGTGGGTAAATTGGGGAAAGCATGGAGAAACGAGGTGCAAGAGTCTGCTCTTACTCCGGACGAACAATATGCTCATATATCATTGTGGTGCCTTCTGTCGGCTCCGTTATTAATCGGTTGCGATATGGCTTCTTTGGATGACTTTACATTGAATTTGCTGACTAACAGTGAGGTGATTGCTGTTAACCAGGATCCTTTAGTCAGTCCGGCTGTGAAGATCCCGGTAGAGAACGGGCAGATCTGGTATAAGAAACTTTGTGATGGCTCTTGGGCAATAGGTCTGTTCCAGATGGATCCTTATTTTGTATTATGGAATCAAGATGAAGCAGAGAAAATCCAAACCGTTAACTATGACTTGAAATTGAATTTGAAGCAAATGGGACTGAGTGGAAAGGTCTTGATCAGGGACTTGTGGAGGCAGAAAGACATCGGTATATATGATGGGGAATACACTGCCGAGGTCCCTTATCATGGAGTACAACTGATAAAGGTAATTCCCTTACCATAATCCGGGCCGGGTGATAATATGACTGGTATTATACATGATTCCACTTTTTACGCAAAATTATAATTTAATATCCTGAAAGTGAAAGTCGTAGATCGAGAGTTTTTTGTAAAAAAATGAGTGGGGCGGCGTACCGTCTTCCGGAGGTGGCAGTACGGAAGAAGGTGGCGGCACCGGCGAGCCGGGCGAAGATCCGTTGGGCTGATGCCGAAACGGGAGGCAGGAATGGCGGTGTGGGGCATTCGGTCCCGCACCGCCTTCTGTGTGTTTAAAAGCGTACCATCAGTTCCAGCACCACTTTGTCTTGTTCCGATTCTTTGGCGATGCTGTGCTTGGCGTAGAAGTATTTTTCGAAGTTCAGTCGCAGGTCGGTACGGAAGGCCTTGCTGAGGCTGAAGGTGATACCGCCGGTCAGACGTTGGCGCTTGTAGTCGGTGGTAACCAGGGCGCCGGTAGTCTCGTCGGTGGTTTTGGCGTCGCTTTGGTCGGTCATCATGTCGTAGCGTGCCAGGAAAGACATCTTGGTGAAGGGACCGTTCTTCAGCGGAAGGTCGTAGTTGATAAAGGCATCTACGGCCTGCACATCGTCGAAAGCATTCTTCGAGTAAGTTTTGTACAGGTACTCGCCTTCGATGTGGAAGCGGCCGAATTCGTAGTACGCGCCGATGTCGTACGATTGCATCCGGATGTCTTCCGGCTGGATGGCCTGTACGCTCAGGGTCAGGTTCAGTCCTTGGGTGAGGAACATGGCTGCTTTGGCCGAGTAGTTCACTTCCTTGTGCCATACCTTCTGGTTGGTCAGTCCCGTACCGTTGTACAGACCTCCTTCGATGGTGACAGGCATGTCGGTAGGCAGCTTATAGCCTAACGTCAGACCTACGTCGCGCACGTTGCCTACTTGCTTGGCGATGAACGAACGGTTGGCGAAGTATTGCTGGTGGGGCGAGCGGTGGGCATCGATGGTGAAAGGCACACGCATCTGTCCGGCCGTTACGGCCAGGCCCTTGAGCGGGAAGATACGGGCATAGGCGTCGAGCATCTTGATCTGTCCCTCGTCCGACAAATCTATTTCGGCTTTATAGGCCACGCTGGGCAGGATGTTGCCCGTCAGGCTGACGCGGGCGTTGCGTACCTCGAAGCGTCCGGCATTCATGCCCGTCTGATATTCGTATTTGGCGCGGATGGTTCCGTGCACTTCGGGCAGGTAGTCCTTGCCTTCCAGTTTTTCCTTATTGATTTTCTTTCCGTCTTCGTTGATGGCTTTTTCTTGAGCCTGAGTAGCCAGTGGCAACAGGGCCATGAGCAGGAGCAGGATGTTCTTCTTCATTGTTTCTTGTTGTCTGTAGGTTTTCGGCGGCAAAGTTCGGAAACATGTGTTATGTCTGTGTGTCATACTTGTTTCATTTGTGTTACAGTGTCCGGCTTTTGCAGGCAGGTAGCCGGTGCTTGTCGGATGTCATAAAAAGGAATAAACGCTGTGTAGTTTCCTAGAAAACACCTACTTTTGCATTTCAGACTTTAAGGTCCGGCCTTGCGGGCAGTAGCGTTGCTGGCTGTCGGGAGGCGGGCGGATGCAGGATGAAGTCCTTTTTCTGTGCCGTGACTGAACATACGGGGCAGGTATTTCATTATTGATGTACTGTTTACACAGATTTGATTCAAGAATGTTGGACTTATGCATGCAATTTTATTATGAATAGAAGTATGGAAGGAACGCAGAAGAAAGTGTTGGTAGGCATGAGCGGAGGCATCGACAGTACCGCCACGTGCCTGATGTTGAAAGAACAGGGGTATGACATAGTAGGCCTGACCATGTGGGTATGGGGCGACGAACCGGTAGAGGCCCGTCGGCTGGCCGAAAGTATGGGCATCGAGCATCATGTGGCCGACGAGCGTGAAGCTTTCCGGCAGATAATCGTGCAGAACTTCATCGACGAATACCGGCAGGGACGTACGCCGAACCCCTGCGTGATGTGCAATCCTCTGTTCAAGTTCCGCATCCTTACGGAGTGGGCCGACCGTCTGGGTTGCGCTTACATAGCTACGGGGCACTATACCCGACTGGAAGAACGGAACGGAAAAATATATATCGTGGCAGGCGACGACGACAAGAAAGACCAGTCGTACTTCCTCTGGCGGCTGGGGCAGGACGTGTTGCGCCGCTGCATCTTCCCCTTGGGCGAATATACCAAACTGAAAGTGCGCGATTATCTGCGCGACAAGGGCTATACGCTGAAGGCCGACGAAGGCGAGAGCATGGAAGTCTGCTTCATTCAGGGCGACTATCGCGACTTCCTGCGCCAGCACTGTCCCGAGATAGACGCCGAGGTAGGCAAAGGATGGTTTGTCAACTCCGAAGGCGTGAAGCTGGGCGAACACAAGGGCTTCCCTTACTACACCATCGGGCAGCGCAGGGGGCTGGAGATTGCCCTCGGCAAGCCTGCCTATGTGCTGAAGATAAATCCGCAGAAGAACACCGTGATGCTGGGCGATGCCGAACAGTTGCGTACCCGCTACATGCTGGTCGAGCAGGAGCAACTGACCGATGAGGCCGAGGTGATGGGCAGCGACTCTCTGACGGTGCGCATCCGCTACCGCAGCCGTCCCATTCCCTGTTCGCTGCGCCGGCTCGACGACGGTCGCCTGCTGGTACACTTCCACGAAGAGGCATCGGCCATTGCGCCGGGGCAGTCGGCAGTGTTTTACATCGGCCGCCGGGTAGTGGGCGGTTCGTTTATCGCCTCACAGCGGGGGATAGGTATGTATGTGACCGAGGGGTGAATGGTGAGTTTTTAAGTTCGTGAGTTTTTGAGTTTATAAGTTTATAATGCTTTCGCTTACCGACTCACTAACTTAAAAACTCGCTAACTCAAAAACTCATGAACTCAAAAACTCAACAACTTATAAACTTAAAAACTGATACTTATTTATAATGAAACGAATGATTTTGTTGCTGACCTGTGCTTTTGCCGTACTCACGGCAGGGGCACAGCAGGATACGCTGAAGTATCGCATCAGTCTGAAAGACAAGGCTGCCACGGAGTACAGGCTGGACCGGCCCGAAGAATTCCTTTCGCCGAAGGCCATCGAACGCCGGAGCAAACAGCATTTGCCCATCGACTCGACCGACCTGCCCGTTTGCCGCAAATATGTCGACGAAATACGCCGGCAGGGCGTGAACGTGGTGGTGACGGGCAAGTGGGATAACTTTGTCACCGTCTCGTGCAACGACACAGCACTTATCGGGCGCATTCTTTCGCTCCCCTTTGTCCGCATGGCCGAGAAGGTATGGACGGCTCCCAAAGGCCCTTCCTTCTCCGAACGGCGCGACTCGCTGGTGAATCGTCCTACCGTCTATCGCGACAGCATCTATGGAGCTGCCATCACGCAGATACAGATGAGCCGGGGCGACAAGCTGCACCAGGCAGGCTTCCGCGGGCAAGGCATGACGATAGCCGTGATAGACGCCGGCTATCATAACGTCGACAGTATAACGGCCATGCAGAATATCCGCATTTTGGGGGTAAAGGACTTTGTGAACCCCGCGGCCGACATCTATGCCGAGAGCAGCCACGGCCTGAGCGTACTGTCGTGCATCGGAATGAACCGTCCCAACGTGATGATAGGTACCGCACCCGAAGCCTCCTTCTGGTTGCTGCGCAGCGAAGACGAGTATTCCGAACACCTGGTAGAGCAGGACTATTGGGCAGCGGCGGTCGAGTTTGCCGACAGTGTGGGCGTGGACGTCATCAACACCTCGCTGGGTTACTATTCCTTCGACGACCCGTCGAAGAATTACCGCTTCCGCGACCTCGACGGACACTACTCCCTGATGTCGCGTCAGGCATCGCGCGTGGCCGACAAGGGCATGATACTGGTGTGCAGCGCCGGCAATTCGGGACAAGGCTCGTGGAAGAAGATTACCCCTCCGGGCGATGCCGACAATGTCCTGACCGTGGGTGCCATCGATAAGAAAGCCTTGCTGGCACCGTTCTCTTCCATCGGTAATACGGCCGACGGTCGTGTGAAGCCCGATGTCATGGCGGTGGGGCTGGGAGCCGACGTCATCCGTACCGATGGCAATCAGGGCAGAGCCAACGGAACCTCTTTCTCTTCGCCCATCATGTGCGGCATGGTCACCTGTCTGTGGCAAGCCTGTCCCACGCTGACGGCCAAGGAAGTCATCGAACTGGTTCGCCGTTCGGGCGACCGCGCCGACTTCCCCGACAACATTTACGGTTATGGCGTGCCCGACATGTGGAAGGCTTATCAGGAATATCAGGCTACAGCCAGCCGCTGATTCTGCCCACTCGTCTGCCGGAAGTTCCCGTCGTTTGAAACGATTTGTTTGTCTTACTTAAAATCAGAATCCGCAAAGATGGATGCATTATCCTTATACGACCTCAATGCCTTGGTGCGACGCAGCCTAGAGCAGTGCCTGCCCGACGAGTATTGGGTACAGGCCGAACTGAGCGAAGTGCGCGTACACCCCGCTACAGGCCATTGCTATGTGGAGTTCGTGCAGAAGGACTCGCGTAGCAACAACCTCGTGGCTAAGGCACGTGGCGTCATCTGGAACAACGTCTTCCGTTTGCTCCGTCCCTACTTCGAAGAGAGTACGGGGCAGGTTTTCACGGCAGGCATCAAGGTGCTGGTGCAGGTCTCTGTGGGCTTCCACGAACTCTACGGCTTCAGCCTGACCGTGCACGACATCGACCCCACCTATACGCTGGGCGACATGGCCCGCCGCCGTCGCGAGATACTGAAGCAGTTGGAGGAAGAAGGCGTGCTGACACTGAACAAGGAACTGCCCATGCCCGAACTGCCCCGACGCGTAGCCGTCATCTCCTCGGCTACGGCTGCTGGCTACGGTGACTTCTGTCATCAGCTGACGAACAATCCGCGCGGATATTACTTCCATACCGAACTCTTCGCCGCCGCCATGCAGGGCGACCGTGTGGAGGAATCGATGCTTGCCGCGCTCGACAGTATCAACAGTCGCGCCGACGCCTTCGACGTGGTAGTCATCATCCGTGGTGGAGGAGCCACGTCCGACCTTTCCTGCTTCGATACCTACCTGCTGGCTGCTGCCTGTGCCCAGTTCCCGCTGCCCATCATCACCGGCATCGGGCACGAGCGCGACGATACGGTGCTCGACTCCGTGGCACACGCCCGTGTGAAGACGCCTACTGCCGCCGCCGAATACCTCATTGCCCGCATGGACGAAGCAGCCGACCGTCTGAACGACCTCGCTGTCCGCCTGTACGAAGGAGTCACTGCCCGCCTGAAGTGGGAGCGCAACCGCCTGCAACAGTGTCGCAACCGCATCCCTACAGCGTCCGTCCGCCGGGTATCGTCTGCCAAGCTGGAACTGCTCACCGCCCGTAAGGACTTGCACAGTTCGGTGGAGGCTGTGCTTGCCCGCCACCGCCACAAGCTGGAGCTGTTGAAGCAACGCCTTGCCGATGCCTCGCCCGACAAGCTGCTGGCCCGTGGCTACAGCATCACGCTGAAGGATGGCAAGGCCGTTAAAGACGCCGCTTTGCTAAGCCCGGGCGACAGGCTCGTAACCCGGCTCTATCGGGGCGAAGTGCAGTCGGTAGTGAATCAAGAATCTGCTGAACGAAGAATGGAGAATGGATAATTGATTATTGAGAACTGAGAATGAAGTTGCGTGTATTCATTATCCATTATCCATTCTCCATTACAAGACTATCGGCTTTACTCCTTAATTTCTTAACTCGTATAAATTGAATCATATGCCGTCAACCAAGAAAAAAGAAACCTACAGCCAGGCCATGAACCGCCTGGAGAAGATAGTCAGCCAGATTGACAACAACGAACTGGAGATTGATGAACTGGCCGAGAGAATAAAGGAAGCCAATGAAATCATCGCTTTCTGCGAGAGCAAACTGACCAAAGCTGACCAGGAAATCGAAAAAATACTGGCTGAAAAGCAAGAAAGTGAAGAATAAAGATTATTTTTGTTGCAATTAGCAAAGCAGGAATATTCAAAACTTTAAAGATATGAAAGAAATTGATTGGTCAAATCTGTCCTTCGGATACATGAAGACAGACTACAACGTGAGAATTTATCATCGTAACGGTCAGTGGGGCGAGCTGGAAGTATGCAGCGAGGAAACCATCCCCATGCACATGGCGGCTACCTGTCTGCACTACGGACAGGAAGCTTTCGAAGGTTTGAAGGCTTTCAAGGGTAAGGACGGCAAGGTGCGTATCTTCCGTCTGGAGGAAAACGCTGCCCGTCTGCAATCCACCTGCCGTGGCATCCTGATGCCCGAACTCCCGACAGAACGTTTCCGCGAGGCTGTGCTGAAGGTGGTGAAACTGAACGAACGCTTCATTCCGCCTTACGAGAGTGGTGCATCACTCTACATCCGTCCGTTGTTGGTAGGTACGGGTGCACAGGTTGGTGTGAAACCCTCCAATGAGTATCTCTTCCTGATATTCGTTACGCCTGTAGGTCCGTACTTCAAAGGCGGGTTTGCCACTACTCCTTACGTCATCACCCGCAAGTACGACCGTGCGGCTCCGCTCGGCACCGGTACGTTCAAGGTGGGCGGTAACTATGCGGCCAGCCTGCGTGCCAGCAAGGAAGCTCACGACGCCGGCTATTCGGCAGAGTTCTACCTCGATGCCAAGGAGAAGAAATACATGGACGAGTGTGGTGCCGCCAACTTCTTCGGCATCAAGGACAATACGTACATCACGCCGTTGTCTACTTCCATCCTTCCGTCCATCACCAACAAGAGTTTGATGCAACTGGCCGAAGACATGGGTATGAAGGTAGAGCGTCGTCCCATCCCCGAAGAAGAACTGGCTACATTCGAGGAAGCCGGTGCTTGCGGTACGGCAGCTGTTATCAGCCCCATCCAGCGCATCGACGACCCCGAGAACAACCGTTCGTACGTCATCTCGAAAGACGGCAAGCCGGGTGAGGTCTGCTCTAAACTTTATCACAAGTTGCGTGCCATCCAGTACGGCGACGAGCCCGACGTGCACGGATGGGTAACCGTTGTGGAATGACCGGCGTGAACAGAGACATAAAGATAACCACCCTTGTCGAGAATACGGTCTATGGCAAGGGCTTGCAGGGAGAGCATGGGCTTTCCCTGCTTGTTGATGTGGCAGGGCATAAGGTGCTGTTCGACACCGGTGCGTCCGACCTCTTCATCCGCAATGCCTGCCAGTTAGGCATCGACCTGCGCGAAGTGGATTGCCTTGTCCTGTCTCACGGACATCGTGACCACACGGGCGGTCTGCATCACTTCCTGCGGTTGAACGACCGCGCTACGGTGGTATGCAAGCGTGAGGCTCTCCGTCCCAAATACAAGGACGAGCGCGAAAACGGCCTGATGCACCCCGATGACCTTGATCTTGCCCGCTTCCGTTTTGTCGGGCAGACCGAAGAGATTCTGCCGGGTGTCTTTGTCTTCCCTCAATTGCCTGTAGCCGATGAGGCTGACACGCATTTCGAACATTTCTACACGCTGACCGACGGACAGAAACGTCCCGACCGTTTCGACGACGAACTGGCGCTGGTGTTGAAGCGCGACCTCGACTTGGCTGTGCTGAGTGCCTGCTCGCACCGGGGCATCACCAATATCCTCCGCACGGTGCGCGAGGCATTTCCGGAGGGAGTGTTGAAGCTGGTGCTGGGTGGTTTTCATATCCGCACGGCAGGAACCGGAAAATACAACGTGATAGCCCGTTACTTGTCAGATTGCCTGCCGCAACGGTTAGGGGTGTGCCACTGTACGGGCGTCGACCAATATGCATTGTTTCACCAATCCTTCGCCGACCGGTCGTTTTATTGCCACACCGGTTGGGTGGAGACTTTCTAAATTATGGGAAAAGGAAAATTAGCGAAATTTGCAGATATGCGGGAGTACCCGCACGTGTTTGAATACCCCTATTCGGTAGTCGATGACGTACCTTTCAACATGAAAGGCCACTGGGGAGAAACCTTTTTCAAGAACGACCGCCCCATCGTACTCGAACTGGGTTGTGGCCGGGGCGAGTACACCGTCGGCCTGGGTCGTCTCTTCCCCGAGAAGAACTTCATCGGCGTCGACATCAAGGGTGCACGTATGTGGACAGGGGCTACTGAATCGCTTCAGGCGGGTATGACGAACGTCGCCTTCCTGCGTACCAACATCGAAATCATCGACCGCTTCTTTGCACCGGGCGAGGTGAGCGAAATCTGGCTTACCTTCTCCGACCCACAGATGAAGAAGGCTACGAAGCGGCTTACTTCCACCTACTTCATGGAGCGTTATCGCCGTTTTCTGGTAGATGGTGGGCTGGTACATCTGAAGACGGACAGTAACTTCATGTTCACCTACACCAAGTACATGGTGGAGCACAATCACCTGCCCGTCGAAGTGATGACCGAAGACCTGTATCACTCGGGACTGGCCGACGAGATACTTAGCATCCGCACCTACTACGAGCAGCAATGGCTGGACCGCGGGCTGAACATCAAGTACATCCGTTTCCGCTTGCCTCACGAAGGTGTGCTCGCCGAGCCCGATGTGGCGATAGAACTCGATGAATACCGAAGCTACAACCGCAGCAAGCGGAGCGGGCTTCAGACAAGCAAATAATATGAATTGGAAGTTAAAGAAGTTAGAAGGGGGTATCGCCCTTTACCCTTCTAACTTCCTCTAACTTCTTAACGCCTTATAAATAACAATTATGACTCTTTATCCGAAACTCATTCTCGACGCACTGGCCACCGTGCGCTATCCGGGCAACGGCAAGAACCTTGTCGAAGCCGAAATGGTGGCCGACAACTTGCGTATCGACGGTATGAAGGTCAGCTTCTCGCTCATCTTCGAGAAGCCTACCGACCCCTTCATGAAATCTATATTGAAGTCGGCCGAGACGGCCATTCATACTTATGTGTCGCCCGACGTGGAGGTGACCATCACTACCGAAAGCCGTCAGGCAGCCCGTCCCGAGCCGGGCAAGATGCTGCCCCGTGTGAAGAACGTTATTGCCGTATCGAGCGGCAAGGGTGGGGTAGGCAAGAGTACCGTAGCTGCCAATCTGGCCGTAGCCCTGGTGAAGCTGGGGTACAAGGTAGGTCTGCTCGATGCCGATATTTTCGGTCCCTCCGTCCCTAAAATGTTCCAGGTAGAGGATGCCCGTCCGTATGCCGAGCGTATCGACGGCCGCGACCTCATCATCCCCATCGAGAAGTACGGTTTGAAACTGCTGTCTATCGGCTTCTTTGTCAATCCAGAACAGGCTACCCTGTGGCGTGGCGGTATGGCCAGCAACGCCCTGAAGCAGCTGGTGGGTGATGCTGACTGGGGCGACCTCGACTACTTCATCCTTGACACTCCTCCGGGCACGAGCGACATCCATCTGACACTGCTCCAGACGCTTGCCATCACGGGTGCCGTCATTGTCAGCACACCGCAGCAGGTGGCTCTGGCCGATGCACGCAAGGGTGTGGATATGTATACCAACGACAAGGTGAACGTGCCTATTCTGGGATTGGTAGAGAACATGGCGTGGTTTACTCCAGCCGAACTGCCGGAGAACAAGTACTACATTTTTGGTAAGGACGGTTGCAAACAGCTTGCCGAGGAATTGAAGGTGCCTTTGCTGGGACAAATCCCCATCGTGCAGAGCATTTGCGAGAGCGGCGACAAGGGTACACCTGTGGCTCTCGACTCTGATACCCTCACCGGTCGCGCCTTCCTTCAGCTGGCCGCTGCTGTGGTGCGCCAAGTGGACAAGCGCAACATTGAGATGGAGCCGACACGGATTGTGCAGGTGAAGAAATAAGCATTCACCACAGAGTGACACAGAGTCCCACAGAGTTCAAGAAATATAAACTCCGTGTTACGCTGTGTCACTCTGTAGTGAATCAATTATGTAAAGAGAGAATTATCTATTGCAGGCGGAAGGTCACCGGGAAGGTGTATTTCACGTTCACGGGTTTTCCGTCCTTGGTGCCGGGTACCCAGTCGGGCATGGTGCTGGCCACGCGCAGAGCTTCTGCATCCAGGCTGGGGTCGACGCTTCGGATAATGCTGGCGTTGACAGCCTTACCTTCGGTGTTGATGATGACCGCTACTGTCACTCTTCCTTGTACACCTTTGGTTTGGGCTTCGGCCGGATAGCGGATGTTCTTACTGAGGTATTGCATCAGGCCGGTCATGCCGCCGGGGAATTCGGGCATCTTGTCCACAACGTCATATACTTCGCCTGCTACGGGTGTGTGGTAGCCTACCACAGTAGTTTCGTCTATTTTCTCCACCGGTTCAGGAGCTAGGCGGAACATGACGGGGACGGTGTATTTCACTTTGACCGGTTCCCCTTTCTGTGTGCCCGGTTTCCATTTCGGCATACTGCTGATGACGCGGATGGCTTCGGCATCCAGGTCGGCGTTGACACCTCTCAGGATGCTTACGTTTCCGATGCTTCCGTCCTTGCCAACCACAAACTGCACGGTGACACGTCCCTGTATGCCGGCCTTATGAGCAGCTTCGGGGTAACGGATGTTGGCGGACAGGTACTTCATCAGTTCTCCCATTCCTCCGTTGGGGAATTCCGGCATGTTCTCTACGACTTCATATACGTCGTCGTCTGTCACGTTGGACTTGATGATGTTTACCGGTATCAGTTCAATGACCATGTTGTCAGGATCCATCTTGGCCAATTCAGCAGGTCTGCACATCCGTGCCAACGTCTTACCGTCTTTGCCGCTATATTCAAACAGAATACTTGCTTCGGGCGACGTCTCTATACGGAATTCTCCTTGGGCGTTGACTGTACTTTTGGTAATTGACTGATACTTATGGTCAATGATGATTTTTACATCGCTAATCGGATTACCCGCTTCGTCGTCCACAATCTTTCCTTTGTAAGTCACCTTTTTATCCTTCTCCTGCTGGGGTATAGGAGCAACATTCATTTCTGATTGAGACGATGGAACGATGTTTTCAGGTTGAGGCTGTACTTCGGGTGTTTCGGCGGGAGTGACAGCTTCCATAACTTCAGCAGTAATCTTCTGTGTGGCGCGTGCCACGGCCTCGATGTTGCTGACTATCATCAGCAGGGCGGCCAGCGGGAGGAACATCAGGTATTTGGTTCTCCCTATTGCTCGGGTTCTTCTTTTGTTCATCATAGTGATGCGCTTTTTTAGGGGTAAAACATTGAAACTGTTATAGATGGTTGCTGCAGCCTTATGATGTGACAAACCCAACAGGTGGTATTGGTAAGTACGCGAGTCGTGGCCGGTCTCCAGTACCTTTTCGTCGGCCATGTACTCTAAGTTTGTACGTATTTCCCGCTTCATGAGCCAGGCAAAGGGATTGAACCAGCAGACGATGCACGCCAGTTCGCCTATCATCACGTCGATGGAGTGCCATTGGCGGGCATGGGTGCGCTCGTGCGTCAGTATCTCGTGCAGTTCTTCGCCGGTGTGTGCGTCGGGATAGACAAATATCCAGCGGAAGAACGAGAACGGACCTTCCGGCCGTGGAAGCAGATGTACGGTGGTATCGTCTATTTTCTGTGTGGGGCAGCGTCGGCCCAGGCGGATAATGCCTGTCAGCTGCACCAGGAAGCGTGCCGTCAGCAAGGCTACCACCAGCCAGTAGACGATCCCGATGCCGTCGGCCAGCAGTTGCTTCCAGTCCGTTTCGGGCTGTGGTGTCAGCGTCAGTTCGGGCAGCACCACGGTGGCATACAGGTCGGCCATGGCTGCCATCGGTTCCTGTTGCTCAATCCAGGTCTGGATGTTGAACAGTGGTACAATAGCCGATACGGCAAAGAAGCACAGCAGAGCCGTTCGCCTCCAGGTGAAGAACGTGTCCTTGTAGAAGAACAGCCGGTAGAAGGCATAGAACAAGGCTATCGCTACGTTGATTTTCAAAAAATAGACCATATCTTTCAATTAAAAATGAAGAATTAAGAATTAAAAATGGCGGATGAAGAACTTTTCTTGTGCGATGGAGAAATTCTTCATTTGTCCGCAAGGCGGACATTCTTCATTCTTCGTTGAAAAGGAATTTTTCACTTCTCCTTTCCTTTCTCAATCATATCAATTATATCTTTCAAGTCGTTGGCCGAGATCTTCTGTTCCTTGGCGAAGAACGAGACCATCTCCTTGTACGAATTGGCAAAGTAGTTGCGGACAAAGCCGCTCATGAACGTCCGTTTGTATTCGCTTTCGCGGATCAGCGGTGTGTAGCGGTATGTGTTTCCCATGCGTGTGGGTTTCACATATTGCTTCCGTTCCAGGTTTTTCACGATCGAGGCCACGGTGGTGTAGGGGGGCTTCGGTTCGGGGAATTTGGCGAGGATGTCTTTTACGAAGCATTCTTTCAGTTCCCAGATGTACAACATCACTTCTTCTTCTTGCATTGTTAACTTTTCCATGGAATACAGTTTTAGTTTGAATTCATTGCAAATCTACGAATATTTCGTAATATAGCAAATGACAACGGGTTAATTATTGTAAAAGCTTGCTTCTTTTGAGGAAAGAGGGCGGACGGAGCAGTGCCGGAATGCGTCTCTTGAGTGAGGCGATTACAGGACACTTGCACGGCTCGTACAGAACACAAGTGCGGCTCGCGAGCCGTGCAAGTGTGGTTCGCGAGCCGTACTTGTGTCCCATAAAGGGGAGATATAATATATAGGATGTCGGAACAGGCCGAAGCCTGCGGGGCATCAGTCGGTCACCTTCAGCAGTTCTTCCTTCATCTTGTCCACGCCGGGGAATCCGGTTTGCTTGAACTTGATGTTGCCTTCGCGGTCGATGATGAAGTACGTCGGTACGCCTCTTATCTGGAAGTGTTCGTTCAGGTAAGCCCACTGTTCGTTGGTCAGTCGGATGTGTTCGCCGTGTATGTCGGGAATCATGTTCTTCCAGGTTTCCAGCGGCGAGGTTTCACCGGTGATGTAGAGGTAAACGATGTCCTTGTCCTTCAGTTGCTCCTTCATCGGCTTCATGACTTTGTTGGCCATGCGGCACGGTCCGCACCACGTAGCCCAGAAGTCCACGAGCAACGGCTTGCCGCGGAACTTGCTGATGATGGAGGCAAACAGGTCTTCGTTGCTCACTTCGCCCACTTCGTTGATGTTGAAGCCTGTTTTCTTTTTGTTGGCTTCGATGGTCTGCAGCAGGTGGTTGTTGGCTTCGGTCAGTAGTTGCTTGTAAGCGGCAGGCAGCGAGTCGAGTGCGGCGGTCTGTTCGGCTGTGAGCGGAACAAATTCGTTGATGTTACGGTAGAGTTTTGCTGCACGTCCTGTGTCGAAGAATACACCTTTGTCCGTTCCCCAGTCCTTGGCAAGCTGGTCTTTGATAGCCGATGCGTAGATGATGCCGAGGCAGTATGAGGGAGCCTGCGTCAGTCGGGCATTGTTCAGCGACTTCAGGAGGTTGGTCGGGGCATAGTCGGTCGGTTTCGATTGCATCAGTTTCTCGAAATATTTATAACCGGCTTCTCTGTCCAGCTTGTTCTTTTCTACGTATTGTTGGGTCAACATGCTGGGAGCCTGCATCAGTGCGTTGTAACAGTTGAAGTCCAGTTCGAAGCGTAGTAGTTCCCGTGTGGCACGACAGATGGGCAGCGCCTCCAGTTGCTTTTCCTTTTGGGCGAAGGTTTCCAGTACCGCGGTCTTGAATGATGCCAGATCTTCTTTCTCCATTGCCGTTTCTGTCAGGTTCGTGTGGAAGGAATGTGTGGAGAGTTCCTGTGCTATTTCCTGCAAGGGGCCGTTGATGTAGACCCGCGGGCCGTAAGGCTTTGCGTTCTGATGGAACTTAGACTGCAGGCGCGAGAGTTCGCGCTGGTTGATGAACAGTTCGCTCGTCTTGCCCGGCTCGGCGTAGAAATAGATGGGCGATCCGAAGGAGGCGCAGATAGCGGGTGTAGTGCCACAGACAGGAAGGGTGGTACTGAAGCTGCCATCTTCTCCAACGTTGGCTTCGAATTCTGTATAAGACTTGATAGGGTCGAGCAGGATGAACCTGATTTTCTTCGTCATTCCCGGATGGTAGTCCAGCAGCTTGCCTTTCACCGTGGCTGTGCCGTATTGGGAGACGGGTTGCGGCAGTTCGAGGTTTTTGTCTACCGGATGTATGGTTGCCCCTTCGGGCAATTCAAGTTCGGGCAGTTTCTTGCTTTTCAGCTGAATACCCCAGATGCTGAATCCCTGTTCCACTTCGCTGCCTTCGCTGAAGTCGATGGAAGTAGCGTTTGCCAGCAGGGGCGGAAACACTAACTGAAACTCGGCTTCGCCCGATTCGGGCATCCAGAATTCCCGGTCGGGTGTGATGCCGATACCCGAACGCAGCGGATAGGTTTCGCCATTGTTGTCTTTCAGATAGCTACTCGATGCAATCTTTATCCAGAATTTGGGGTGGTACTTGGCGTAGATGTGCAGTACGGTAGCTGTGTCGTTCAGTACTACTTTGCTGACTTCGATGGAGGTAGTGTTACGCACGCAGAACGGAGGCCGGTCTATTACTTTTTCTTTGGCTTTCAGCGGAGCGCAAAGGCAGAGCAGCATACATGCGATAGAAATAAGAGTGTGTTTCATAAGATGTTGTTTTTGACAAAAGTACGAATGTTTCCGAGATTTCGGTTGTATGGATAGTTAAAGTAACTGAAATCCCGGAAAAGCATTACAGGCCTCGCTTTTGTCTCATCTTTTTGTAAGCCTCTATCATGTGTCTGCGGCTCAGGATGATCTGCCGGCGATATACCAGGCAGGCGGTGATGAAATAGAAACCCGCCTGCAACCACAAGGCACGGTATTCGAAAGCCACCTCGTTCAGTGTCGCCCCCATGCTGTTGATGCGTACATAGCCGTTGATGCCGAACGTCGACGGGAAGATGTACGAAAAGTACTTCCAGAACGGAGGAATGGCAGCCGCCGGCCACGAGATGCCCGAAAGGAACAGCAGCGGCACGGAGGTAAAGACAAACAGCAGCATACACGTCTCGCGATTGCGGATGGCGATGGATGCCGTCATCGAGAAGAAGATGCAGGCAGCCAGGTAGGGCAGGATGAACAGGGCCAGTTCGCCCGGTATGGCGATACGGTTCAGTTTGAAAATCCAGGGTACCACACAGAGGATGTAGACCGACACCAGCGAGTAGACCATGAAGTAGCTCAGCCCCTTGCCCATGACGATGCGCAGCGTACCGTTGTAGTGTCGGTTGATGGGAACCAGGTCGCGGAACTGGTTGTGCTCGCGTGCCGTTCCGGCGGACAGTCCGATGCCTAATAGCAGCGTCTGTTGGATAATCAGCATCAGCACCACCGGAATCAGGAAGGCAGCAAAGCCGTTGGTCGGGTTATACAGTGCCACGTCCTCGTACTCGATGGGATAAGCGGTGATTTCGTCCTGACGTTCGGTGCTGTTGCCGGCACGTTCTACCTTGATGTCGGCGTTCATGGCCAGTGATACGTTGGTGTTGGCCAGCAGCAGGGCTTTGTAGTACAGCAGTCCGCTCATGTCGCAGTACAGGCTGACCTGTGTCTGCTTGCCCCGTGCGATGTTGTCGCTGAAGTCGGCGGGGATGTAGATGACGCCGTATGCCTTGCGGTCCTTCATCATCAGTTTGGCTTCTTCCATGTCGGCGCAGTAGGTCACGATGTTCACGTCGGGGGTAGCGTCTACCTTGCGCAGGTATTCGCGGCTCAGCGACGAGCGCGAGTTGTCCACAGCCACGGCAGGCACCTCGCGTATGGTTTCGTTGGTATAGATAAAGGCATATATCAGCGGATATACTAACGGCACCAGTATGAAGAAGATGAGCACGCCCTGATCGCGGAAGGTCGTGCGGAACTCCTGTTTCCATATATAGAACATGTCGTAAATGCCTTGTACGACTCTTTGTTTGAACGTCAGCTGTTTCATCAGGGAATGTATTTATAGTAAATCAATGCAGCCTTCAGCCGGTGGGCTATCAGGAAGGGCAGCATCATGAAAATGAGCAGTGCCACGTAGTTGGTCCACGAATAGATCATGGGATAGCCGTTAAGTGCCTGATCCACGTAGATCAGGAAGTAGTGGCGCAGCGGGAACAGGTTGGCTAATGCCTGTAGCGTAGGGTGCATGGCCATGGCCGGGAACGACAGACCGCACATCGAGAACGAAAGCACTCCCCACAGCGAGGCAAAGCTCAGCCCTAAGCGGAGGGTAGGCAGTGTGCCTATCATCAGGATGCCCATGCCTTGCGATGCCAGCACTAAGCAGAGGGTGGCAAACAGCATGGGCAGGATGCCGTTGTTGCACGGGAAGTGCAGGAATCCGTAGAGATATACATTATATAATATACCCATCAGGAAGAAGATGGCCGTATGCGGAAGCAACTTCCCCGCCAGTGAAATCCAGATGGAGTTGTTGCCCATGTGCAGCCATTCGCGGGCGGTACGGTCCTTTATCTCCACACCGATGGAGTAAACGGTCACCATGAAGATGAGCAGCATCAGCACTCCCGGTGCAAACGTGTTGCACAGATAGACGGAGTAGTTCAGCCAGGGATTGTTCAGCGGGTGCGTGTCGATGACGATGGGTTGCAGGAAGGCCATGGCCTGGTCTTCGGTAGCGCCTTTGGCATAGAGGGCGGTGCGTGCGGCGGCGCCCGATGCCAGCTCGCTCATCATCTTCATGTCCCTGAACAGCAGGGAGCCGGCTATCAGCATGGTGTTGTTGGTGTAGAACGACACTTTGGGCTGGCGTTGCGCCTGTGCCTTGGCCGACAGTCCTTCGGGTATGTAGTAGAATCCGTAGATCTCGCCCCGCTGCATGGCTGTCCGTGCTTCGTTGAAGGTAGGATAGTGGGCCACGATGGCCGTCTGCTCGAAAGCGTCCAGATTGCGTACCAGCTGGCGCGAGGTGCTGCTCATGTCTTGGTCCACGACACCGGCGGGCAGATTGATGGGCAGACCCGAGTCCATCAGCGTGGTGAAGAACACGTAGCAGAACAGCGGTGCCACTACCATGCAGAACAGGTACAGCGGCCGTGCGACGAGGCGGCGACATTCGCGCTTCATCACGGCCAACAGGGCTTTATGTTTGGACTGGCTGTTGATCATCGTCGTTATTCTCTATCCAGTATCACACTCATGCCCGGTCGCAGACCTTCCACCTTGTCGGTCGGCAGGGCTCTTACTTCGAAGGTTTTCAGGTCGAACTGTCCGGTTGTCTTGGTAGCTTTCCAGGCAGCATACGTACCCAGGTCCTTCATGTAGTTCACTTTCAGTCGGATGTTTTTGTCCAGTGCAGGTACAAAGGCTTCGAACTCCGTACCCACGGTCAGGCTTTGCAGCAAGTCTTCGCGTACGTTGAAGGTCACCCACATGTCGTCCATTACGGCAACGTTCATGATGGGTGCGCCGGTACCTACCAGTTCGCCCTGTTTGGGGAAGATTTCAGACACCTCTCCGTCCTTCTGTGCGATGAGGTACGTTTCGTTGATGTACGATTCCACTTCGGCTACAGCTCCTTTGGCTCGATTCACCAGTGCGGCGGCGGCAGCCTTGTCCTCACGTTCGGCACCGTTCTTGGCCATGGTGTATTGTGCCTTGGCAGCCTTTTCGGTAGCCAGTGCAGCGTCTCTCTGGGCAGTGATTTCGTCCAGCTTCTGTGCCGATACCACTCCTTGGTCGTACAGGTTCTTGATGCGTTTGTACGACTTCTCGGCGATGGTCACTCCTGCCTGTGCCTTCTGCCACATTTCGTAGGCAGCCTGAATCTGTTCCTGGCGGGCACCTTTCAGCGCCTTTTCGTTCTGTGCCTGTGCGGCAGCTTCGGCAGCACGTGCCTGTTCCAGTTTGGCCTGCACGTCGGGTGCTTCGAGTATGGCCAGTGTGTCTCCTGCACGGACGGTTTGTCCTTCCTTGACACGGAATTCCAGGATACGTCCGGGTACCTTGCTCGACACGCGGTATTCGGTTACTTCTGCCTGTCCCTGTACGATTTCAGGACCTTTGCGCAGCATAAAGAAGCCAATGACGGCAACAATGGCAATCACTCCGGTCAGCGTGAGGAATGCCAACAGCATATTGCTGTTTTGTGATTTTGTATCCATTTTAGTTTATGAGTTTTTGAGTTTTTAAGTTTATAAGTTTTTAGTTGACAAGTTGACGAGTTGACGAGGGGGATTTAAGTTTTTAAGTTCTTAAGTTCTTAAGTTCTTAAGTTTTTGAATATTCATTCCCTTCCCCCCTCTCCTTGGGAGAGGGGCCGGGGGTGAGGCTCCCCTTACTGCAACACTCCCGTCGCCTTCTTCAGATAGATTTCGGTCAGCTTCACGTCGATTTGTGCGTCAATCTTTTCCGACTGTGCCGAAAGCCATGCCGTGTGTGCTTCGAGCACGTTGCTGGCGGGTATTACTCCTTCTTCAAAGCCCAGATTGGCGTAACGCAGGTTTTCGTTGGCTTTTTCCAGGTTCTTCTCGGCCATGGCCAGCTTTTTGGTCGCTTCGCGCACTTTGAAGGCCGACTGGCTGACTTGCAGTTCTATCTTCTCCTTGGCTTCTTCCAGTTGGTAGCGGGCGATGCGGGCTTCCGCCTTGGCAGCTTTCACTTTGTAGATGCCTTCACCCCAGTGCCATATCGGCATCGATACGACTACGCCTACGTTCCACATGCCTTTGAACTTCTTTTCAAAGCTGTTGAAGACGGACGGATTGGTAGCGATGTAGTTTCCCATTAGGGCGATGGAGGGCAGGTAGGCCGAGCGCTCTACGTTTACCTTCTGCTTGTATATCTCTGCCGCAAGCTCCAGACTGCGTACTTCGGGGCGCAGACTGTACACCTGCTCCAGGTCGATTCCGTTGGCAGCTATGGAGGATAGGGGCAGGTCTTCTTCCTGTTCGTCGGCCAGGGTGATGGGGCTGCTCAAGTCCAGACCGCACAACTGACACAGCAGCATGCGTGCCAGGCTCAGTCCGTCGTCTACCTTGGTCATGGTCATTTCGGCTTCGTTCACCTTTACCTTTACCGACAGTCCGTCGGCTTTGGTAGCCACTCCTTCGGCTATCATCTTCTGCATGTCGCCGTCCAGCTTCTGCAACAGTTGCAGGTAGCTTTCGGCCAGCCTTTTCTTATTGGCCAGCGACACCACCTGCCAGTAGGCCTGGTCGGTGCTCAGTATGACGTCCTGCATGCCGCTGTTGTGTTGCTGGCGTGCCAGCTCTTCGGCATATCGGGTAATCTTGTTGTAGGCTCGTATCTTTCCACCCATATAGAGGGGTTGTGTCAGGGTCAGTGCTCCGCCATACATGTTGCGGGTGTCGGTGCGGAAGGCATCAACGAGCGCGTTGCCCAGATTGTTGAGCGGGGTGGCGATGTCGGCACTTCCCAATGCTTGCAGCAATGCCATGAATTGCGGATTCTGTATCAGTTCGGGGTGCTGTGTCAGCAATCCCTGTATGCCGCTCTGCATGGCGCCGCTGACCTGTGTACCTACCGATCCGAGTGCGCCTTTCTGTGCATCGCTCAGCAGGGAGAATTCTTTCTGGTTGCGCATATATCCGCCTGTTGCCGACAGCTTGGGGAGGTAGTTGGTGAATGCCGCTTTCTTCTGGTAGTGTGCGGCATTGATTTTTTCCTGGCTTATCAGCAATTCTTTGTTGTTGGCGATGGCCAATGCACGACAACTATCCAGGCTGAGGACACGCTGTGCGCCCGCCGGCAGGGTGATCAGTGCCAAGTAGATGATACAGAATACTTTTTTCATTTTGTACATACCTTTATGTAAGTGATAGAATAAAGCTTTTTATAGCAACAATTATTGCATAGGCAACGATGCAAATGTATGTGCTTTCGTTGATACGGCAAAATTCTTTAAACTTTTTTATATGGGGATGGTTTTGGGGGTTTAGGGTTTAGGGATGAGGGTTTAGGGTTTAGGGTTTAGGGTTTGAAATCTATCGGCCTTTAACTTCTTTAACTTCTCTAACTTCTTTAACTTCTCTTCTCTCCCGTCCCCCTTTCCACTTCTTACTTCAACGTAAATTCCTTCGACCCTATCATGGTGCCGTCGGTGAAGATGTAGACCTGATAAGTACCTGCGTAGAGGTATTCTTCCACATTCCAGTAGACGGTCACGTTCTGTTCCTCACCGTTGTATTCGATGTATTTCTTGATGGAGTAGGGTAGCTGGCGGTTTTCGTAAGTGAAGGTGTCCGATGAATTTTGTGTCAGCACGGAGTTGTCAGGCTTGGCAATGCGTACGTACAGGGTCCGTTCGCCCGTTTCGGCCGTGATGTTCTTGGCGATGGTGAAGTCTATTTTCAGTTTTACGGCATCTTTTATCTTCCGTGCCTTTTTTCCACGCTTGTTCTGGGCTTCGAGGGTGATGCCGGTTGCGTCCAGCTGGGCGGCAAGGGTCACCTTCTCGTTCAGGTTTTTCTTTTCTTCCGACAGGCTGCTGATCTGCTGCGAGGCGGCATGATACTTCTGCGTCACCTCGGCTATCACTTCTTTCTGGTGAGCCGTGAGGCGGTTCAGTGAGTCAATCTGGTTGATGTAGCCTATCATGACTTTGCGCAGGGTAGCCAGTTCTTTTTTCAACCGGCGTATTTCGCTGGCGTTGCTGCTCTTTACGGTGCGCAGTTCTTCCAGCAGCCGTTGTGTCTTCAGCTGTTCCTGTTCCAGCAGGTAAGCCAGCGAGTCGTTCGAGACGGTCAGCTTCAGTTCGTCGTATTGCTGTGCAAATCGGGTGTATTCGTTTTCCAGGTCTTCCTTTTCCAGCTGGAATTCCTGTACGAGTTCGCTATTGGTCTTTTTCTCTGTAAACAGCAGGATGGTTACTCCTACCAGCAGCACCAGCAGTGCTATAACCATGATGACAAGCGCATTCTTTTTGTTCGCCATATTATTAATAGAATAATGGTAAGTGGTTAATGGTGAATGATGAATGGTTAATGATGAATGATTAATGGTAAATGATAACTAATTCTTCATTCCTCATTCTTCATTTTCTTGTTCTTCATTCTTCATTTTTTTATTAACAGCCTGAGGCCATAAAGGTTTTATCCGGTTGCAAAAATAATCATTAAAAGTGAATCGGCATGTTTTGAGGGCAGATTTAATTCTGCTTTTCTAGTGGATAATTGGGGCTGTTGATGCAAAGTATATGCATAAATCACTATTTTTGTTCAGGTTAATTAACTCAAGTTTCGCAAATGCGAAACTTTCAGGAGTTAAAGAAGTTAAAAGGAGTTATCGCCCACCAAGGTGGGCTAGGAGTTAAAGCCAATAGCCTGTATCCTTTTCACAAAGGTACTGGCTTAACTCCTTAACTCCTTAACTTCTTAACTCCTTAACTACAACCGATTAATAAACTTGCGAAACTTAAATAATTTTAAATAAACGATTTTTTTGTATCATGAAAACATGGATTAAATTGTATGGTGCGGCATTGTGTTTGTCCGCAGGTGTGATCTCTGCTTATGCAGAAGGAAACATGGTCAATAATAAAGCTACGGTTTCCGTGGCTCAGTCCGAGGAGTTCTGGAGCTGTCAGGCCGTGAAAACTTTGGGCAAGAAAGTAGCCGACTGGCAAATCAAGGAGTTTCCTAACACTTCGCATGGGGCGAAAGACCAGCGTGGCTGGGTGGCAGGTGCATGGTATATGGGGCTATGCGATTGGGCAGAACTGTCGGGCGATTCTACCTATTATAAATGGATGAAGAAAACTTTCTCCGGGCAGCGTTGGCAATTGGGCAACCGGATGTATCATGCCGATGACTTCTGTGTAGCTCAGACCTACATTGACCTGTACGAGAAATTTAGGGATAAAAATATGCTTGAACCTACGCTGGCACGTACGGAGTGGGTGGTGAATCATCCTTCGAACGGTAGTGTCGATTTCCGTGTACCCCAGCTTCGTCTGGAACGCTGGACGTGGTGCGATGCTTTGTTTATGGCTCCTGCAGTGTACACCCGCCTGTACCGTCTGACCGGCAATCGCAAATACATGCATTTCATGGATGCCGAGTTTAAGGCTACCTACAATCATCTGTATGACAAGGAAGAGAAAATGTTTTATCGGGACAGCCGTTACTTCGACCAGCGCGAGGCCAATGGCAAAAAGGTATTTTGGGGCAGAGGCAACGGTTGGGTAATTGCCGGTCTGGCCGAAATACTGAAAACGCTGCCCGAGGCTGATACTGAATTCCGTCCCTTCTATGAGGCGCTGTTCACAGAGTTTGCCACCCGTTTGGCCGGACTTCAGGGAAAGGACGGATATTGGCATGCCAGTCTGCTCGACCCCGACAGCTATCCTTCGCCCGAAACCAGTTCGACAGGTTTCATCGTTTATGGTTTGGCCTATGGCATCAACCACGGCTATTTACCGGCTGCCGATTTTCTGCCTATAGTCAAAAAAGGCTGGCAGGCTTTGGCTGAGGCTGTAGATCCGGATGGGAAGTTGTGCTGGGTACAGCCCATTGGGGCCGATCCTAAGAAAGTGACTCGCGATATGACGGAACTTTATGGACCGGGTGCTTTCCTGATGACTGCATGCGAAGTTTATAAATTGTGTAGCGATAAGGATTAGATGATTTCTTGACTATACCTGTGCCATACTTGCATCGCTCTTGAGAGACACTTGCACGGCTCGCGAGCAACACTTGCACGGCTCGCGAGCCATGCAAGCAATACTCGTGGGGATTGCAGGCAATACTTGGCAGGTTTGTGAGTCATACTCGTGGGCTTTGTCGGCAGAACCCGGCGGCATTGCTTGCAATATGCGGCGGGATTGCTTGTCGTTTGGCCGGACATTGCTTGTTGCGGCGGCTAACTATGGATGTTACGCGGCTAAAGTGGATGGTTGGGAATGAAAAGTGCTACTTTGTGGGTGAAGGATGGATACGCGGACTACACTGATGAGGCGGATTTACACAGATGAAGAGTGGGAAAGAGGGAAATTGCTTTCACGCCTTCACTTAGCTTCCAGGGTCTTGGCAGTCAGGTAGATAGGATGAAACATCCGGTTTCACGGAAGTTTCACCTCTTGCTTTCACCTTTCCGGATTTTTCTATTTCTTCGGGATTTAAGCCTGTTCGATGGGTGTTTGTTAATCTGTTGATAAACAAGATGATGTGGTGAAGGATGTAACGTATGTGCAAGTTTATGTAACGTACGTGCAAGTCTGATGTAACATTTGTGTAACTTTTGCAACCCGTTGCAAGGGTGAAGCCTGAATTTTTAACACGCGATGTTACGTCATCGAAGGTATTTGATACAAATTGTTTTGGGTGTGTAGTCGATAAGTCGGATATTTGCATGCAGACCTTATACGTACAAACGAACATGAATGCAATCGAAAAAACACACCCGGGTACGTCGCTTAAAAGCCTGCCCGTTCTGTTTGCCGCCCTGTGCGTGCTGCTGTGCCTGAGCGGCTGCCGCCCCAAGCCCTATCCGTCGCTGCTGCTTGCGGCGGACAGTCTGGCGTCCGTGCTGCCGGACAGTGCCTGTACCCTGCTTGCCTCCTATGCCGCCGACACGGCGGACGAACCGCTGTACGTCCGCATGTACTACCGTCTGCTTTGCATCAAGGCGAGGGACAAGGCCTACATCGTGCATACGTCGGACAGCGCTATCCTGCCCGTAGTGGCCTACTACGAGCATCACAAACGCCTTCCCCACCTGCCCGAAGCCTACTATTATGCCGGCCGCGTGTATAGCGACTTGGGCGATGCGCCACAGGCGTTGGCCTATTTTCAGCGGGCACTCGACGCGGTGCGCGAGGATAAGGATCGGGTGAATATGACGGTGAAAAAGCTGGTCCTTTCGCAGATGGGGACGTTGTTCAAAAGGCAGAATCTTTATCCCGAAGCGTTGGAAGTGTACAGGCAAAGCTTCCAGTGCAAAATCTTACTTCAGGATAGTGTGGGCATGATATATAGTAACAGGGATATCGGTCATACTTTTGTGCTTTTGGAACAACGGGACAGTGCTTTATATTATTATCAGCGTGCCTATCAGTTAAGTCTTTTATTGGGTAAGAAGGCTTTAGGGAATGGAATACAATCTTTGATAGCACGTTTATATACGGAAGAAGGGAATTACGAAGCAGCTCGCCGTTCGTTGCAAATCGCTTTACAGGATGTCCCAAAAAGTGAGAGGAGTGGTACTTACTATACTGCAGCACGATTTTATCATTTTATTAATGAAAAAGATTCTGCAGAATGTTACTATAATAAATTATTATTGTATGGCTCATTGGATGTCAAGGAAATGGCTAACAGGGGTTTAGCTTCCATCGCTTTATCGCAGGGAAAAACGGTTCCTGCTGCCCAATATCTTTATCAGGCATTATTGCTGGGCGATTCCATCCGTAAGTTGACTAAAACGGATGAAGTCCGAAGCGCTCATTCACATTACAATTACCAGCTTCGTGAACAGGAGAACCAGCGTTTGAAGCTTCAGAACCTGCGTCAGCGTCAGACGAATGTCGCCATCTTGGTGGTGTTTGTCCTGTTTGCGTGTGGTGGTACACTCTATTATTTGCATCGGCGTAAGGTCATGCGTCTGCGTTTGCAGGTGGCCGAGCAGTTGCAGGCCGAGGCCTATCGCAACAGCGTTCAGTACCAGGAAGATACGCGCCGTCGCATCAGCCAGCTGGAAGAACAGCTTCAGTCGGCTTCCCATCAGCTGACCGACAGCGAAAGCCGTTGCCGGCAACTGACTGACGAAAAACAGCTGCTGGCACACACCTTGCGCTGCCTGGAAGAGGAAGAGCAGCGCCGCCGTCTGATGAAACAACGCTTTTCCGTTTCGGATGCCTGCCTGCTTTTCCGCAAGAAGGAAACGACAGCCGCGCCCGTCACCGAAGACGACTGGCAGCAGTTGGAGACCGAGGCCGACCAGTTGCTCGACGGCTTCCTGCGCAAGCTGACGACAGGCCCTGTGCGTGTCAGCCGCCAGGAGCTCCGCGTCAGCCTGCTGATACGTGCCGACTTCTCCATCAAGTCGATAGCCGCTTTCCTCCATCTGACTCCTACGGCCGTGACCAGTATCCGCCGTCGCCTCAGTGTCAAGTTCTCGTTGCCCGAGTCTTCTCCGCAGGCGTGGGACGAGTTTGTGAGGTCGTTGTAGGCTGTTTGACGGCTGTTTGCACACTGCGAAGCAAAATGCACGTTTTTGCACGCTCATTTTCTTGGCTGTATGGAGGCTTTTGCAGACTTTTGGAGTATAAACTATAAACCGAAAATAATACACATGAAACATTTTCTTATTTTATTGAGAGGAGCGTTATTGCCGAATCGTTGCCTGTTGGGCGTTTTATTGGCATTTTTAATGGTAGGATGCACCGAAAAGCGGAGCGAAGGTCAGGAGGAGATTACCTCCATTGTTATAGATTGGGATAATATCTCGGATAACCTGGATTATTCTTCGTGGGTGGAAGACAGTGTACTGGTGGTACCTTTAGAAACGAGAGAGGATTGTCTGATAGGCGAAATATCCAATCTGATTTATCAGAACCACCGGATTTACGTCGTTGACAACATGAGTAATGCAGTGTATGTGTTCGACGAAACAGGACGTTTGCAGTCCAAAGTCTGTTCTGTAGGAAACGGACCGAAGGAATATCTGGGAATAACAGCTTTTGCCGTTCAGGAAAGCCGTATGTTCATTTACGACAAAATGAAAGGGAAAATCATGGTTTATGACGAAAACGGCCAGTTTGTATATTCGAAAGATGCTTCCAGGATTTGGGGCATGGATATGTTTATTCAGGGGAAAGATATTTATATTGTAAATGTTGGTAGTATCAGTGATATGGGGTATTATTCCCTATATAAGCTTCCCGTAGCTGAGGGAAATGATGAGGTGGAAGCTTTTCTGCCTTTCGATGATCCTGGAAATACTGGCTGGGGAATTGACAGATACACCAGTGCTTCCGCCGATGAAGCCATGTTTACCATTTGGCCTTTTGATGTTCTATACGGTGTAAAAGAAGGGGAAGTGGGTGCTGTCTATAAAGTGGATTTCGGAGACAGACGGTTGCCCGAGCAATACATCAAAGCCGATGGAGCGACTGCCTTGAAAACAGCCATACGCGATAACTATATCACAGGAATAGAATGGATGGTACAATCAGAGAAGCGTCTCCTCTTTTCATATTCAGATGCAAAAGGTAAGATGATAAGTATTTACGACAGGGAAACCGGTAAAGTGAATACGACACATGAGCTGTATAACAAATATTTGGGAGGATTGGCTTGTTCGCCCCGTCAGCTATACATGCAGGACGGATATATGATATCGTATCGCGCGATGGATGCATGGTGTTTGGAGGGCGAACTTGCGGATTGGAATTATGACGAACGCGATTTCCATTCCGAATATGTACGCAGCATGTTCAAGAAGTTCCGCCAGATGGACGAGGAATCCAATCCGGTTGTTATTATTCAGAAGTTGAAGGAATAACGTGCTGACGTAATAGGTCTCTTATTTGTATTTTGTTTTAAATTCCTTTTGATAGGTTTTACTTAAAAAGAATTGTATCATTATGTCCTACAGATTTGTTTTACTTTTGACTGCTTTATGCTTCATCTCCTGTCAAGGGCCGAAGCAAAAGACTGTTGTTCAGGAAGAAACAGGTGTATCGTCTGTTCTGCCCGGTCAGGATGTGCTGACTGTCGATTTGGATTCCATTGCATACGAAAAGCAGATGCCTCTGTCTGCTTTCTTCAAGGATGTGCGGTATATTCCGCTGGAGACGACCCGTGAGTCTCTGTTGGGGCGCATCAACCAGCTTTGTATGCAGGGAGATACCATTTTTGTTTTGGATGGCGTCATGGCCAGGTCGGTACTTATGTTCCGTAAGGACGGCAGCTATATCGGTATGGTCGGCAGTAGGGGAGAAGGCCCGTCCGAGTATGTAGCGCCAACGGATTGTGGCATTGCGGGAAACCTATTCTACATCTTCGACAGCAGGAAGCAGTGCATTTTGTATTACGGATTGCCCGACATGAAGTTTAGTCATGCGGTCACGCTGAAGCAACAGCAGAATGCCCGGAGCCGTTATATAGGCATCGACGCTAACCGGATATACGCAGATGTCTATTTCCCCGGCACGTCGCCTTCGTACTTGATACAGGAGTTGGACAGTGCTGCACAAGTTGTCAACAAATGGATATCGAAGGACGCATACAACCGGGGCTATCATTCGGACACTTATTTCACCGGAGAAAGCTTTTTCAGCAAGACTTCTGTCGGCATACGCTTCAAACACCTTGCCTCGGACAGTGTCTTGGCAATCGGGAAGAACGGCATCTATCCTTATCTGTCGTTCAGCTACCGCGACCGTCCCACCAGCGCGGCGGTGAAAGAGCACGCGGAGCGTAGCGGCGAGAAAGACATCCTGAAGTCGCTGACCCGGTTGGGAGGCGTGCATAACATCCAACACTATACTGAAGGCGAGCGGTTTATACTGTTCTTTTTCTCTCGGGGAAATTACCTCAATCACTTCATTTATGACAAGAAGACACAGGAATGTCGTGTCGGTATCTTCTTGCACGACAAGGTTTCGCCCAAGTTGATGGATCAGTCCGTCGTCCCGATACCCGTCTGGGAAGACGACGAGAATGTCTATTTCTACATCCATCCGATGGAAGTCAGTCGCTTTGTAGTCATGCTGAAGAGTGGAGAAATTGCGTGTCAGCCGGACGATAAAGCCGCCTTAAGCCGGTTGGACGAAGAGACGAATCCTGTCCTGATCTGTTATCGGAAGTGAAGGGGGGAGGTAGTAGGCTTTTTTAAATAAAGCGTCCACTTTAAAAAGTACACTTTTTATTTTGGCACATAACATAGTTATCATTCTGCCATCCTGAACGCAGTGAAGGATCTGTTATCACATAGCTTTCGAAAGAGATCCTTCACTGCGTTCAGGATGACAGAGCAAAGTGATAGCGGTTATGAAGAGACTCATAGGGAACGGACTTTTAAAGTGTGGACTCAATAAAGAAATATTGTTCAGTTTGGGTATATTTTTTCCCCAGTTAGGAAAATATTTTTCTCTAACTGGGCAGTAATTTTTTCCTAACTGGGAAAAAATCGGGGCCTTTTCCGTGCTTACAGGGCGGCTGTTTTTCTGGCCCGAAGTATCTCTCTTTTTCCTCCCGGAGGGCCGGGCAGACGCTCTACTGTGAATCCGATGGATTGCAACAGACGGCGGACTACCCCCTTGGCGCAGTAAGTAGTGAGGATGCCGTCGGGACTCATGGCGGCAAAGAGGCGGCGAAAGACGGACTCGTCCCACATTTCCGGCTGCTTTTCGGGCGCAAAGGCATCGAAATAGACTACGTCGTAACTCGCGGCGGGAAGGACAGCGGCGGGGTTCGCTACGTCGATTTGCGTTTTCCGGAGGGTGAACCAGGGAGTGATTTCGACATCCGTTTCCCAGGGGGCGGCATGCAGCTCCCGAAACAGCGGATTGTCGCTGTAGTGCAGGGTGTCCACCTCCTCCCAGGCAAGGGGATAAAGCTCAATGCCCGTGTAGTGCACCTTTTTTTGCGTTTTCCCGGCATTTTCGAGCGTCAGCAGGGCATTGAGCCCCGTGCCGAAGCCTACCTCTAAAACATGCGGAAAAACGGCGGCAGTGGCATTGAGCCCCATGTCGATGAATATGTGTTGCGATTCGGTGTGCGCCCCTTTCACCGAGTGGTAGTGTTCGTTCAGTTCGGGGACGAACAGCGTGGCGCTTCCGTCGGCAGTCTGTTCAATGATTCTTTGCATTTAAGTTTTTGAGTTTTTAAGTTTTTGAGTTTCTAAGTTTTTAAGTTCTTTCCTCCTTGTTCCCTCGTTAACTCGTTAACTTGTCCCCTCGTCAACTTGTCAACTCGTTCCCTTGTCAACTCGTCCCCTCGTCAACTAACCAATAACCGTCAGTGCCCCCTGCAATGCCCAAAGCATGGCCATGTAGCGGAGCAGCTTGCCGATGAACATCGAAACGGTAGTCAGCATCAGGTTGCTGCGCATGAAGCCTAGGGCGATGGCAATGGCTTCGCCCACAAAAGGCAGGAAGGCAAAGAAAGCCATCAGGGCACCTTTGCCCTGCAGGAAGTGTTGCATCCGGTCTATCTTCTCTTTCTTCACCTTGAAGTATTTCTCAATCCAGTCGATGCGTCCCAATCGGCCCATGTAGTAGCACGTCATGCCGCCCACCGTATTGCCCAAGGCGGCCGACAGTACGCAGACGGCAGGACTGAGCCCGACATTGACCAGCGCCACCAGCACCAGTTCGGAACTGAAGGGAATGATACTGCCGGCCAGCAGGGCCGAAATGAACAGTCCGACATAGCCCCAGTCGATAAGCAGCTGTATCAGTGTGTCTATAAAAGCGTCCATACGTTGAAGATGAATAACAGGAATAACAATACGAGCGAACAGGTGAAGAAGATGTTGGAGCTGCGGCTGTGGGTCAGGGCAAACAGATGACCTGCCAGAATGCTGGTACCAATCAGCAGCAGCGACAGCAGATGGACGCACTGCGACGGCTGTAATACGATGTACACGAAAGTGCAGAAACATAGCAACAGCAGGAAGTTCAGGTAACTGCGGGTACGTATCTTGTCCTCGTAGCCCATAGCCAGGCAATGTCCTGCACTGACGGAGAAGAGGATGAACAGATAGCCAACCGTAGCCAGCTCCCAGGGCTGGAAGTCGAAACGGATGGGTTGAAAGGTGGCCAGTTCCTGAAACGGACGGTAGAACAACGGCATGTCCCCGTGATAGAACGCATGGCCCAGCAGAAACCAGTAGGGCAGACTCCAGCCGACGAGCGATGCGAAAAAGCTTTTAAGATGGAGCGAGCGGAAATTACGGGCACCTATCCAGAAGACAGGAGCAAACAGAGTGAGTTGTGGCCACAACAGGCTTCCGAGTCCGATGAAGACAAAGCAATGGAACAGGTCGGCCGAGGCGTGAGGCTTCTGATAGCTGCGGAACAGGAAAAACAGGGCTATCAGGAACAGGACGGCAGCCACGTCGCCCGCATAAAGCAGGTGCATGCTGGGACAGGCGGATATAAGCAGGATGTAGAGGGTAGTCTGCACCGAAGCACGCAGGCGGATGATGGCAAACGTGTTGTTCAGCTCGATGAGGAAATATCCGATGACGACATACAGCAGGAAACTGGACAGGCGGTCGGCCCATGCAGGCAGGTCGAAGTGCCCGAAAGTGCTCCATAAGGAAGCGATGCTTCTTCCGGTACTGTCTTCGGGGAGCAGCAGGGCAGCCAGCGCCCAGCAGAAGAGAGAAATAAAAATGGCGACAGGAAGCGTGAAATGGCCTGCCGTCACTTTGTTTTGGAATCTTCGGTTGTACATAAAAGGGCGACGGAGGAATGAGAATGAATGGGTTTACTTTGTTATTCAGCGTGAGGGGGTGTCAGAACAAAGGTATCTGAAACTCTCCTCCTTCCAGAAGGAGGGGAGTCAGATACTATAGCTAAGTTCCAATACACTTATAAGTCGAACCCAATGTCGCGGCGGAAGTATTTACCTTCGAAGCTCAGCATGTCGGCTACTTTATAGCTCTTTTCCAAAGCTTCTTCCTTGGTCTCACCGTATGAGCATACGGCAATGACACGTCCGCCGTTGGTAACGACACGTCCGTCTTTCATCGCTGTGCCGGCGTGGAACAGGATGCTGTCGGTCGTCTCTACCAGGTTAAAGCCGGTGATGGGCAGTCCCTTCTTGTACTCGCCGGGGTAACCGCCGCTGACCAGCATGACGCAGGCTGCCGTACGCGGATCGAAGATCATGGATTTCGTATTGAGGTTGACGTTGTACACACCTTCGAACAGGTCTACGATGTCGCTTTGCAGACGCAGCATGACGCTTTCGGTTTCAGGGTCGCCCATGCGTACGTTGTATTCGATAACCATCGGTTCGCCCTGTACGTTGATCAGTCCCAGGAACAGGAAGCCTTTGTAGAGGATACCCTCTTCGCGCAGACCGTTGATAGTGGGCTCGATGATGCGTTCGCGTACCTTCTCCATGAATTCGTCGTTGGCAAACGGAACGGGAGTCACACTACCCATACCGCCGGTATTCAGGCCTTTGTCGCCTTCGCCGATGCGTTTGTAGTCCTTGGCTACGGGCAACACTTTGTAGTGTTCGCTATCGGTCAGGACGAATACGGAGCATTCGATACCGCTCAGGAACTCTTCGATGACTACCGTAGCACTGGCGTTTCCGAACATGCCGTCGAGCATTTCCTTCAGTTCTTTCTGGGCTTCTTCCAGGGTGGGGAGAATCAGTACGCCCTTACCTGCACAGAGGCCGTCGGCTTTCAGCACGTAGGGAGCGGAAAGTGTCTCCAGGAAGGCGAGACCTTCGTTCAGTGTTTCGGCCGTCACGCTTTTGTAGCGGGCGGTAGGGATGTTGTAGCGCTTCATGAACTCTTTGGCAAACTCTTTGCTGCCTTCCAGTTGTGCGCCTTTGGCAGAGGGGCCGATAATGGCAATGTTCTGTGTGGTAATGTCATTCTTGAAGTAGTCGAAGATGCCTTGTACCAGCGGGTCTTCGGGACCAACGACAATCATGTCGATGGCACGTTCCAGTGCAAAAACCTTGAGGGCAGCAAAATCCGTAGCTTTGATGTCTACGTTTTCGCCTACCTGTGAGGTGCCGGCATTGCCGGGAGCGATGTACAGTTTCTCAACTTTCGGACTTTGGGCTATCTTCCAAGCCAAAGCGTGTTCGCGGCCACCAGAGCCTAATAGTAATACTTTCATCTTTCTTTATTGTTTTGAATTTCAGTTCTTTGTAAAGTGGGAATATTCCCGTTGTGGTTTATTTCTTTTTCAGGTAATCGTCGAAGTAGCGGGTAATCTTTTCGTGCAGATGTACGCGGTCGCGTCCCAACACGTTGTGGTCGTGTGTGGGATAGATGAACAGGTCGGGATAGGTACGTGCATCCACACAGGCCTTCATGAACGACAGAGTGTGCTGAGGCACACAAGTGCGGTCGTGGTCGTCGTGGATGATGAGCAGGTGTCCCTTCAGCTGTCCGGCCAGGTTCTTCAGGTCGCACTGTTTGTAACCCTCCGGATTGGCCTGCGGCGTGTCCATATAACGTTCGCCGTACATCACTTCGTAGAATTTCCAGTCGATGACCGGTCCGCCGGCTACGCCTACCTTGAAGATTTCGGGGTAGCGGAGCATCAGGGCGGTAGTCATGTGTCCGCCAAAGCTCCAGCCGTGCACACCGATGCGGTCGGCGTCAACATACGGCAGCGATTGAAGGAATTCGGCACCTTTCACCTGGTCTTTACCTTCTTCGATGCCCAGGTGACGGAAAGTGCAGTTTTCGAACTCCAGACCACGGTTGCTACTGCCACGGTTGTCGAGGGTGAGCATGATATAACCTCTGTTGGCCATATAGATGTCCCAGCCGCGGGCGGCATAATTCCAGTTGTTTACGAGCATCTGGGCGTGCGGGCCTCCGTATACGTAAATGATGGCGGGATATTTCTTGGCAGGATCGAAGTCGGCCGGCTTGATGAGACGGTAGTACAGGTCGGTCTTGCCGTCGGCAGCTTTCAGCGTACCTACTTCTACACGGGGCATGATGAAGCCTTCGAAGGGATTCTTAGCCGTGAGCAGGCGTACGGTCTCCTTGCCGTTGGCTGTCGAAGCGATGTCGATGATGCGCGGCACGTCGGGAGCCGACCAGTTGTCGAGCAGGTATGTGCCCGATGCGGAGAGTTGTGCATTGTGTACGCCCTGTCCGTTGTCCAGCAGTGTTATCTTGCCATTGTTCACGTTCACCTTGTACACATTGCTCTGCAGAGGAGATTCCTTGGTAGCTGTGATGATGACTTCTTTCTTCTTGGCGTTGAAACCCAGAATGCCTTGTACCAGCCATTCACCTTGCGTCAGTTGCACACCTGCGGCTTCTTTGATGTTCTTTCCGCTGCCAACTTTCTGTACCAGGCTCCACATCTTTTCGATGGCTTTGGCATCGAGTTTCTGGGGTTGGTTGGCTGAAAGTTTAGCTAAGTCGTACACGTACAGATGGTTATAGCCGTCGCGCTGACTCTGATAGATGAACTTGTTGCTGTCCCATGGCAGGAAGACGATAGGAGTTTGCGGCTCCACATATTTGGGATGCGTCTCTTCGATGAGCGTCTGCATCAGTTCGCCTGTCTCGGCATTATACTGACACAGCTTGGAGTGATTCTGGTCGCGGTTCACTTCGATGAGGAAAAGACTCTTCTCGTCGGGTGCCCACGAAATGTTGGTGAAATAACGGTCCGTCGGGTCACCTGTATTCAGATAGACAGTCTTCTGCGTGGCAGGGTTGTAGATACCTACGCTGACCTTGTGGCTGGTCATGCCGGCCATCGGGTAGCGGATATTCTCTACGGTGCCGATGCGGGCGGTGACGTCGACCAACGGATATTGGGTCACCATCGACTCGTCCATGCGATAGAAGGCAAGCAGGCTGCCCGTAGGACTCCAGAAGGTACCTTTGCTGATGCCGAATTCGTTGCGGTGAACCGATTGTCCGCAGACGATGCCTTCGGGCTCGTTGGTTACAGCGTGGTTGTCCACGTAGAGGTTGTTGCCTACGGTGTAGGCGATGTGTCCGCCTTCGGCAGTGAAGTCGATATTGGCTCCTTTCTGTTCTGCGGCTTGGGGATAGGCTTTTACAATCTCGTTTTTCTCGAAGTCGTAGACAATGTAACCTTTTGCACTCTTGATGAGCATATAAGGTTTGTCGGCCCAGGGGAACTGGGTATTGTAGAAGTGTTGCAGGCTGCCGTAATTCTTGTTGCTATCAGTTCCGGTCTGTGCGCTGAGCACTTCGTTTACCTTTGCCCGGGTGGCAATCAGGGTCTCCTTACCGTTCTTTGGGTCGACGGTCATAAGCGAGTCGACACCCGGTTTGATGCAACGGTTGCCCCACCACTGTACGCTGTACAGGTTTTCGGCATAGCGATAGGTTTCACCGCCGGGGATGAGGTCTTCCAGCGTGGGGTATTTCTGTTCGTTCGATACGTTTTCTTGTGCCATAATGGGTGTCTCTGACAAGGTGGCCACAGCCAATAACAGGGTGGCGATGCCTTTACTGATTCTTCTCATATCTTTATGGGGTTATTGGTGTTTTTCTCTTCTTTTCCGTTCGGGATACGATTCGCCGGAGCGGGGTTTGCGGTCGGACTTGAACTCTTTTTTCTCCCGTGGCTGGAAGTCTTTCCGTTCACGGGGTTTGAAGTCTTTCCGTTCGCCTTCGTTGAAGCTGTGGCGTTCGCGGGGCTTGAAGTCCTTGCGGGGAGCGGCCGGACGATGTTCTTTGAAGTCTTTGGGCTCCTTGCTCAGTTCTTCTCCTTCGGCACGGAAATCCTTGTATTTTCCGTCGAATATTTCGTACTGGCGGAACTCGCAATCGAGTGCTCCGTTCAGCAGCGGTATGCGTTTGGTGGCTTTCAGCCCGATCTTGTCGAAGCATTCGTCACGGTAGGACAGAATCCAGGCTGTGTTTCCGGTAAAGGCATGTTTCAGCCGTTCGCCAATCATTTCGTAAAGTCCGAGCAGGTCGTTGCTGGATATGCGTTCGCCGTAGGGCGGATTGGTAATGATGATGCTCTTCTCCTTCGGCTGCTCGAATTGTTGGAAAGGTTGCAGCTTGAGAACTACATCTTTGCTGACACCGGCAGCCTTGATGTTGTGCATGGCTATTGTGTTGGCCTTGGGATTGTTGTCGTAGCCGTAGATTTTGTGGGTAAACTCGCGCTCCTGACTGTCGTCGTTGTAGATTTCGTCGAAAAGGTCGCGGTCGAAATCGGGCCACTTCTCGAAAGCAAATTCCTTGCGGAAGACTCCCGGAGCAATGTTGCGGGCAATGAGTGCCGCTTCGATGGGGATGGTTCCCGAACCACACATGGGGTCGATGAGGTCGCACTCGCCATGCCAGCCTGTCATCAGAATCATACCGGCTGCCAGTACCTCGTTCAGCGGTGCTTCGACAGCTTCCTGACGGTATCCGCGGCGGTGAAGCGACTCGCCGCTGGAGTCGAGCGAAAGCGTACAGTTGTTTTCGGCAATGTGGATGTTGAGCAGTACATCCGGCTTGTTGATGCGTACGTTGGGACGTTTTCCTGTTTTTTCACGGAAATAGTCGACGATGGCATCTTTTATCCTGTATGAAACGAATTTGCTGTGGCGGAACTCTTCGCTGAAGACTACGGCGTCTATGGCGAAGCTGTTGTCTACGCTCAGATAGTCTTCCCAATGGATGGCTTTGATCTGCTCGTATACTTCATCGGCATCCTGGGCTGTAAAGTGCTTGATAGGCTTCAGAATGCGGATGGCGGTACGCAGGCAGAAGTTGGCCTTGTACATCATTTCTTTGTCTCCACTGAAGGATACCATACGGCGTCCTATCTGAATGTCATTGGCTCCTAATGCAGTCAGTTCTGCTTCCAGGACTTCTTCCAATCCCTGGAAGGTTTTTGCAATCATTTCAAAAGGTTGTTCGCTCATTGCTATGTTGTTTTAGATTTAGTTGACAAGTTGACGAGGCTTCAGGCTACAAGGCATATTCTTGTTTGTTTCTCGTCTACTTGTCTCTCGTCTACTGTGTTCTTTATCTTTTGGCTTTGGTCTGTACAATGCGTGCACCGACCTGAACGTTTTCCGTTACCCAGATATTGCCGCCTACGGTGGCTCCCTTACCTACGGTGATACGTCCCAGGATGGTGGCGTTGGAGTAGACGATGACGTCGTCTTCCAGAATGGGGTGGCGGGGGATGCCTTTGATGGGCTTTCCGTCTTCGTCGAGCGGGAAGCTCTTGGCTCCGAGGGTTACTCCCTGATACAGCTTCACATTGTTGCCGATGATGCAGGTTTCGCCGATTACGACGCCTGTGCCGTGGTCGATGGTAAAGTGGCTTCCGATTTGTGCACCCGGATGGATGTCGATTCCCGTTTCGCTATGCGCCATTTCGGTGATGATGCGCGGGATGAGGGGAACTCCCAGAACAAGCAGTTCGTGGGCTATGCGGTAATTGCTGATGGCACGGATGGCAGGATAGCAGCTGATGACTTCGCCAAACGAGTGGGCGGCAGGGTCGCCGTTGTAGGCAGCTTCGACGTCGGTAGCCAGTATGCGCCGCAACTGAGGCAGGTGGCTGATGAACTTGGCTGCAATCTGGGCGGCTTCTTCCCGTTGCACTTCGGTGCAGCAGCTACATTCGCCGTCGCTTCCGAAGCAGAGTCCTGCCAGAATCTGATCGGTCAGCAGGTCGAAGAGACGCTCTACGTTGACGCCGATATGATAGGTGACAGTGCGGCTGTTGACCGTTGAATTGCCGAAATAGCCGGGGAAGATGATGGCTCGTGCCAGTTCGATAATGTCGCGCAAGGCTTGGGCTGATGGCAAGGGATTGCCGTCGGTGTGTTGATGAAACAGTCCTTTGTATGATTCGCTTTCCGATAGCTCATCGACTGCCTGTGTCAAGATGTGAGTAAAGTTGAGTGGACTCATTATGCTATCCTTTATGTTAATAAAGTGTCGGCAAAGGTACAAAGTATTCAGCAAATTTCCTAAATATCCCTCATTTATAGTTAGGTAATTGTAAGAAATCCGGGTGCAAACGGTACAATCGGGCGTGTGTTGCTGATGAAACGCCTGTGCCGTTGGCATCCGGATTGGGATGAGTATGCGCTTGTCGCCGGTGATTACCGGGTGGCAGTGTGCTTATGATAGAAGAACATGAAGTAAATGCCGATGATGACAAACGGTATGCTGAGCCATTGTCCCATGTTCAGCCTCATGCTGTCTTCGAAGGCTACCTGATTCTCCTTCAGGAATTCGATGAAGAAACGGAAGACAAATATTTCCGTCAGGCAAAGGCCGAAGAAGAAGCCGCGGGGATAGGGCAACGAGGCATCGAGCTGCATGGACGACGACTTGCGTTGCGTGGTGCTGAAGTCGGTCTCCAGTTTGTCTTCCTGCTTTTTCTGTCCTCTCTTATAGAGGTAGAACATGCCCAGCGCAAAGATGAAGTAGGCGATGGCTTCGTAAAGCTGTGCCGGATGACGGGGAACCGCGTCTACCCGCTCGAATACGAACGCCCAGGGGACGTTGGTAGGCATACCGATAATTTCGGAGTTCATCAGGTTGGCCAGACGGATGCAGCAGGCAGTAATGGGGGTGGCTACGGCAATCATGTCGAGTACGTCCATGTAGTGCATCTTCGTCTTGCGGCAGTAGAGCCACAGGGCAATGATGAGGCCCAACGTTCCGCCGTGACTGGCAAGGCCTGCATAGCCGGTAAACTTCCATCCGCCGTCGGGCAGGAACTTGATGGGAAGTACCATTTCCCAGAAGTGGTGCAGGTAGTATTCGGGCTCGTAGAACAGACAGTGCCCCAGACGCGCACCTATCAGAATGCCGAAAAAGCAGTAGAAGAACAGTGGGTCGAAGAGGCTGTCGGCTATTTTACGGTCGCGGTACTGCCGGCGTACGATGAAATAGGCAAAGGCCAGGCCGATAATCCACAAGAGTCCGTAGTAGCGGATGGAGATGCCGAAAAGGTTGAACAGTTCGGGATCGGGATTCCAGTTGATGCTGAGTAGTGGTAACATGACGTATCTTTATTCGTTAGTTAGATTATTGTTCTTGTTTACAGCTGCCAAAAGTAGCTTTTATTCGGCAAAGGACAAAATCTGCGTGTCACAGATTTCGGAACTTTTCCGCCACCATGCGATAGGTGGGGATGTCGATGCCCTGTGCTTCGGCGGCGGCAATCATGTCGAACAGCAATCCTTGTACTTCGCTTTCGTGTCCGCGGGCCAGGTCTTTCTGCATGGAGGCGGTGCTGTGCGGGTCGAGTTTGTCCATCACTTTCAGGTTGTACTCCACCAGGTCTTCTTTCGGTTCGATGCCCAGCTTGCGGCCCAGGGCAGCACTTTCGCGCGAGAGGCCGATGAAGGTGTCGCGTACGGGACCGGGCTTCTGTACTTCGCCCATGGGCACGTCGTAGTAGGCTCCGGTGACGGCCATGGCCGAGATGAACGACCACTTGACGAAGGTGTCGCGGTTGATGTCGTCGGACAGTTCGGCCTTGATGCCGCTTTCCTGTAGGTCGCGTTGCACAGCTTCCAGTGTTTCACGGGGAACAACCGTTCCCTGATGGGCACCGAATACCAGACGGAATATCCGTCCCATTTGGGTGATTTCGCCCTTACCGCTGACGAAGCCTACGATGTAGATGCAGCCGTCGAGCACCGTTACGCCGGGTACCAGTCGCTGGATGCGAGGGCCTGTGCCGTAGACGTTGAGGATGGGGATGACAACGGTTTCGGGTTTCGAAGCCCGGCGGATGAGGTCGGTGATGGAGTCGATGGAGTAACCTTTGACGCAGACGAAGATGACGTCGGCTTTGTCCTGATATTCTTCGGCCGTGCAGGCGGGGATGTTCAGGGTATGTTCGCCTTTCAAGTCGCTGTGAAGGCGTAGTCCGTGTTTGCGAATGGCGGCCAGATGTTCGCCGCGGGCAATGCAGGTGACGTTTTTACCTGCCAGTGCCAGGAAGGCAGCGATGCTTCCGCCTACGCCGCCGGTACCTGCAATAAGATAGTTCTTCATGATGTATTTGTTTTTGAGGGTTGATATTTTAGTCGTTATTTATTCGTTCCGTCATACCGAACTACAGTCTTTTCGGCAGTTGTCGCAAATTTTGCGACAACTGTCAGATTGGCAAGTTCTTCTTTTAGTGTATTCCCTATATGCTTACCTGTTGTTTTGATTTCTCCTTCCTGCTTTTCCATATCTGTAAGAATGAGGTTTGCTATTCTGTTATGATTCGAGGGTTTAACAGTCTTTCCCTGTCACATACTGTTCTTTCTCCATATAGTAGATTCCTTCGCCGCGGTCGCCGTTGTCCAAGTCCTCCAACTCTACTTTGAAGACGTGATAGGGCAGGGCGGTGTCTTGTTTGGGACGGTCTACGGTGAGCAGGTAGGCGTTTCCCCATTCGTCGGCCGAAAAGTATTCTTTGATTTCCTGTTTCATCAGGATGGGGACTTCTTCGCCGTTTATCCAGACGGTAGCTTTCAGACGGTCGAGGGTGGGAGCCAGGCGGACGGCGCGTGCATCGTCGCGTGCTGCTCCTTGTTCGATGTTGCTTACGTCTTGGGCATGTTGGGCTTTATCCGCTTCCATCTGTTGGAAACGGGTCAGGCTCATGGGGCGGACGAATATCTGATAGCAGGGCATGGCGCCGGGGATGCGGAACACGCGCAGGCCGTAGACTTCCATGCGGTGGTAGCGGATGTCGAGCGTAGTGTCGCGGTCGGCAATGAAATCCCATGCCCAGAATTCGAGCCGTTGGTCGGCGGCCGGCAGGGTCGAACCTTTTGGGGTGTGCGGATAGGTATCCATGCGCAGAGCGCCCATGCTTTGGTATTTCCCACGGGGAAGGCGCACCGTGTAACGTCCGTCGGCATTTGTCATGCCTTGGACTACATCGTCGAACGACGGTGTTTGCCAGAAGAGTGAACAGCTGTCGATGGGGTGTCCTTCGTAGTCGGTCACCCGTCCGCTGATGGTCACACTGTCGGCTGCGCTCTGTGCCTGTAGGGGGAGAACCAGAAAGGCGAGGAGGAATAAAAAGATTGCTTTCATTGGCTTGCGCTTGTTTTTCTAATTGGGGATTACAGACCGGAGAAGGCTCGGGCATATCTCCCGCAAAGCCTTCTCCGTCTATTCTCTTATAACCTTGTCAACTCGTTAACTTGTCAACTCGTCAACTCAACTTTACACGTTGAAACGGAAGTGCATGATGTCGCCGTCCTGCACCACGTAGTCCTTGCCTTCGATGCTGAGCTTACCAGCTTCGCGCACGGCGGCTTCGGAACCGTACTTGATGTAGTCGTCGTACTTAATGACCTCGGCGCGGATGAAGCCTTTCTCGAAGTCGGTGTGGATGACACCGGCACATTGCGGAGCTTTCCAGCCCTTGTGGTAAGTCCAGGCTTTCACTTCCATTTCGCCGGCGGTGATGAAGGTCTCCAGGTTGAGCAGGCTGTAGATGGCCTTGACGAGGCGGTTGCAGCCGCTTTCCTTCAGACCGAGGTCTTCGAGGAACATCTGTTTCTCTTCGTAAGTCTCCAGTTCGGCAATGTCGGCTTCGGTCTGTGCGGAGATAATCATCAGCTGGGCGTCCTCGCCCTTGATGGCTTCGCGTACCTGCTCGACGTAAGCGTTGCCGGTGGCGGCAGAGGTGTCGTCGACGTTGCACACGTAGAGGACGGGTTTGGTAGTAAGCAGGAACATCTGCTTGGCGCAGATTTCCTCTTCTTCATTTTCACAAGTCACGGTGCGGGCGCTGAGACCCTGTTCGAGGGCTTCCTTGTAGCGCAGCAGCAGGCCGTATTCTATCTTGGCCATCTTGTCGCCGCCTACCTTGGCTACCTTTTCTACGCGCTTGATGCGGTTTTCTACGGTTTCAAGGTCTTTCAGCTGGAGCTCGGTGTCGATGATTTCCTTGTCGCGCACGGGGTTGACGGAGCCGTCTACGTGGACGATGTTACCGTTGTCGAAGCAGCGCAGCACGTGGATGATGGCGTCGCACTCGCGGATGTTGCCCAGGAACTGGTTGCCCAGGCCTTCGCCCTTGCTGGCACCTTTGACGAGGCCGGCGATGTCGACAATGTCGCACACGGCGGGAACGATGCGTCCCGGATGTACAATCTCGGCCAGGCGGGTCAGACGCTCGTCGGGCACGGATACCTGGCCCATTTGGGCGTCGATGGTACAGAAGGGGAAGTTGGCTGCCTGTGCCTTTGCGCTGGACAGGCAGTTGAAAAGGGTGGATTTTCCCACGTTGGGAAGGCCCACGATACCTGCTTTTAATGCCATAAGTCTATCTTGTTTTTAGTTATTGTTCAGTTAATTGGCTGCAAAGATAATGCTTTTTCTTCGTTTCCTTCTATTATTTAGAGGTAATAAACGTTTGTATGGGGCGGGGCGAAAACGGAAGAAGAACGAGAAGCACGGTGTCGGGAAACAGGGAATTGTGCTTTCGGAATGATAGCATTTGGCGATTTTGGCTGACGAAGCATTTCTTCGGCTAACGGAAAATAGCGTGGAAAGAGGGCGATTTCGTTAGGTAAATTGCATGAATATGTGCATAAATAGCCAGCATGGCGTATGTTTATGCGAAAAGTTGCTTATTTTCTTTGTCTGCAATGCTTGTGTGCTGCGGCTGGAATGCTTGTGCGGTTCGGCCGGATTGCTTGTGCGGCTCGGCAGCAATGCTTGTTGCCTGCGGAAACATGGCTTTTCGTGACGGAAAACGTCGTTTCCACACCCTTTTCGGAGTGCTTTTTCTCTATTTTCTTTGTAAGTATTTTGCTATCGCACTGTGCTTCTGCCAACTACGGATTTTTGCTTTCGGAACGACGGCCAACCTTGGCATCGGGCCGGAAAAACGGATTCTGAAGGGCTTGGAAAAGCAAAGTGTCAAAATGTAACTTACCCTTGTCCGAGGGGCTGAAGATAGGGAGGTGGCGGGTGTTGGCGGATTGCTTTTTCTGTATTACTTTTGCAGGCGCAAAATCTAAATTGTTATGAATTCAAAAGCGAAAGGTTATCTTCTGGGAGCAGTGGCGGCGGCATCTTATGGCATGAACCCGCTGTTTGCTTTGCCCCTTTACAAGGTGGGAATGAATCCCGATTCGGTGTTGTTCTACAGGTATTTGTTCGCCATCCCTTTGCTGGGCATCATGCTGAAGGCACGCGGACGTAACTTCCGGCTGGAGCGCAGGCAGGTCTTCCCGCTCATCGTGATGGGACTGCTGGTGGCCATATCTTCGCTCACGCTGTTCGAGAGCTACAACTACATGGACGTGGGCATTGCCTCGACCCTGCTGTTTGTCTACCCTATCATGGTGACGCTGATTATGGCTTTTGTCTATAAGGAGAAGCTGACGTGGCAACTGGCCTTGTGTATGGTGCTTGCCCTGAGCGGCATCGGTCTGCTGTATAAGGGCGGCGACGGTGCTACGCTGAGTCTGGTGGGCACGGCATTTGTGTTTGCTTCGTCGCTTTCGTATGCTATATATATTGTAGGAGTCAATCAGGGATCGCTTAAGGAAGTGGCTACGCTGAAGGTCACTTTCTATGTGCTTCTGTTCGGTGTGTCGCTTTTTGTGGTTCGCCTGTGGAATAGCGGCGAGTGGCATACGCCGGAAGCCAGCCAGTGGTATCTTTGGGGCAATCTGCTGGGACTGGCAGTTTTCCCTACGGCCATTTCGTTCCTTTGTACTACGAGCGCCATTCAGTATATCGGTTCTACCCCTACCGCCATTTTGGGCGCTTTGGAGCCGGTGACGGCAGTCATCATCGGTGTGATGGTCTTTGGCGAGACAATCACGCTGCGTGTGTTCTGCGGACTGGTGCTGATTATCGTAGCCGTGACATTTGTTGTGGCAGGCGGAAACATAACGTCGCATTTGGTGCGCTTCCGCAAGCTTTTCCCGCGGTTGCCGTTGCATCGCAAGAAACACGCTTAACCCCTCTGTCTGTCGTTTAGCCGACAGACAGCCGATAAAAATAAAAGCCGGAATGCATCGCGCACTCCGGCTTTTCTGTTATGTAAAAAAGGTTTTTGGTTATTTATGAGAGTATTTTTAAGAGAGAATTGGCAGGGCCGTCCGGTTGTTACATGTTGGGATTATCCATTGTAACGGTCAGTTCCGGAACGATTACATAAGCTCCTTTCTTTTTGTTCCATTTGTAGTACTCTGTAGTCAAGGTCTTACCCTGGTAAGTATAATGGATACAAATATCTTTTTCCCATTTGTTCTGTTCGCTGTTCCATTTCAAAGCTTCGTTTTCGATCATGCGTTTCTGGTCGTCGTACTTATAGTTATACTTCATGTAGTTGGCCAGCAAAGCGCCGTCTGCTTTGTAAACAGTCTGTCCCACCATCAGTCCGTCTACTTCTTGCGAATTGTAAACGAGATTGTTCGAATTGAAAGCGTTAACGTTCATTCCACATACAGCGAGAATAGAAGATAAGATCAAAGTTTTTAAAGTTTTCATGATTGCTATGTTTTTAAGTTATATTTCAAATTTCTATCATTATGTTCTCGAAAACGGCTGCAAAGGTAGTGATTTTATTGATATGAAAACAAAAACGGGTGAAAATAATGTCAAAATGTCAATTCTCTATGCTGGGTATGACTTTCTTTTTGGCAATCTTTATAAATAAAAAATATCCGGCAGGAAGGTTGCCGGATATTCTATGGTGCAAACTGCATTTCGAAAGGAATGCTTTTGTTGCTTTCTGATTGTAAGTTAAATAAAGTTATAGACCTGCTTAGTGCGCCTCCAACCAGTTCTTTCCCCATCCGCAATCGGCTCTCAGGGGCACCTGCATGCGATAGGCGTTTTCCATTTCCTCGATTACAATTTTCTGCACGAGCTCCTTTTCTTCGGCCGGAACGCTGAAATTCAGTTCGTCGTGCACCTGCAAAATCATCTTTGCTTTCAGATTGTAACTGATAAAGCGCTGATAGATGCGCGCCATGGCTACTTTGATGATGTCGGCGGCACTGCCTTGTATGGGGGCATTGATGGCATTTCGCTCGGCATAGCCACGCACGACGGCATTTCTTGAGTTGATGTCGGGCAGGAAACGCTTGCGGTGGAAGATGGTCTCCACATAGCCGTGTTCGCGTGCCACCTCGATGCTTCGGTCCATATACTCCTTTACTTGGGGATAGGTTTCGAAATAGCCGTCGATCAGTTCTTTGGCTTCCTTACGGTCTACGTTCATACGCTCAGCCAGTCCGAAGACTGAAATGCCGTAGATGATACCGAAGTTGGCCGTTTTGGCCTTGCGGCGCATGTCCGATGTTACTTCTTTTATATCGGTCTTATAGATTTGGGCGGCCGTAGCAGCGTGAATGTCGTGGCCGCTACAGAAGGCTTCGATCATGTTGGGGTCGCCGCTCAGATGCGCCATGATGCGCAGTTCTATCTGCGAGTAGTCTGCCGAGAAGAACTCGCAACCGTCGTCGGGGATGAAGGCTTTGCGTATTTCCTTGCCGTCCTCGTCGCGGATGGGGATGTTCTGCAGGTTAGGATTGCTCGAACTGAGCCGTCCTGTAGCGGTGACTGCCTGGTTGAAGGACGTATGTATGCGTCCCGTGCGCGGATTGATGAGCTGGGGCAGGGCGTCGATGTAGGTGCCGAGCAGTTTCTTTAGTCCGCGATGTTCGAGTATCTTGTCGATGATAGGATGCTTGCTGCGCAGGCTTTCGAGCACTTCTTCGCTGGTGACGTACTGTCCGGTTTTTGTCTTCTTGGCCTTGCCGGTGATTTTCAGTTTGTCGAAGAGTACTTCGCCTACTTGCTTGGGCGAGCCGATATTGAAGGTTTCGCCGGCCAGCTCGTAGATGGCTTTCTCGATTTCCTGCAAACGGGCTGTGAAGTGTGCCGAGGTTTGCTTAAGGGCTTCGGTGTCGATGCGCACGCCGTTGGTCTCGATGTTCACCAGTACGGGGACAAGGGGCATTTCGATTTCGTAGAAGAGGCGTTCTACTCCTTGTGCTTTCAGTTCCTTTTCAAGGACGTTTTTCAGCTTCAGGGTGACGTCGGCGTCTTCGCAGGCGTAACGATAGACTTCTTCGGGTGCGAGGTCGCGCATGCTTTTCTGGTTCTTCCCGCGGGGGCCTATCAGTTCGTCGATGTGGATGGTCTGATAGTGCAGGTAGATTTCGGCCAGGTAGTCCATGTTATGTCGCAGCTCGGGCTGAAGCACGTAGTGGGCAAGCATGGTGTCGAACAACGGGCCTTGCACTTTGACTCCGTAATTCTGTAAAACGATCATGTCGTACTTGATGTTCTGGCCGACTTTCACCGATTTTTCGTTTTCGTAGAGCGGGCGAAGGTCGTTTACAATTCTTAACGCTTCTTCACGGTTAGCTGGTACGGGTACGTAGTAACCTTTGTTTTCGCTGTCGCTGAAGCTCATTCCCACAAGTTCGGCCTCCATGGCTTCGGTGCTTGTAGTCTCTGTATCTATTGCAAGAATTTCTGTTGTAAGTAACTTTTGAATAAATTCTGCTCTTTTCTCTTCTGTATCAATAAGTTGGTAGTCGTAATCGAGCATTTCTAACCGCGTCAGATTCGTTTTTTCCGGAGCGCTCGCCCCCTCGTCCGCAATTTCGGCAAACAAATCGCCTTGCTGGGGTAGGGTGTTGGTGGCGGGGCTGGCTTGCGGCTGTGCAAACAGAGTTCCGGCAAAAAGGTCGGGTGTGCCTGCTGCCGATTGACCTGTAGTCGGAGCGGAAGTATTGCCTTTGCCAAGGACGCGGTCGATAAGTGTGCGGAATTCCAGTTCACCGAAAATCTTGCGGAGTTCCTGCTCGTCGGGTTCTTCGCGTACCAGGCTGTCCATGTCGAGTGCGATGGGAGCATCGGTCTTGATGGTGGCCAGGAATTTGGAGAAAGTGATCATTTCGCGGTTCGCCTCTACTTTGGTCTTCAAGGCTCCTTTCAGTTGGTCGGTGTGTTCGAGCAGATTTTCGATGCTGCCGAACTGGGCAATCAGCTTTTGGGCGGTTTTCTCTCCTACGCCGGGGCAACCCGGTATGTTGTCCGATGCGTCGCCCATCAGGCCAAGCATGTCAATGACCTGCGGAATGGAATCGATGCTGAATTTAGCCTTTACCTCGTCGATACCCATTACTTCGAAGCCGCCCGTGTGCTTGGGACGGTACATGAAGACGTTTTCGCTGACCAGTTGTCCGTAGTCCTTGTCGGGCGTCATCATGTAGGTGGTGATGCCGCGTCGTCCGGCTTCGGTGGCCAGTGTGCCTATCACGTCGTCGGCTTCGTAGCCCGGCACCTCCAGAATGGGGATGCGGTAGGCACGGATGATGTCTTTTATAATAGGTACGGAGAGGCGGATGGTTTCGGGCGTTTCTTCGCGCTGCGCCTTGTACTGTTCGTAGGCCTCGTGTCGGAAGGTGGGACCTGCGGGGTCGAAGGCGACTCCGATGTGGGTAGGGTTCTCTTTCTTCAGGACTTCTTCCAGCGTGTTTACAAAGCCCAGTATGGCGGATGTATTGAAGCCTTTGGAGTTGATTCGCGGGTTCTTGATAAGCGCATAATAGGCCCGATATATCAGGGCATAAGCGTCGAGAAGGAATAGTTTATTGGTTGAATTCATACATTTAATCCTTTTTTTCATGGTAAAAGTACAAAAAAATACTGTTTATTACTATTTTTGCGGTCAAATAGCAGTGCATGAACAGTATATCGATAATTAAAAATCCTATTTCTACCGAATTGGGCGACTTCAATAGGCTATTTGACAGCTCCCTTTCCAGTTCTAACCCCTTGTTGAAGAGTGTCATTGAGCATATCCGGCAAAGGAGTGGGAAGAGGATGCGTCCGATGCTGGTGTTGCTGATGGGCAAGTTGTTTGGCGAAGTCAACCAGTCTACGCTTCATGCGGCAGCAGCTTTGGAACTGCTTCATACGGCCAGTCTGGTGCACGACGACGTGGTAGACGAAAGTAGCGAGCGGCGCGGACAGCTGTCGGTGAATGCGGTGTTTAATAATAAGGTAGCTGTTTTGTCGGGCGATTATCTGTTGGCTACAGCCTTGGTACAGGTGGCTCTGACCCGCAATCACGACATTATTGACGTGGTTTCTGCATTGGGGCAGGACTTGGCCGAAGGTGAACTGCTACAACTTTCCAACGTTAGCAATCTTGAGTTTTCCGAGTCGGTGTATTTCGACGTTATCCGCAAGAAGACGGCGGCTTTGTTTGCTGCCTGTACCAAAGCGGGGGCTTTGTCGGTAGGAGCAACCGATGAAGAAGTCGAGAATGCCCGTCTGTTCGGTGAATACATCGGTATTTGCTTCCAGATAAAGGATGATATCTTCGATTACTACGACAGCAAGGAGATAGGCAAACCTACGGGTAACGACATGCACGAAGGCAAACTGACGCTTCCGGTGCTTTATGCACTGAACGCTACCCACGATGAAGAGGCTCGCGCACTGGCCCTGAAAGTGAAGGAAGGTAGTGCTTCGGCCGATGAAATCGGGCATTTGGTGCGTTTCACCAAGGAAAACGGAGGCATCGAGTACGCTGAAAAGGTGATGAACGACTATCGTGAGAAAGCTTTTGCTTTGTTGCCTGCCGAAGGGCATGCGGACGTTAAACAAGCTCTTACTGCTTACTTGAACTACGTGGTAGAACGCGAGAAATAAGCGCATTCCCGTCGCTACATCGGTCTGGGCAGAGACCTTTATTATTCCCTTTTATTCATTCAACACAGCTGGTTTTATCGGGCTTTGCAGGACACTTGCCTGGCTCGTGAGAGACACTTGCACGGCTCGCGAGCAACACTTGCACGGCTCATGAGCAACGCTTGTGTGGCTCGGACACATCGCTTATTGCCTGTTTTCGTGGAAAAAAGGAGTATAAAAAACGCCTTCCGGTTGTCCGAAAAGCGTTCCTTATTGAAAGCTGTTTCTCCCTTTCCTTTTGCGGAAGAGGGGCGTTGGGCGGCGATAGCAAGTGACTGGCGACAATTAGAAGAATTTTGTCTCCTGACCCAGAATGTCGCTCAACAGCAGGTTGGCCAGGCGGCTTGTGCCCAAGCGGAACAGGCTGTTGTTCAGCCATTCTTCGCCCAGTATTTCTTTAACGATGGTGTAGTATACCAATGCATCGTTCACTGTGTTGATGCCTCCGGCGGGCTTGAAACCGATCTTTATACCCGTCTCTTTGTAATATTCTTTGATAGCCTGACACATAACGTAAGCGGCTTCGGGAGTGGCGGCAGGCTGCTGTTTTCCGGTAGAAGTCTTGATGAAGTCGGCACCAGCATACATGGACAGGATAGAGGCTTTCTTGATGTTCGAAGCCGTCTTCAAGGCACCTGTTTCCAGAATGACTTTCAGGTGATGATCCTTGCAAGTCTCTTTCAGTTCCTGTATTTCGTCGCACATTTCTTCGTAGTTTCCACTGAGGAACTTGCCTACTGAAATAACGATGTCTATCTCGTCGGCACCTTCCATGATGGCCATGGCTGTTTCGGCCACTTTAACCTCGATGAATGTCTGCGAGGAGGGGAATCCGCCCGATACGCAGGCAATTTTCACGTCTTCCACTTCGAGCGTGTCTTTTACTATTTCAGCGAAGTTGGGGTATACGCAGATGGCTGCTACGTTTTTCAGGTCGGGGTGCAGTTCGTCGAACTGGTTGACTTTTTGGGTGAATTTCATTACGCTTTCATCGCTGTCTTCACTCTTCAGTGTGGTCAGATCGATGCAGTTGAACAGAAACTTCTTGACGTCCAGGGTATCGTTTGCAGGAACTTTTTCTGTCATGATTTTGGCTACCTGGGCAGCTACTTCGGCATCGTCCAGCTGGGTGTTGTACTTGGCCAGAGCGGCATCGTACTTGCTCTTGTTCGGTTCGTTTTTATCCATGATGTTTCTCTTTTAGGGTAGGGTTATTATTGTCTTAGTTTTTCGTTATTCAGGTGCCGCTGGTTATCTCGGCGTGTCTTCTTTTCCAAGGTTTGTCTGAAGGCTTCGGTGACATCTACACCTGTCTGGTTGGCGATGCATAGAAGCACCCAGAGGATGTCGGCTATCTCTTCGTCCAGGTTGTCTTTTTCGCCTTGTTTGAACGACTGGTCGCCGTATTTCCGGGCCATCACGCGAGCCAGTTCTCCAACTTCTTCGGTCAATACGGCCATGTTGGTCAGTTCGCTGAAGTAGCGCACACCGTATTGTTTTATCCAGTTGTCTACTTGCTGCTGGGCATCGTGCAGGGTGATGCCTGTGGGATTGTTTTCTTCCGTATTCATCGTCTGTACTCCTTTCATTCTTTGTTTTTGGTGTCGATGCAGATGGTTACCGGTCCGTCGTTCAGCAGCTCTACTTTCATGTCTGCTCCGAATTCGCCTGTACCGATTTCCTTGCCCAATGCTTCAGTCAGGCAGCGGCAAAACTCTTCGTATAGCGGTATGGAGATGTCCGGTTTGGCAGCGTGGATATACGAGGGGCGGTTTCCTTTCTTGGTCGAGGCATGAAGGGTGAACTGGCTGATGACAAGTATTTCGCCGTCAATATCAAGAACAGATTTGTTCATAACGCCGTTTTCATCGTCGAAAATACGCAGGTTGACTATCTTCTTGCACAGCCAGTCGATGTCTTCGTGGTTGTCGGCTTCTTCGATGCCTACCAGTATCATCAGTCCTTTTCCGATGGCCGATTTGCAATGTCCGTTGATGGTGACGGAGGCATGTCCGGCACGTTGTATCACTACTCTCATTTTGTTTTTATTTTACAGTTGGGTTACAAATATACAGATTATCCGAATTATAAAAAACAGACTGAGCCAAAATCCTGCATGATATTAGCCCTTTTTCCTGTCTGTCTGTTTTGGGTAAAGGAGTGTTTTGAGGCAGCTGCGCTTTACGAGTTGGCTGTCTCGAAGAACTCTTTGATGGTTTTCGCTTTTGCTTCGCCTACAACGGCGCTCAGTGCTTCTTGCGATGCTTCCCTGATCCGCTTTACGCTCTTGAATTCTTTCAGCAAGGCGGTCTTCGTCTTTTCGCCTATTCCTTTGATGTCATCCAGCGCCGATGCAATCTGCCGTTTGCTGCGTTTGTCGCGATGGAAAGTGATGGCATAGCGGTGTACTTCGTCCTGAATCCTTGTCAGCAGGTGGAAGAGGGGCGTGTTCTGTTTCAGCCCGATGGTCTGTGGCGGAAAGCCATAAAGCAGCTCTGAAGTGCGGTGTTTCCCGTCCTTGGCCAGTCCTGCGATGGGAACATCGATTTGCAGTTCGTCTATCACCTCTTTTACGGCGCTCATTTGCCCTTTTCCTCCGTCGGTGATAAGCAGGTCGGGCAAGGGCTGTTTCTCTTCAATGGCGCGCTGATAACGCCGCCTGACGACTTCTTTCATGGAAGCATAGTCGTCCGGTCCTTCTACGGTCTTGATGTTGTACTTCCGATAGTCTTTTTTCGACGGTTTTCCTTTGATGAATACGACGCATCCGGCCACGGGGTCGGAGCCTTGTATGTTCGAGTTGTCGAAACATTCTATCTGCATGGGAAGTCTTTTGAGGTGCAGTTCGTCCTGTATTTCCTTCAGCAGTCTGACGGTTCGTTGCTCCGGATTCAGCTTTTCGGCCTGTTTCAGTCGGTCGGCTTTGTACTGTTTGACGTTGAGTAGGGAAAGGTCGAGCAGTTTCTTCTTGTCACCTCGTTGCGGCACGGTGAAAACGACATCTTTCAGCTCAATGTCCAGCTCGAAAGGAACGATGATTTCACGTGAAAGGCTTTTGTAACGTTCGCGCATTTCGATGATGCCCAGTGCCAGCAACTCTTCTTTGGTTTCGTTCAGGCGTTTCTTGTATTCGAAGGTGAAAGCTTGGTTGATGGCACCATTTGTGATGTGCAGGTAGTTGATGAAAGCAGAGCTGGCATCGTTGTCTTCCTCGATGGAGAAAACATCGATGTTGTGCAGTATGTTGCTTACTACTTCCGACTTGGAGCGGTAGTTTACCAGCAGCATGTATTTCTCTTTCACCTTTTGCGCTTCCTCAAACTTCATTTCGGCTGCCAGTTCCTGCATCTGCTGGAAAAGCATCCGTTCGATGTATTGCGTATTCCCTTTTAGTATTTCCTTGATTTCATCGATATTCTTCATGTATTCGTCCATGCTCTGTTTCCCTATGCATGGACCTGCGCAGTTCTTGATGTGGTATTCCAAGCAGACGTTGAACTTTCCGTTTCGGATGTTTTCGGGCGAAAGGTTCAGGTTGCAGGTGCGTAGCGGGTAGAGGTGCTTAATCAGATCGAGCACAGCATTCATCGAAGGTATATGGCTGTAGGGCCCATAGTAGGAAGAGCCGTTTCGTATGATTCTTCTCGTCTTGAAAATACGTGGAAAATATTCGTTTTGAACGCAAATGGAAGGGTAGGTCTTGTCGTCCTTCAACAAGACGTTGTAGCGTGGCTTGTATTTCTTGATCAGGTTGTTTTCGAGCAATAGGGCGTCTTCCTCAGTATTGACCACGATGTATCGTATATCGGCAATCTTGCTGACCAGTACCCGTGTCTTTCCCGGCTCGTGTTCTCGGTTGAAGTAAGACGATACACGGCGTTTCAGGTTTTTGGCCTTTCCTACGTATATAATGGTGCCTTCAGCATTCAGGTATTGGTAAATGCCAGGGCCTTCGGGTAGGTTGGAGACAATGCCTTTCAGATAATCGTTGATTTTTAACTCTTCCATTTTAGTATGCTTTTCGTTCGATGGACGTATGGCTGGGGGTAGGGCATATGCTGAAGTTTCTTTGCTCCGTTCTTTTCTATCTGCGATGAAAAGGAAGCAAAGAAACTCTTTTATGTATACTTATCTGTCGAAAGTCAATATGGATTCTATTTCAACATCATTTTGAGCTATTTTCTCTCTTCCGTGCAGATTCTTTAATTCGATGATGAAATTGACGTATAGCTTGTTTTTGTTCAGCTGTCGTACTAATTGGCAGGCTGCAGCCATGGTGCCTCCCGTAGCCAGTAAATCGTCGTGGATCAGGACAACGTCATCTTCGCTGATGGCATCCTTGTGTATCTGTATAGTGTCCTTTCCATACTCTTTATCGTAGCTTAGCTCAATTGTCTCAGCCGGAAGCTTCCCGGGTTTGCGGATTGGAACAAATCCTGCTCCTAATCGGATGGCGAGGGCAGGTGCCATAATGAAGCCTCTTGATTCGAGTCCGACAACTTTTGTGATGCCTTTATCCTTGTATGTCTCGTAGAGTATGTCCAGGATGCTCTTTAAAGCTTCACTGTCTTTGAACATGGTTGTTACGTCATAGAACAAGATTCCCGGTATCGGGAAATCAGGTATTTCTCGGATACTTTTGATAATTGTTTCTTTGTTCATAATCAGATATTTTAATGCGTTTATTGAATTATTTGTTTCACGTGGAACGCGTTCGTCTTAGCGGCCCGAAAGGACTAAGAGAACATTGATATCGCTCGGTGATACTCCCGGTATACGACTTGCCTGGGCGATAGTCTCCGGATCTATCTTCACTAACTTCTGCCGGGCTTCGGTAGATAGAGATTGGATTGAGTTATAGTCGAACTTTCCTTTGATCTTGATGCTTTCCAAACGAGCCAGCTTGTCGGCTATGATACGCTCTCGACCAATATATCCTTCGTATTTGATTAAGATTTCAGCAGCTTCGATAATTTCTTCTTTCCGCTCTGTTATCTTATCCAATTCCCGCTTCAAGGCACTTACGTGTTCACTCATATTTTCGATTGTTATTTGCGGGCGATTTATTAAGTCGATTAGTTTGCATCCTTGTCGGAGTGGAGTAGTACCTAACGACTCTAATGTGGGATTAATCAATGCAGGTTTCATGGAATAATTGCGAGTAAACTGAACCAAACTTTCGATGGCTTCACGTTTTTTTCGTAATAACTCATAGCGATCGTTTTGGGCAAGTCCCAGTTTCCATGACTTCTCTGTCAGGCGCATGTCTGCATCGTCCATACGAAGCAGTATGCGATATTCTGCTCGTGAGGTAAACATTCGGTAAGGCTCGTCTACACCTTTAGTAACCAAATCATCGATGAGTACGCCGATATATGCTTCATCGCGTCCCAATGTGAAAGGTTCTCCTCCGTGGCAATTGATATGTGCGTTGATGCCGGCTATGATTCCTTGTCCGGCAGCTTCTTCGTATCCTGTCGTTCCGTTTACTTGTCCGGCAAAGAACAGATTCTTTATTTTTTTTGTTTCCAACGTGTGTTTCAGTTGGGTCGGGTCGAAGTAATCGTATTCGATAGCATAACCAGGACGATAAATGACGAGGTCTCTGAATGCAGGAATCTTTTTAAGTGCTGCAATCTGTATTTCCATGGGAAGAGACGATGAAAAACCGTTCAAATACAGTTCGCGGGTTGTTTCTCCTTCCGGTTCCAGAAATAATTGGTGTTGCTCCTTGTCGGGGAAGGTTACAATCTTGGTCTCGATACTTGGACAGTAGCGTGGCCCTATACTTTTGATCTGTCCGTTGAAAAGGGGAGATTCAGGTAAACCTTCACGCAGTATCTGGTGCGTTTCTTCGTTGGTGAAGCATGTCCAACAAGGCAACTGTTTCAGATGACGTGTGCCTGTATTCATGAATGAGAACTTGTGGAAATCTGCTTCGCCATCTTGAATCTCCATACAGTCGTAGTGAACGCTTCGTCCATCGATGCGTACCGGCGTACCTGTTTTCATACGGCCATAGGTAATGCCGTGCTGTGCGATAGATTCGGTCAATTCGTAAGAAGCGGGTTCGGCCATTCGTCCGCCAGGCAGCATGGTTCGTCCTACGTGCATCAGTCCGTTCAGGAAGGTACCTGTTGTCAGAACTACACATTTGGCGTGGAAAGTTACCCCCCACACGGTTTTTACTCCTGTTACTTTTCCGTTTTCAACGAGAATTCCGTTTACGGTGTCCTGCCAAATATGTAAGTTGGGTATGTTCTCCAGAATTTCCCGCCAGGCCCAAATGAATTTGCCACGGTCGCATTGGGCACGTGGACTCCACATGGCCGGTCCTTTTGATCGGTTCAGAATCCGGAATTGGATAGCGGTTTTGTCTGTTACTAATCCCATGTATCCACCCAGTGCATCGATTTCGCGCACAATCTGTCCTTTGGCAATACCACCCACAGCCGGATTACAGCTCATCTGCCCGATTTTATTCATGTCCATAGTGATGAGACACGTTTTGGATCCTAAATTGGCAGCAGCTGCTGCGGCTTCACATCCAGCATGCCCGGCACCGATTACAATTACATCGTATTTAAATTCCATTCGTCTAAAACTGTTATTACTGATGCAAAGTTACTAAAAAGTTAGGTTAAGGTTTTACTTTCTGCTGCTTATTACTTATGAATTATAAGAAAAACTGGTCAGGAATTGCAGTTTGGTTTTATCGTTCTATTTATTGAACAGATTCTTTTATCTTATGTTCGGATGATAGACTATTTTTGCATCATTGATTTGTGTAGGTTTTCTAATCTGAAATTGTTTTCTAATAAGACTTTTAATTCCTCTTGGTAGAGGAAATGTTAGCTTCGTTAGAAATGTTGGTTATTTTAAAATAGAGCAGGTATGTTATTCAAAAGAACATTTTGTAGTATGTTATTGCTGGCGGTAGTGCTGGCTTGTGCTTATGGCGTCAATTATACGCCGGAAAGGGTGTGTGCTTCTGTTTCATTGAAAACGCCGGGGAATAGTGCTGAACGGTATGCTTTGTCTTTTCGGGATTCTGAGAACCCGTTGTATAAATATCAGCTCATTTCGCCCGAAAAAATGCCATTGCTGATTTATCAGGATGTGGATCAAGCGGAGAAATCTTGTCGGGTAACAGTGTTCATTGTAGCTTTGGAGAATGTATATTTTCACTTCGACGAGCTGGTGAAAACGGGCTATCGACACGATGACTGCCTGTTCTATATGCCCGGCTTCTGGTATCGTCGCAATCTGCGTTCACCCAAACAAGCTCCTTCTTTTCATACATCGGATAGTTGGGTGGTGCGGGAAGACCGCTTGAGTACACCATTAACGGCTGTATTTAATGAAAAAGAGAAAACGGTAATGTCAGTGATTCGTTTGGACGATTATGAGTCAGATGCATTGACTACTCATCAGGAAGGTGAGGTTATACTGTCTGGTTCTACTTCAATTGGCTATACAGGCTTTGAAAATATTTCAGGTGAAACATCCCTTTCTTTTGGTTTCCCTTATAAGGAGGAACCACGAAGCTATGTCCGTAAATTGACTCTGGCTCCTTCGGTTGAAGCTTTTCAGCTTCTGAAGAAAGGAGAAACACTTACTTTGACATGGGAGTTGAAAGAGGCTGATGCAACTGACTTCTCTGAGTGCGTACAACGTACTTGGGAATATTGTTATGATACATATCGTCCTCAACCGGTTGAGACACCTTATTCTTCTGAAGAAATGAAAAGTGTATTGAGCAACTATTTTGTGGAAAGCTTTGTAGATGATACATCGGTAAACTATTTTTCGGGAGTCGAATTACGTACAGCTACCTGCAAATGCAATGATGTAGCTGAGGTAGGTTTTGTGGGACGTACATTACTGAATGCTTTCAACGCTTTGGAATATGGCGAGCAACAGCAAAGAACCGATTTGGCAGGAAACGCCCGTCTTGTTTTTGATTCTTATCTGAAGAATGGCTTTTCGTCTGCAGGTTTCTTTAATGAAGTTATTCATTATAAGCGGGGAGCAATAGAACAGAATCATAGCATCCGTCGTCAGTCGGAAGGAATATACGCAGTGTTGCATTATTTGAATTATGAACGTACCCGTGAGCGGAAACATCCGGAGTGGGAGAAGCGTGTCAGGAAAATGTTGGATATGTTCTTGCTTCTTCAGCAAGCTGATGGCAGTTTCCCACGTAAGTTCAAGGATGATTTATCACTGGTAGATTCGACAGGAGGAAGTACTCCATCTGCTACATTACCGTTGGTGATGGGGTATAAATATTTTAAAGATAAACGTTATTTAGAAGCAGCCCGACGTACGGTAAACTATTTGGAAATGGAGATTATATCCAAATCTGATTATTTCTCGTCTACGCTTGATGCTAATTGCGAGGATAAGGAGGCTTCCTTGTATGCTTCTACGGCAGCCTATTATCTGGCTCTGGTTTCGAAAGGAGAAGAACGTGCTCATTATACAGCATTGGCCAGGAAGGCTGCTTATTTTGCTTTGTCGTGGTACTATACGTGGGATGTGCCCTTTGCGCAAGGACAAATGTTGGGTGATATTGGATTAAAAACCCGTGGATGGGGGAATGTTTCGGTCGAGAATAATCATATAGATGTATTTGTCTTCGACTTTGCCGATGTATTGAGATGGTTGGCGAAAGAATATAGTGAGCAACGTTTTGCAGATTTTGCGGAAGTTATATCAACCTCTATGCGTCAATTGTTACCTCATGAAGGGCACATGTGCGGCATAGCCAAAACCGGTTATTATCCCGAAGTGGTTCAGCACACTCATTGGGATTATGGGAAAAATGGAAAGGGATATTATAATACAATTTTTGCTCCAGGATGGACGGTTGCTTCTTTGTGGGAACTCTTTTCGTCAGGGCGTGCTGAAACCTTCCTCCGGTAGTAGATGTGTGTTAAAAGAAGATGCCATTGTGAGTGTAAGTTAAAAGCTCATGGATGAAGAATGAAAGAGTTAAGGCTTTAATCTTTGGTTATATATGTTTCTTGAGATAGTCTTAACTCTTTCATTCAATATTAATGTGGGCAGTTATTCTTTGTGAAGCAAGTTTTTTATATTCAAAGCTTTGTTCTCTGCTTCCTCCATGATTTCCCGTTCGCCGGGGCCTTTGTCGTTGATGCCGCACAAATGGAGAATACCATGAATAATAACACGATGCAATTCCCGATCATAATCGTTGTCGGCAAATTGCTCGGCATTGGTACGTACGGTATCTAGGCTAATGAAAAGGTCACCGTTCAAACGGTTGCCTTCGCAGTAGTCGAAAGTGATGATATCCGTATAATAATCATGTTGCAGATATTGGCGGTTCACTTCCAGAATCTTTTCGTCTGAACAGAAAATGTAGGCTATCTCTCCTACACGCTTTCCATAAGTTGCGGCTACAGCTTTAATCCATTCTGTAGTCTCACGTTTTTTGATGTTGGGCATTTCCACGCCATCTGTTTGGTAACTGATCATAGTCTTATTGATTTGTTTAATTGGTTCTGTAAATAACTAATGTTTATAAGGAGTTGTTTCGCTTGTGCCATACCTTTTTGATGTCTGTGGTGGATACTGATAAATATTGTCTGTAGTTTATCTGGCAAAGAACAGGTAACTGATAATAATAGCAGCAATAATCCCTGAAAAGTCGGCGATAAGTCCACATGTTACGGCATTGCGGGTACGGCTGATGCCTACACTGCCAAAGTACACAGCCAGAATATAGAATGTGGTATCCGATGCACCACGGGCTACACAACTCATACGGCCTACAAACGAATCAGCTCCGTATTCTTTCATGGTATCTATCATCAGGCCATTGGCTGCGCTTCCACTCAGTGACTTCATTAGGGCAGTGGGCAGGGCACCAACAAAGCTGGTGTCGATGCCGCATAGGCCTACAAGATAACCAATGCCGTTTACCAGCATATCCATTGCACCCGAAGCACGGAATACGGCAATTCCGACAAGGAAAGCTACCAGATAAGGAATGATACGCACGGCAGTGCTGAACCCTTCTTTTGCTCCTTCGATAAAAGCGTCGTAAACGTTGATCTTTTTTCGAAGTCCCCACACGATAAAAAGCAGGATGATACTGAACAGGATTATATTGGCTGCCAGTGTAGAATATGTGCCCATCTCATCACGTCCTACACGGACAAAAAGCCAGATAAGGGCTGAAAAGAAAAGTGCAATGCATCCTAAAAGAATAAGTACAGGTTTGCAGAATAGATTCAACCGTTGCGAGATACTTACTGCTGCAACACCTACAAGGGTCGATATGGTTGTGGTAAGCAGTGTCGGTATGAAAATGTCTGTGGGTTGGACTGCGCCCATCTGTGCACGATACATCATGATACTGACAGGAATCAGTATCAATCCCGATGTATTCATTACCAGAAACATAATCATCGGATTCGTGGCTGTATCTTTTTTCGGATTCAGTTCCTGAAGTTCTTTCATGGCTTTTAGTCCTAAAGGCGTAGCGGCATTGTCCAGTCCCAGCATATTGGCCGACAGGTTCATGAAGATACTGCCCATTGCGGGGTGCCCTTTGGGTATATCCGGGAAAAGGCGGCAAAACAAGGGGCTCAACCATCGGCTCAGGGAATTGATCATACCGCTGTTTTCGCCGATTTTCATGATTCCTAACCAAAGAGCCAGTACTCCGGTAAGTCCTAATGAGATCTCGAAAGCATTTTTAGAAGAATCAAATGTCGAGTTCACCAGCTCCGTGAAGATTTCTGTGTCGCCCATGAACAACAACCGGATAAGAGCTACGATGAAGGCAATGACAAAGAATGCCACCCAAATGTAATTCAGAACCATAGACTAAATGTAATTTTAATTGCAAAAGTAAGCATATCTTTCTACTTGGCACGTGAATTTTGGCTATTTTTGTCCCGAACGAGAGGAAAAATTTATCATATTTGAAAGATGTTACAGAAAACAATAGCAATAGAACAGGAACTCCGTCTGTATGTCGATCCTGTAAAGCGTGAATATCTTCCCAAGTTTTTCAAAACAGGGAAGGGGCAATATGGCGAAGGCGACCGCTTTTTGGGTGTTGTCGTTCCTGATACCCGTCAGGTAGCTCGCCGTCACAAAGAGGAACCGTTTGATGTGATGGCCGAGTTGCTACAGAACGAATGGCACGAATGCCGTCTTTGTGCTTTGCTGATGATGGTAGAACGTTTCAAAAAGTCTGCTCCTGATGGACGGAAGATAATCTTTGATTTCTATCTGACGCAGACTGCCCGTATCAATAATTGGGATTTGGTCGATCTTTCGGCTCCTTATATCGTAGGCGAGTATTTGAAGGATAATCCCCGTGATGTACTTTATCGGCTGGCACAGAGTGATTGGCTTTGGGACCGGCGCATTGCGATTGTTTCGACTCTTGCTTTGATTCGGGATCATGACTTCATTGACACTTTGCGATTGTCGGAATATTTCCTTCAGCCTTATGTGGCTGCTGCACCTTCGCTCCCTGCTGTTCGTATGCACGATCTGATGCAGAAAGCTATTGGCTGGATGCTGCGCGAGGTGGGCAAGCGAGATAAGGATCTGTTGGTACAGTTCCTTGAGAAATATGCCGTCGTAATGCCCCGTACAATGTTACGTTATGCCATTGAGAAGTTCTCGAAAGAGGAACGGCTGGAGTTTATGGCGCGTTGATTATGCACAATAAATAGAAGCAAGTTTTTTGTAAGTTAATGATAATACGTTGGAGTTATGTATAAAGAATTTATAGGCATTCTTTGTTTTCTGTTCAGTGCCTGTCTGCTTCAGGCACAAGATGCCAAAGAGAGGGGATTGCAAAGTATCAATAGAACATCGGCAGAAGCCATTGTCGGTTTTCTGGCCGATGATGAATTGCAAGGACGCGAGGCAGGTATGCACGGCTCGCGGGTGGCAGCACGCTATCTGGCTGCTTTTCTGAAAGACATCGGTGTGGCTCCGCTTGATAGAGAGAGTTATTATCAACCTTTCGAAGCCTGTGCCCGCGAGCGGCAGCAAAAGGGACGTTTTCAGGTTCATCCGGACTCTATTGCTCTTTACAAACAGGGGGCATATCGTTCTTTGCGGCTGAACAATGTACTGGGAATGATTCCAGGTAAGCGGAAGGACGAGTATGTAGTGGTAGGTGCCCACTTCGATCATTTGGGCGTGGACGAAACCTTGGCCGGAGACTCTATCTATAATGGAGCTGACGATAACGCTTCCGGTGTTTCGGCTGTCCTTCAGATAGCCCGTGCTTTTGTGGTTTCGGGACAGAAGCCGTTGCGCAATGTCATCATTGCTTTGTGGGATGGCGAGGAGAAAGGATTGCTTGGCTCAAGGTATTTCACTATGTCGTGCCCTTTCATCGGAAAAGTGAAAGGCTACCTTAACTTCGACATGATAGGTCGTAACAATAAGCCCGACTGTCCGCAACATGTAGTCTATTTCTATACCGAATCGCATCCAGCCTTTGGCGAATGGCTGAAGCAGGATATTCGTACGTATGGTCTGGATCTGAAGCCCGATTACCGTCCTTGGGATCGTCCCGTTGGCGGTAGCGATAATGCTTCGTTTGCTTTACTGGATATTCCCATTATCTGGTATCATACGGACGGACATCCCGATTATCATCAACCGAGTGACCATGCAGACCGGTTGAACTGGGATAAGCTGACAGACATCACCCGTGCTTCATTCCTGAATGTCTGGAATTTGGCTAATGAACCTGTTTATTGACCTGTATTTATGCCCGGTTTAAAATAAATTGTGTACGATGAGAAATATTACGCTCTGTGGGGTTTTATTGTTGATTTTCTGCACATGTTCTAATCTATACGCTCAACATATCATTTCCAGAAAGCTGCCTTTCTTCTATGAATTGGCTTCTAACGAGATTTTTGATATTTATCAGGATAAAGAAGGGTATTTGTGGATTGGTACGACAAACGGACTGGCGCGCTACGACGGATATCGTTTGCAGTCTTTTCGTTCGGACTATAAGGATTTAAGTTTGCTTACCGACAATACCATTTCTTCTATTGCCGATAATGAGCAATATGTTTGGATAGGAACTCGCAAAGGCCTTAACCTGTATGACAAACACACTTGCCGGGTTGTGCCTTTCCCGGATGAGAGACTTTTGGACAAGAATATCAATTATATGATTGCCGACCATTCGGGTACGGTTTGGCTGGCTACAGGAAAGAAGATATACAAATGCTCTCCGGATGCCACAAAAGTCGAAGAGTACGAGCTGCTTTCTCGCAAAGATTATCTTGTCAATGCTGTCTATGCTGACAGAGAAGGGAATGTGTGGGCACTTACAAATGGAATTGGGCTTTTCAGATACGATGCTGAAACTGACTCCTTTATCAGCTATCCCCGGCTGGGGGCATCTAATGCTCCTTATACTATGTATCAGGACGTTGCCGGTAATTATTGGATTGGTACATGGGGAGAAGGGTTGTGGCAGTTCTTTCCTGATAAAACGGATGATTGTTATAAAAGACATCACATCATAAACACAAGAACCGGTTTGTCGGAACCTATCTTTTACAGTATGGTTCAGGACGATACGTTCGGTTATCTGTGGTTACTTTCCTATAATGAACTATATGCGTTGAAGTATACAGAGGATGGCCGGTTAGAGAGTGTCGATATCCACGACAGGGTAGATACGCACATGATGTATACCAAAATCTTAAAAGACCGGGAAGGAAATTTGTGGCTGGGCTCTTATGATATGGCCTATACGATCTTTTTCGATCATTCGAAGATTGATAACTATCCTTTGGAGCAACTGAAAGAACAGATGGGATGGGATGTCAATATATTGAATCTGTGCATGGACAAAGAATCGCTGATGTGGATTAGTCAAGATCGATATGGGCTTTGTCTTTACGATTTACAACGGAATCTGCTGGTCGATAACAAGAATAATGAAGTGTCAGGACTTGGTGAAGTGGAACTGTTGGTGAAGTCACGCGCAAAGGACGGAATTTGGGTTACGCCCAGATATGTGCCGAGGGCTGTGCGGGTGGCATATCGAGATATGTCGGTTTGTGTAGAAGAAGATATTAATCTGTCTGGACAAGCGAGTGGGAGCATCAAGAATTTGACAGAAGATAGCGCTGGTAACTTATGGATATTGACAAAATCTGCATTGTTTATCAAACAACCGGATGTTGATAAGCCCGTTGTCTCCGGGCAGAAGTTACCGATGATGCATGCCATGGCTGCCGGTCCGGATGGATATGTCTGGGGAGTAGGTTCGGACAAATGTCTGTATCGGTTGCGTTATTCCAACGGACAGATTGTTTTGGAAGACCGGGTTCCGGTTCAGCTTTTGTCAGAGCAAGAAGAAATTCTGCATATTAGTCTGGATTCTGAAGGCTGCTTGTGGTTGGTATCCTCTTTGGGCAGGATCTTCAGGTCGGACCAGGGCAGGAGAACTTTTAAAAATATGCCTTTGGACAGTAGGCTGGATAACTGTTCGGTATTGGGAATGGTTGCCGAGAAAGATTTTGTGTGGATTGCAACCAATAAAAAAGTACTGCAATACAATATCCGCAAAGAAACCTGTGTAGACTATGGAACTACGGATGAAAACATCGAGGTCGATGTATTCCGATACAAGGCAATCAGCCCAGACGGTTTGGGTGGACTGTATGTTGGCGGGCATCACGGATTTGTACATATTCAGTCGGATACGGTTTCTGCAATCGACGTCTTGCGTTTCCGTCCGGTGGCTACAGATGTGCGTTCGGATAACCAAAGTGTACTGTTTGGTGGAAGAAATACGGCCAGTCGGGTGGTACTCGATTCGGATGCCAAGAATATTGAAATCTGTTTTTCTCCTCTACGCTATGCGTTGAATTCGAAAAAGCTCCGGATGGCTTATCGGTTGGAGGGAGCTGATAAGGACTGGATTTATCTGGATTATGGCAAAAGTTCGGCTTTCTACAACCGTTTGAGGAAAGGTACTTATCACTTTAAGGTGAAAATGGAAGACGGACAAGGAGGGTGGACTGCTGGAGAGACCCTGCTGACGCTGGTGAAACTTCCGGCTTTCTACGAAACCTGGTGGGCTTACGCATTCTATCTGATAGTCGCTGTTTCGTGTGCTTATTCTATGTTGCGTTTTTATATCAGGCGGATGAAGCTGAAGAATGAAGCAAAACTGAAAGAAGAAATGGTGCGTACGAAGCTGAATTACTTTACAAACGTTTCGCACGAACTGCTGACGCCGCTTACGGTGATTTCCTGCATGTCCGATTATATGGAACAGAAAGTTCCTGCCGTGCGTCAGCAGTGCGATGTGTTGAAGTCGAATGTGGACAGACTAAAGCGCCTGATACAGCAGATTCTCGACTTCAGGAAAGTAGATGTCGGAAAAATGAAGCTGAGTGTGGCAGAAGGGGATGCCGGCGCATTTATACAGACGCTTTGCAATAATAATTTCCGCCCGTTGGCTGCCCAAAAGAATATATCGCTCGAAATCAGTATAGAACCAGTCGAGATAAAGGCCTGGCTGGACTTTGACAAGCTGGATAAGATTCTGTACAATCTTCTTTCGAATGCAGTTAAATACACTCCGGAAGGGAAAACAATCAGGATTACGGCCTATATTGTACATAAGGAAGGTGTTCGTTTTCTGGGACTTAAAGTAGCCGACGAAGGGGTAGGAATTGCTTCGGGCGAGCTTGCCCGGATCTTTACCCGTTTCTACAGCGATCGGAAGAACAAAGGAGTAGAATCGAACGGCATCGGGCTTTCGCTGACAAAGGATCTGGTATGTCTGCATCATGGCAATATTGATGTGGAAAGTACGTTAGGCAGTGGCAGTTGTTTTACGGTAGAGATTCCTGTCGATAAAGAGGCTTATGCGGCCGATGAGAGGGTGGAAGAAGTGTCCGTACTTCCGGCCGATGAAATCGCTTCTGAACCTAACACAGAAGCCGAACCTGTATTGCCGGAAGAAAACACCGACCGGCCGACGTTGCTGCTGATAGATGATAATACGGAACTGCTCTACATTATGCGGGAGCTGTTTAAGGATAGCTATGGGGTGCTGACCGCTGCTGACGGAGGACAGGCATGGGAGCAGCTGACTGCACATACGGTAGACGTGATAATCTGCGATGTAATGTTGCCCGATGTAAGCGGATGGGAACTGTGCAGCCGAATGAAAGCCGATTTGCGTTTCAATCATATTCCGGTGATTATCCTGACTGCCAAGAACGGTGCCGACGACCAGGTGACCAGTTATAATGTAGGAGCCGAAGGTTACATTGCCAAACCGTTCGATATGAAAGTGCTGTCAGCCCGTATCGACAACTTGATTAAAGCTTCGCGAAGAAGACAGGCGGCATTCCGAAAAGAGAAGAATGTCAGTCTGGAGGACCTGGCCTATCCTTCAGCCGACCGTCAGTTCCTGCAAGCTGTAATCGAAAGCATCGAAGCGCATCTGGAGCAGTCGGAGTTCGACCTGGATCAGTTGTCTAAAGAGGTGAACATGTCCAAGTCTACGCTGTATCGCAAAATCAAGTCGATGACCGGACTGACTCCGTTGGACTTTGTGCGCAATGTCAAGATGAAGCGTGCCTGCATGATGTTGTCTTCACATTCGGTAACCATATCCGAGGTTGCTTATGCCGTCGGTTTCAATAATCCCAAGTACTTCACGAAGTGCTTCAAAGAGGAGTTTGGCGTAACTCCTACCGAGTATCAGCAGATGCAGCCGTCTTAACCGGAGCTGTATGCTGTGTGGATTAAGAGGTTTTTCAGGGGGCAAAAATCGTTCATTAGGGGGTAAATTCTTTGCATGCAAGGATTTTACTCCCTATATAATTTGTTTGGATGCCTGTTTTTGTGGAGTAGTTTGCTTCTTTTGCATACTTGAATTAATGCTAATAACATGAAAAAGAAACAGAATTTTGCAGGCCATCGTGCAATAGGTTTTCTGATGGCGTTTATTTTTCTTTGGGGAGTGCTTCCGTATGCGGAAGCCGGTGATGTTCGCAAACAGCTTTTCGATAGTGGCTGGAGGTTTGCTTTGGGTGACAGTACTGCTGCTTCGGCTGCGGCTTACGATGATTCGGCCTGGCGGTTGTTGGACTTGCCGCACGATTGGAGTATTGAGGGAACGATTGCTGCCGATGCACCGATGGGGAACGACGGCGGATATTTCCCCGCGGGAATAGGTTGGTATCGTAAAACCTTCCAGGTTCCTGCCGACTATCGTGACCGCAAAGTAGGAATCTATTTCGAGGGTGTGTATATGAATGCAGAAGTGTTCATCAACGGAACTTCGCTGGGTGTTTGGCCGTATGGTTACTCTTCTTTCTTTTACGACTTGACTCCTCATATCCGTGTAGGCGAGGCGAACGTAGTTGCAGTACGTGTCGACAACTCTCAGCAGAAGAACTGCCGCTGGTATAGTGGCTCGGGCATTTACCGGCACGTCTGGCTGACGGTAACCGACAAGGTGCATATCGACCACTGGGGTATGTTTGTTACGACGCCCGAAGTGAGCAAAGAAAAAGCGACCGTTAAGGTGCAGACAGCTTTGAAGAACGAGACTGCGGCCGACCGTCGCATCACGCTGACCACCACCCTGTTCGATGCCAAGAAGCAGTCGGTAGGCGAAAGCGAAACAACTGTCGACCTGCCTGCCAATTCTTCGAAAGAGGTGTCTTTGTCCATCCCAGTGCTTCAGCCGGCTTTGTGGAGCCCCGACACGCCTTATCTGTACGAGGCTCGCTGTACGGTAGCAGAGTCGGGCGAGGTGAAAGACTGTATGACTGAGAATTTCGGCATCCGTAGCATTGAGTATTCTGCCGAGAAAGGCCTGTTGCTGAACGGCAAGAAGATCATCCTGAACGGTGGTTGTCTGCACCACGATAATGGTTTCCTGGGAGCAGCAGCTTACGACCGTGCCGAGGAGAGGAAGGTAGAGCTGATGAAAGCTGCTGGCTTCAATGCCGCACGTACGGCACACAATGTACCCTCGGAGGCTTTCCTGGATGCCTGCGACCGCTTGGGACTGCTGGTTATTGACGAAGCTTTCGACGGCTGGCGCGACAGCAAGAACAAATACGACTATTCGGTTCACTTTGATAAATGGTGGCAACGCGACCTCGACGCAATGGTGCTCCGCGACCGCAACCACCCTTCCATCTTCTGTTGGAGTATCGGAAACGAGGTGATAGAGCGCAAGAAGATAGAAGTGGTTACGACAGCTAAAAAACTGGGCGACCGCGTACGTCAGTTGGACGGTACACGTCCGGTCACTTCGGCTCTGGCTGCCTGGGACAGCGACTGGGAAATCTACGATCCGCTGGCTGCCCAGCACGAGATTGTAGGTTACAACTATATGCTCCACCGTGCGCCGGACGACCATAAACGGGTACCTTCGCGTGTGATTATCCAGACCGAGTCATTCCCGCGCGGTGCCTTCGACAATTGGAAACTGGTGACTTCGAACGAATACGTTCTAGGCGATTTTGTGTGGACAGCTCTCGACTATCTGGGTGAGTCGGCCATTGGCCGCTACTATTACGTAGGCGACTCGGAAGGCGAGCATTACGTACGTCCTCATTATCCTTGGCACGGTGCCTATTGTGGCGACATCGACCTGACCGGCTGGCGGAAACCGATTTCCCATTATCGCGACCTGCTCTACAATGCGGACAAAAAACTCTACCTGGCCGTGAAAGAGCCGGACAATTATTACGGTAAAATCAAGGAAACAGCCTGGTCTGTCTGGCCTACGTGGGAAAGCTGGAACTGGCCGGGACACGAAGGTAAGCCCATCGAGGCCGAAGTCTATTCGCGTTATCCGAAAGTTCGCCTGTACCTCAACGACCAGCTGGTAGGCGAGCGGGCTGTAGGGGTTGAGCAGCGTTTCATGGCAGTCTTCACCTTGCCTTATCAGCCGGGCACACTGAAAGCTATAGGTGTAGACGCTGAAGGCCGCGAGGCAGAAGAAAAAGTACTTGTTACGGCAGGTGAGCCGGCAAAAATCCGCTTGACGCCCGACCGCAAGACTTTGAAAGCCGACGGACAGGATCTTTCGTTCGTAACGGTAGAGGTGGTGGACAAAGAAGGCCGCGTAGTGCCCGATGCCGCAAACCGCCTGTCGTTCGAGGTGAAGGGAGCCGGAGTGATTGCTGCTGTGGGCAACGCTAATCTGAGAGATACCGATCCTTATGTAGGCAAAGAGCGGAATGCCTGGAAGGGTAGGGCTATGGTCATCGTGAAGAGTACCGCAAAGAGTGGCACTATCCGGCTGAAAGTTTCTGGCGAGGGACTGGATTCGGCTTCGCTGTCCATTAAGGCTACCCGATAAAAGGCTTTCGAAGGCCTCACAGGGCACTCCTGAAGGGGGATTGTGGGACACTTGCACGGCTCGCGAGCCGTACAAGTGTCCCACAAATGTATTGCAAGTGTCGCTCGCGAGCCGTGCAAGTGTGGCAGAAGGCGGTGGTCTCTGCTTGCGAAAAGCGTCTCCCTTTTTCGGTTATTCCAAAATTAATTAGTTATTTTGCACGTGCCAAGAACGGTGTATGCCATCAGTGGCATGCCGTGTAGAATGTGGAAATAAGAAATGGAACAGGAAAACTTTGACATACGCAGCCAGCAATTGGCTTCGGGCAAGGAAAAGGACTTTGAGAATGCGCTCCGGCCGCTCAGTTTCGAGGACTTCAGCGGGCAGGACAAGGTGGTAGACAACCTGCGCATCTTCGTCAAGGCAGCCCGCCTGCGCGGCGAGGCTCTTGACCACGTCCTGCTTCACGGCCCTCCCGGACTGGGAAAAACGACACTTTCGAACATTATCGCCAACGAATTGGGCGTGGGTTTCAAGATTACTTCCGGCCCTGTGCTCGACAAGCCGGGCGACCTGGCCGGCATTCTGACCAGTCTGGAAACCAACGACGTGCTTTTCATCGACGAGATACACCGCCTCAGTCCGGTAGTGGAAGAGTACCTTTACTCGGCCATGGAGGATTACCGCATCGACATCATGATCGACAAGGGCCCTTCGGCACGCAGCATACAGATTGATCTGAATCCCTTTACGCTGGTAGGGGCAACGACGCGCAGCGGTCTGCTGACGGCGCCGCTCCGTGCCCGTTTCGGCATCAATCTGCACCTGGAGTATTACGACGACGACGTGCTGGCCGGCATTATCCGCCGTTCGGCGCAGATTCTGAACGTGCCTTGCTCTACCAGAGCCGCGGCCGAAATCGCATCGCGCAGCCGTGGTACGCCCCGTATCGCTAATGCCCTGTTGCGCCGTGTACGCGACTTTGCCCAAGTGAAAGGATCGGGCAGCATCGACACCGAAATTGCCCAGTTTGCCCTCGAAGCCCTGAACATCGACAAGTACGGGCTCGACGAGATAGACAACAAGATTCTGACCACCATCATCGACAAGTTCCGTGGCGGTCCCGTGGGGCTGACTACCATCGCCACCGCATTGGGCGAGGACGCCGGCACCATCGAAGAAGTGTACGAGCCTTTCCTTATTAAAGAAGGCTTCATCAAGCGCACGCCGCGCGGACGCGAGGTGACGGAGCTGGCATACAAACATTTAGGACGCAGTTTGTATAGCAGCGACGGTAGACAGCCGTCTCTGTTTGACTAAGAAGAAGTATTTGGTTATGGCAAATTTAAAATCGCTTGCAAAGGAAACAGCCATTTACGGCCTGAGTAGCATCGTAGGGCGTTTCCTGAACTACCTGCTCGTGCCGGTGTACACCCTTGCCATGTCGGCCGAGTCGGGAGGCTATGGGGTAGTGACCAACATATACGCCTGGGTGGCGTTGGCACTGGTACTGCTTACATTCGGTATGGAGACGGGTTTCTTCCGCTTCGCCAATAACGGCAAGGACGACCCGATGCGGGTCTATTCCACAACGCTGTTGGGAGTAGGCGGAATGGCGCTTACGTTTCTGGTGTTGGGCTTGCTGTTTCTGCAACCCATTGCCGGCTTGCTGGGTTATGCCGAGCATCCCGAATACGTGGGTATGATGATGGCCGTTGTAGCCATGGACGCATTTCAGAGCATTCCCTTCGCTTATCTTCGCTACAAGAAGCGTCCCATCAAGTTTGCCGCGCTGAAGCTGCTGTTCATCTTCCTGAACATTGCGCTCAACCTGGCCTATTACGTGTGGATGAAAGGCAGTGACGTGGGCTATGCCTTCCTGTTCAATCTGATATGTACGTCCACTGTGATGCTTTGCCTGATACCCGAATTGCGCGGCTTCCGCTATGCGCTCGACCGGGCCTTGCTGCGACGCATGCTTTCCTATAGTCTGCCGCTGCTGGTGCTTGGCCTGGCCGGCATTCTGAACCAGGTGGCCGACAAGATAATCTTTCCCTACGTCTATCCCGATAAGGCCGAAGCCACCGTACAGCTGGGCATCTACGGAGCGGCCAGCAAGATAGCCATGATTATGGCCATGCTGACACAAGCCTTCCGCTACGCCTACGAGCCGTTCGTCTTTGGCAAGAGTCGCGACAAGGATAACCGTGAGGTTTATGCGCAGGCCATGAAGTTCTTCATCATCTTCACCCTGCTGGCTTTCCTCGCCGTGATGTTCTACCTCGATTTGCTGAAGTTCATCATCGGTCGCGACTACTGGGCCGGCTTGCGTGTGGTGCCTATTGTGATGGCTGCGGAAATCTTCATGGGTATTTACTTCAACCTATCTTTCTGGTACAAGCTGATCGACGAGACGCGTTGGGGAGCTTACTTCTCGCTGGCGGGATGTACGGTGCTGGTACTGATGAACGTATTGCTGATTCCCCGCTTCAGCTATATGGCCTGTGCATGGGCCGGCTTTACGGGCTATGGCGTGGCTATGCTGCTGTCGTATTTCGTAGGGCAGAAGAAATATCCCATCCGTTACGACCTGAAAGCGATAGGCGGCTACGTACTGCTGGCGGCAGTGCTTTACGTGGCGGCAGAATATGTTCCCATCGACAACATCTGGCTGCGCCTGGCTTATCGCACAGTGTTGCTGCTGGTGTTTGTAGCTTATGTGGTGAAGAAAGACTTGCCTTTGCGGCATATTCCGGTAGTGAACCGCTTTTTCAGATAACCGTGACTACGGTCCGACAACGATTATAATTACTTAATTAAAGAAACTTATGGAAACAACCGACCCGCACAGAAATACCTTTGCCATCAAGGCGTTTTTGAAAGAGTACCTGGACTTGCGCAAAGACAAGGACAACGAACTCGAAACCGTAGAATCCATCCGTAAGGGAGTGGAGTTCAAGGGAGCCAATCTGTGGATATTGATATTCGCCATCTTTATGGCTTCACTGGGACTGAACGTCAACTCTACGGCCGTGATTATCGGTGCCATGCTTATCTCGCCGCTGATGGGTCCTATCATGGGTGTGGGACTGTCGGTGGGACTGAACGACTTCGAACTGATGAAGCGTTCGTTGAAGAGCTTCCTCATCACCACGCTGTTCAGCGTGGTGACGGCTACGGTTTTCTTCCTCATCAGCCCGGTGGCCGAGGGACAGTCGGAACTGCTGGCACGTACGTCGCCCACCATTTACGACGTATTCATCGCATTGTTGGGCGGTATGGCGGGTGTAGTGGCTCTTTCTACCAAGGAAAAAGGTAACGTGATACCGGGGGTAGCCATTGCCACAGCGCTGATGCCGCCCCTGTGTACGGCCGGCTACGGTCTGGCTACAGGCAATCTGATTTACTTCCTGGGGGCTTTTTACTTGTATTTCATCAATTCGGTATTCATCAGTCTGGCTACGTATGTCGGAGTGCGGGTGATGCACTTCCAGCGCAAGGCTTTTGTGGACAAGAACCGTGAGAAGACGGTACGCAAATACATCATCTGCATTGTGGTGCTGACCATGTGTCCGGCTGTTTATCTGACTGTGGACATCATTCAGAATACATTCTTCGAGAGCGCGGCCAACAAGTTCATTAACGAGCAACTTTCTTTTGAGAATACCCAGGTGCTGGACAAGAAGATTGTGAACAAGGGCAAGGAGCGCGAGATACGCGTGGTGCTGATGGGTGACGAAGTGCCCGATGCATCGATAGCCGTGGCGCGTGGCAAGATGAAGGATTACCAGCTGGAGAACACGAAGCTGATTGTCATGCAAGGCATGAACAACGAGTCGATGGACATCTCTTCCATCCGTGCCATGGTGATGGAGGACTTCTACAAGAACAGCGAACAGCGCTTGCAGGAGCAGACACAGAAGATTGCCGAACTCGAAGGCAACCTGCAACGGTACCAGTCGTTCGATGAATTGGGCAAGAAAATCATTTCCGAACTGAAAGTACTTTATCCGTCGGTGAAGTCTGTATCCATTTCGCACGCCATCGAGACAACGGTCGACTCACTCCGTACCGATACGGTGACGCTGGCTGTGCTGAAGTTTGGCAAGTATCCCGACGCACGAGAGAAGAGTAAGATAACAGACTGGCTGAAGGCACGTACCGGTGCGCGTAAGCTGAGGCTGATAGCAGAATAAAACGACTAACAAACAGAGAGAAAGATATGAAGCTGAGACTGAAGTGGATGACCTTCTGCCTGCTGTTGGCATTGGCAAGCCATGCGGACGAAGGCATGTGGATGCTGGGTAACCTGAACCGGCAGACCCGGAAAGCCATGAAAGAGTTGGGACTGGAAATGCCTGCCAGCCGGTTGTATAACCCCCGTAAACCGTCGCTGAAAGATGCCGTGGTGAGTTTCGGAGGCTTTTGCTCGGGCGTAGTGGTGTCCGAAGACGGGTTGGTGCTGACCAACCATCATTGCGGTTTCAGCAGCGTGCAGCAACACTCGTCCGTCGAGCACGATTACCTGAAAGACGGCTTTGTGGCCCGCAACCGCAGCGAGGAGCTGCCTAATCCTGAACTGTACGTCCGTTTCCTGCTGCGTACCGAGGACGTCACCAAGCGCGTACTGAAACACGTCACCCCCCGCATGACCGAGGCTGAGCGTTCTTCTGTAGTCGACTCGATGATGCTGGCTATCGGTGCGGAAGTCTCGGCCGCGGACTCTACGCTGGTGGGTGTGGTCGATGCCTATTACGGCGGTAACGAGTTCTGGCTCTCGGTTTATCGCGACTTCAACGATGTGCGGCTGGTGTTTGCCCCTCCTTCGTCCATCGGAAAGTTCGGCTGGGACAACGACAACTGGATGTGGCCGCGCCACACGGGTGACTTCTGCGTCTTCCGCATCTATGCCGACAAGAACAACCGCCCCGCCGACTATTCGCCCGACAACGTGCCCTATCATCCGTCATACGTGGCACCCATTTCGCTCGACGGTTATCGCGAAGGCTCCTTCTGCATGACGCTGGGCTATCCGGGCAGTACGGAGCGCTATTTGTCGTCGTATGGCATCGAGGAGATGACGCAGACTGCCAACCAGGCCCAGATTGACGTACGGGGCATAAAGCAGGCCATCTGGAAGCGCGAAATGGACCGCAACGATTCCATCCGTATCAAGTATGCTTCGAAATACGACGAGAGCTCCAACTACTGGAAAAACAGCATTGGCATGAACCGTGCCGTCCGCAAGCTGAAGGTACTGAAGAAGAAGCGTGCCATGGAGCAGGAACTGCGCCGCTGGATTCAGCAGACGCCCGATGAACGTGCCGACTTGCTGCAACTGTTTACCGACCTGGAACTTGCCTATAAGAACCGACGCGAGGTGAACCGGGCACAGTCGTACTTTGTGGAAGCCTTTCTGAACGGTCCTGAACTGGTGCAGCAGGCTCTCACCATCCTGAACTTCGACTTCGAAGGCGAACACGACGTCGTAGTGGCCAACCTGAAGAAGATTGTCGAAACATACAAGAATCTGGATGTCGATATCGATAAGGAAGTCTTCACAGCCATGCTGAAGGAATACCGCTCGCAGGTCGATTCGGCCTACCTGCCCGAAGTTTACCACACCATTGCCACGCAATACGGAGGCGATGACAGGGCTTTTGTCGATTCGCTCTATGCCCATACCCAACTGGCTACTCCGCGTGGCCTGAAGCGTTTCCTTGAGCGCGACACGACCTATCAGTTGCTCGACGACCCTGCCATCAGTCTGGGTATCGACCTGATCACGAAAGCTTTCGAGCTGAATATGCAGATGCAGGAGCCTTCGGTGCAGATAGATCGGGGCGAACGTCTGCTGAATGCGGCCATCCGTCGCTTCTATGCTTCGCGCAATTTCTATCCCGATGCCAACTTCTCCATGCGCCTGAGCTTCGGTACCGTCTGCGGATACGACCCTTTCGACGGGGCACACTACGACTACTACACCACTACCCGAGGAGTGCTTGAGAAGGTGCGTGCCCACGAGGGCGATGCCGACTTCGAGGTACAGCCCGAGTTCCTGTCGCTGCTGTCGTCGGGCGATTTCGGCCGGTATGCCGACGAGAACGGCGAAATGAAGGTGTGCTTCATCTCGAACAACGACATCACGGGCGGCAACAGCGGCAGTGCCATGTTCAATGCACGGGGCGAACTCCTTGGCCTGGCCTTCGACGGAAACTGGGAAGCCATGAGCAGCGACATCCTGTACGAGCCCGATATGCAGCGTTGCATCGGGGTAGACATCCGCTACGTGCTTTTCGTTATCGAGAAGTACGGCAAGGCTAGCGAGCTGATACGGGAGCTTAAAATCGGATAAATCTTTTGTTTTTTGCGGGTGGGTTACGGGACTGTCCGTGCCTTACTGCGGGTGGTGGAGTTGTATACCGCCCGCTGCACTGTCATTGTACGCTCGCTGCAGCGTTACTGCACACTCGTTGCAGCGTTACTGCACGCCCGTTGCAGAGCTGCTGCACGCCCGTTGCAGCGCTACTGCATCCACGTTTGCAGTGCTGCTGCATCCCTGTTTGCAGTGTCGCTGCAACCTTGTTTGCAGTAACTCTGCAACAAGCATGCAGCGACAGAACTGCCTGTGCTGGGCGGGCAGAGCAGGGGCTGCGGGAAAACGGAACGGCTGTGTTGTCGGCTTCAGACTACCTGCAGTGTGGGTAGGGGAGCCAGCATTTCTTGCGGGACGGAGGCTTGTATTTCCTTCACCAAGGCATCGCGCAGCGTGTGGCGGATGAAGTCTTTGCCCGTCAGCAGGACGATGTGGCGGGCAGGTTTGGGTACGGCAAAGGGACGTACCAGCTGCTGTTGTGCCTCGCTGAGCTGCAACACGGCCAGTTGGGGAATGAAGGTGATGCCTTTCCCGCCCTCGACCATGCGCATGAAGGTCTCCATACTGCCCAGATGGTAGGCAAGCTGGCTGGCCTGTGCCGCCTTCAGCTGGCAGAAACGCACCAACTGGTCGCGGAAGCAGTGGCCTTCGTCGAGCAGCCAGAGCTGTTCGCCGCCGAGGTCGGACGTACGTATCAGCGAATGGCTGCTGAGGTTGCTTTCGCGCGCTACGTAGGCATAAAACTGTTCGTAGAAGAGGCTTGTCTGCTCGTATTCCTCCATGCCTGCCAGACTGGCTACAATACCTGCGTCGATGCTTCTCTCGCGCAAGGCACGCTTGATGTCTGCGGTCTTCATCTCTGTCACTCGTATGTCTAATCCGTCGTACTTCTTCATCAGCTGCGGGAAGAAGCGGGGCAGCAGGTAGGGGGCAATAGTAGGTAGGATGCCCAGATTGAACGTCCCTGTGAAGGAGCCTTTGGCCTCTTCGACCATCGCTTTGATGCGGGCTGCCTGCGCAAGCACCTCCCGGGCCTGGGCAAGGATGTGCAGGCCGATGGGAGTGGGGGCTATGGGCTGGCGACTGCGGTCGAAGATGCGGGTGTCCAGTTCGTCTTCGAGTTTCTGTATCATGGCGCTCAGCGTAGGCTGTGTCACGCGGCAGTGCTCGGCCGCTTTGGCAAAGTGGCGGTACTGCTCTACGGCGAGGATATATTCCAGTTGTTGCAGGGTCATGGTATCGGTTGTAAGGGTTGGCTGTTACTTCTTTTTCTTTTTCGACGGCTTGGCCCATCCCTCTTCGTCGAAGTCGGGTTCGGGACCTTTCAGGTCGTTGTTATGCTGGAAGAACTGTTTCCAGTCGTCTTTCTTGCCACGGGGTTTGGTGTAGCCACGCTCTTCGCGGCTGGGCTTTTTCTTCTTTTCGGCAGCAGGGGCTTCCTGGGCTTTTCCTTTGCCTTTGGCGGCTTCGCGCTTGCCCTTGGAGTCGTCCTTCCGGTTGTTTCTGCGGCCGGCTTCCTTCTCTTCTTCTCCGGCCACTTCCACCACCACTTTCCGACCGTTCCACTTGGCGCGGTTCAGGGCTTTCAGCACGTTGCGGGCCTCTTGTTCTTCGACTTCGAAGAACGAGAACTTGGGCATCAGGTCGATGCGTCCCAGCTCTACACGTCCGCGGGTGTTGCTGTTCAGCAGGCTGATGAGCTCGTTGGGGAAGAAGTTGTCCACCTTGCCCAGGTTGATGAAGAGGCGTGTGAAGCCCGGTTCGGCCTGACGGTTGTTGTTTCGTCCGCCTTTTTCGCCCTGTCGTTTGCCGGCTTTCTCGCCCTTGGCGCTACTATCACCGACGATGGAGATTTCGGGCCGGTCGCGATAGTAGTCCAGAAAGCGGTTGAACTCGTGCGACACCATGCGCTTGATGAGGTCTTCCTTCGACAGCCAGTCTAATTTGCGATAGACGTCGGGCATGAACGATTCGATTTCTTCTTCGTTCACCTTCACTTTCTCTAAGTCGTCTATCACCTTGAACAGCTGTTTCTCGCAGATTTGTTTACCGGTCGGCATTTCGCCGGGCTGGAACTTCTTGCCGATGATGCGCTCTATTTCGCGCATTTTGCCCTTCTCGCGCAGGTTGATGATGGCAATGGAGGTACCTGTCTTTCCGGCACGTCCGGTACGTCCGCTGCGGTGGGTGTAGCTTTCGGTGTCGTCGGGCAGGCCGTAGTTGATGACGTGTGTCAGGTCGTCCACGTCCAGTCCGCGTGCAGCCACGTCGGTAGCTACCAGCAGTTGCAGGTTGCGGATGCGGAACTTCTGCATCACGGCGTCGCGCTGTGCCTGCGACAGTTCGCCGTGCAGCGAGTCGGCGTTGTAGCCTTCTTGCATCAACTTGTCGGCTATTTCCTGCGTCTCCTTGCGGGTGCGGCAGAAGATGATGCCGTATATCTGCGGATAGTAATCGACAATGCGTTTCAGAGTCTCGTATTTGTCCTTGGCATGCACCACGTAAACAATGTGTTTTACGTTAGCGGTACCTTCGTTTTTGCGTCCGATGGTGATTTCTTTGGCGTTGCGCAGGTATTTCTTGGCGATGCGGGCAATCTCGGGACTCATGGTGGCCGAGAAGAGCAGCGTGTTGCGTTCCTGCGGCACGTCGGCCAGGATGGCGTTGATGCTGTCGGTGAAGCCCATGTTGAGCATTTCGTCGGCTTCGTCCATGACGACGTTCTGTATGGTGGTCAGCGATACGGTTTTGCGCTCCATCAGGTCAATCAGTCGTCCGGGTGTGGCCACAATGATGTGCACTCCCTGCTTCAGGGCGCGTATCTGGCTTTCGATGGACGAGCCGCCATAGACGGGCAGCACGCGTAGGCCTTCGATGTATTTGCTGTAATCAGTCAGGTCGCCTGCAATCTGCAGGCACAATTCGCGTGTGGGGCATAGGATTAGCGACTGTGGAATGCGTCGTGTCACATCGACCTTCTGTATCAGCGGCAGGCCGAAAGCGGCCGTTTTGCCCGTTCCGGTCTGCGCCAGGGCCACGACGTCGTTGTTTTCTCCTAAGAGGTAAGGAATCACTTCTTCTTGTACCGGCATGGGATTCTCATATCCCATCTCTTCGATGGCGCGGCGTATCTCCGGCGACACACCGAGCTCTTCAAATGTCTTCATTCAATAATCCTGTATAAAAATTCGGCGCAAAGATAAGGCTTTTAGGCGAAGAATGCGGCATGATGAGGCTGATTTGTAGCCCGATGCGCGGCAAATCGAGTGTGCCGGTTCACTTTTTTACCAAAAGAATGCTTTGCAGTTTCTTGATTTCTTCCTTGGTCAGTCCGATGCCTTTCTTCAGGTAGGTATCTACGTCGCCGTACCGTTTCTCTATCTCGTCCTTGGCGGCGTTCAGGAAGTTCTCGCGGGCCGAGTAGATGGCAGTGATGGCTTCCTGCGAACGTACAGGCAAGTCGTAGGCGTATTGCGTGGCAGAAGGTATGTTGAAGAAATAGTTGCTGAGGCGGTAATCGTCCATGATGATGTCGGCATTGACGCCGAGGGTAGCGAGAACAAGGGCGACTGCAATGCCCGTACGTCCCTTGCCCGAAGAGCAATCGATGACCAGCGGGTATTTGGTTTCATCCAGCAGCACGTCGAAAAGCTGGCGGAGCTGACTTGTGTATTTGTTCACAATCTCACGGTTGGCTTGCTCTACGATTTGCAGAACCGAATCTTTTCTGAGTTTGTGCTTTTCCACTTTGTCCAGTACCAGCTCGATGTCGTTTATGGGAATAGCGATGTTCACTACGTCGAAGTTTTTGCGTAAACCGACTTGTGGACCTGTTTCTCGTTGGCTTCGCAGGTCGACGATGGTTTTGATGCCGATGTTCTTCAGTTTCCTGATGGCAAAACAGTTCAGACTGTCTATCTGTGCCGAACGGTAGATCATGCCCCAGCGAACCCGTTTTTTGGTGCCGTACGAGGCATATCCTCCCAAGTCACGGAAATTCTGTACACCGGGGATGTTGACATTTCGGGCGGCGGTCTTTATCCGGTATTTGTCGTTGAATACCAATGTATAGTAATAACGCTGAGAGGGATCGCTGTTGATGACGGTGGTTGTCTGGTCGGAAATGTTGGCTATGGCCACGGGATTGCTTTCGGGAGCAGATTCTGGCTGGGTTGAGGCATAGACTTTGACGTCCCCCTTGATAAGGGGAGCTGTTTCCCATTTCACAATGCAATTGCCTACATTGTTCTCTTCGCACACGACGGCGATGTGAGGGGTCAGACCGCTGCATGCAGGCAGCAGCGCAGACAAAGTAAAACCAATCAAAAGCTTCCTGTACATAATTTGTAATTGTCTCTAAGCGTTTCTACAAATATAGCGTATCCTATACTTCACAAATATATGTAATTTAGTTACAGACGATGCTCGCCGGTTAATTGATTTAGGTTTCTTTTTTGAACTTTAAGCAAATGACGGGAGAGTGTAAAGAAAAAGAATAAACCGATATTCCGCTGTTGCAGTGGGACTGCCATGCGGGATATCGGCTTCTCTCTCTTCTCTTTACCTATATAAATCGTCTTGTTAAAGCGTATGTGCTTCGGCAAACTCCCTCGAAACCGAATTGTTGAAACTGCAGCACACGTCAGCGGCAAACTCGATGCCGCAACGGATGACTTTGTCCCATGTGGCTTCGTCCATCGTGGCGAGGTCATCGTAGCGTACGTTATACTTCAGTAGGCCGAAGATGATACCTGCGTTGAAATTGTCGCCCGCGCCGATGGTGCTGACTGCCTCAAGCGGAGGAATGGGATAGTCTTTGGAAAGGGTAGCTGTGCGTAGTGATACCTGCTGGGCTCCTGCCGTGCAGAGGAAGTTACGACAGTAAAACTTCACCTTATCGCGGTAGATTTTGTCGGCTTCCTTCAGGCCCCACATGTAGAAGAAGTCTTCTTGCGAGCCGCGTACGATGTCGGCATACTCCAGATTCTCGATGATGGTGGGAGCCAGTTTGATGGCTTCTTCCTTGTGCGAGGAGCGGAAGTTGGGGTCGTAGTAGACGATGGCATGCATGTCGTGCGCGCGTTCCAGCAGTTCTACTACCTTGTCGCGCAAGACGGGATTCAGGGCATAGTACGAGCCTACCATCACGATGTCGTCTTCCTGAATTTGCGGATATTCTACGTCGAGTCGCTGCTTGGGGTAGTCTTTGTAGAAGATATATTCTGCATCACTGTGTTCGTTGAGGAAAGCAAGCGATACGGGTGATTTCCCGTCGGGGAAGACGTTGACGTGGTCGGTAGGAATGTTGTTTTCGCGCATGAAGCGGAGGATGATCTCTCCTACGTGGTCGTTCCCTGTCTCGCTGATGAAACAGATGGGAACACCCGCACGTCCCAAAGAGACGATGCCGTTGAATACAGAACCGCCGGGTACAGCTGCTGTGGGCTGTCCGTTGCGGAAGATGATGTCGAGAATAGTCTCGCCGATACCTATTACTTTACGCATAATGAACGTGATTTTTCTCCGAGATAGCCGCCGTGGTGGCGTTTTGAATAGTCTTCAATGGTGAATCCGGTCTGTTTCATGGTCTGTACCACCAGGATATCACCGATGACGGTCATGACGGTGGTCGAAGTTGTGGGCGTCATGCCCAGTGCGCATACTTCCTTGGGACTGCCGGTACTGAGGCAGACGGTGGCTTCGCGAGCTAGCGGACTATCGGGGTTGCCGGTGATGACAATGAATTTCAGACTGGGGTCCAGGTTGTGGGCCAGTTGGGTGAGCTCTACAATTTCACGCGTTTTTCCGGAATTGGAGATGAGCAGCAACAGGTCGTTTTCCTGCAGGATGCCCAAGTCACCGTGTTGGGCTTCGCTGGGATGCAGGAAGACGGCTGGGATGCCTGTCGAGCAAAAGGTAGTAGCAATGTTCATGGCAATCTGCCCTGCCTTTCCCATACCTGAGGTCACGAGTTTACCCTTACGGCGGTGTACGTGTTCCACGATGAGCGACACGGCTTTTTCGTAGGCGTCCGTCACAGGGATGTTCAGTACTGCTTGTGCCTCTTTCTGCAAAAGCTCTTGAATAGATGCTATCATTTCTTTCGGTTTTGGTTATCTGGTTTTGCAAATATCTATAATTTTCCATAAACGGCAATAAGTTTTATTGTATTTTTGTACCTGCAATCAGTTTGAAACGTCAGAATGGAGCATTTGAACGAAACCAACGGGAAATATAGCACATATACACTGGCCAACGGTCTGCGCATCATTCACGAGCCGTTGGCTTCACGGGTGGCTTATTGTGGATTTGCTGTCGATGCAGGCACACGCGATGAGATGCCCGATGAGCAAGGTATGGCTCACTTTGTGGAACATCTCATTTTTAAGGGAACTCACAAACGACGGGCCTGGCACATCCTGAATCGTATGGAGAACGTAGGCGGTGACCTCAATGCCTACACCAACAAGGAAGAGACGGTGATCTACTCTGCTTTCCTTGTCGAGCACTTCAGCCGGGCTTTTGAGCTGTTGGCTGATATTGTATTTCATTCCACTTTTCCGCAACACGAGATTGAAAAGGAGACAGAGGTGATTATCGACGAGATACAGTCGTACGAGGACAACCCTGCTGAACTGATCTTCGACGATTTCGAAGACCTTATTTTCCGCGGTCATCCGCTGGGGCGTAACATTCTGGGCAATCCCGAACAACTCCGCACGTTCCGTACCGAGGATGCCGTAGCTTTTACTCGTCGTTACTATCGGCCGGAGAATGCAATATTCTTTGTATTGGGTGATGTTGATTTCCGCCGGGTTGTCCGCTTGGCCGAGAAGCTGGTGGGCAACGTAGCAGGAGGAACAGCTACCGGCAATCCTTCGGACAACCGACGGATGCCCCCTTTGCCTTATGTGCCCGACCGACTGGTGATGAAAAAAGGTACGAACCAGACACACGTGATGATAGGTGCCCGTGGCTACAATGCCTACGACGAGAAACGTACGGCCCTGTATCTGCTGAACAACCTGCTGGGCGGTCCCGGCATGAACAGCCGCCTGAACGTAGCGTTGCGCGAGCGCCGTGGGTTGGTATATAACGTAGAGTCCAATCTGACTGCTTATACCGATACCGGCACCTTCTGCATCTACTTTGGTTGCGACCCCGATGACGTGGATCTTTGTACACGCCTGGTGTATAAGGAGCTGAGGCGTTTGCGCGACACCCGTTTGACTACTTCGCAACTGGCAGCAGCGCAGAAGCAGTTGATAGGCCAGATAGGCGTGGCGTCGGACAACAACGAGAACAATGCCCTAGGTATGGCCAAGACTTTCCTCCACTATAACCGCTACGAGTCTCAGGAAGCCATTTGCCGCCGCATCAGTCAGCTTACTTCCGACCAGTTGCTCGAAGTAGCCAATGAAATGCTGGGCGAGGATTATCTGTCGGAGTTGGTTTATTTGGGGTAATTTGAAATTAAACTTTTGCTTCGTAAAGAAATTTATGGGGGTTGAAAGATGTGCGTAACTACTATTCTCATTCTGGTAAGTAAGAACTTGATATCATTAGTCTGATTATAAGGAGCTTGTGATAGTGTAAGGCTTCCTTCTACAGATCTTGAATATTACTCGGATGTAAGTACCAAGTGAACAAATATTTGTTTTGCTAAACTAAAAGTCCGTATTGTGTGTTTAGAAATTATTAATATGTCTAATAAATTAGTAAGAGTATGAAAAGAATTGTAGTATTTCTGTTTGTAGTAATGGCAGCTTTGGCTGCGAAATCGCAAGTCTATGTAGGTGGAAATATCAGCCTTTGGCATAACGATGATGCCGATGCTACAAGTTTTACGTTAGCTCCCGAAGTCGGGTATGAGTTTTCCGATCAGTGGTCGGTGGGTGCCCAGCTTATTCTGTCGCATTCCAAGTATAAAGTGGACGATCACGTAAAAGCAAAATGGACGGGTTTTGCCTTTGCGCCGTATGCTCGTTATTCTTTTTTCGAGAATAAAACGGTTCGTTTCTTCGTTGACGGTTGTATTGGTGTATCATCACAGAAGTATAAGGGTGCCGATTCTGAGGCAGGTTTTGAACTGGGACTGAAACCTGGTTTGTCCCTTAAGGTGACAAATCATTTTAGTCTGATTGCCAAATATGGTTTCCTGGGTTATCGGGATGATTATATGCTGGATACTTCTGATGGCTACGGTTTCAATTTCAGCAGTGAAGACCTGTCGATAGGTTTCCATTATACATTCTGATAGGGAGTGGCTTTCACTCAATAGTGGGTGTGCCAGGATGAAGAAAGCAGTTACTTCATCTTGGCGCACTTTTTCTGTATAACAGACGGTTCGTTTTTTTAGTTTGATATGATTGGTTCCCTCAAAAGACAGTCTTATATGTTTTTTTCTGTCAGTCGTCTCATACTGAATTCGCAACCGCAGTATTGTTGGTTGTAGAAGTCGTACTCGTGTAATAGCTGGTTGCGGCGTTCCTGCAGGCCGCCTTTGCGCCAGTTCTGTTCCCAGAAGAGGGTGTCGGGATAACGTGCGGCGGCACGTCGTCCGGCCTCATTGATTTGCTCCAGGCTCTTCCAGCGCGACGAGGCAAGGGTAGTCGTGAACAGGGTAAAGCCGTGCGTGGCGGCATAGCGTGCCGTCTCGGTGAGGCGCAGGGTGAAGCAACGCAGGCAGCGTGCTCCGCGTTCGGGTTCATCCTCCAGTCCTTGCATCAGACTTTTCCAATGCTCGTAATCGTAGTCCGCATCGACAAAATCGAGGCCCTGAGACGTAACAAAACGTATGGCTTCGTTCTTACGTACTTCGTATTCTTCCCGAGGATAGATGTTGGGGTTGCAGTAGAATACTGTAGGTCGTATATTGTTGGCCAGCATACATTCGATAATAGCCGACGAGCAAGGAGCGCAGCAGGAGTGCAGCAGTACGTGGTTTTCGCCGTTGGGTGGTAGGAGTTTGAGCATACGTGTGTGATGATTGCAATTAGGGTTTGAATATACAAGTATTAGTGTAGCAGAATAGAACTGTTCAGACGCAAATGATACGGATAACATGTTTTTTAGAGAGCTTTTCCCGTATAAATGTTACGCATATTCGGGAGGATAAAGTAGCTCTATGTTATCTGTATCGTCTGCGTCTGAAAATGTATTCAGCTTCGGGCTTTTTTATTTATACAGCGTCTTCGCAATCCCCATTTCCAGTCCGCGAAGTTCAGCCAGTCCGCGCAGGCGGCCGATGCACGAGTAGCCGGGGTTGGTTTTCTTGCGCAGGTCGTCCACCATCTGGTGTCCGTGGTCAGGGCGCATGGCGATGGAGACACCGCGACGCTGTTGCAGTTCGAGGAAGGCTTTCATTACGCCGTACATGTCGACGTCGCCTTCCAAGTGGTTGGCTTCGTAGAAGTTGCCTTCGGCATCGCGCTTGGTGGAGCGCAGGTGTACGAAGTTGATGCGGTCGCCGAAGCGGGTCATCATGGCGGCGCAGTCGTTGGCGCTGCTCACACCTAAGGAACCGGTGCACAGGCAGAGTCCGTTGCTGGGATTGGGTACGGCGTCGATGAGTGCCTGGAAGTCTTCAGCGCAACTCATGATGCGCGGCAGGCCCAGGATAGACATAGGCGGGTCGTCGGGATGAATGACGAGCTTCACACCCACTTCGTCGGCTACGGGGCAGATCTCGCTCAGGAAGTAGATAAGATTCTGGCGGAGGCGTTCGGGGGTAATGTCTTTGTAGCGATCCAGTTCGTGCTGGAATTGTTCCAGCGTGAAGCTTTCTTCCGAGCCGGGCAGGCCAGCTATCATGTTGCGGACGAGTTTCTGCTTATCTTCTTCGGTCATCTGCTCGAAGCGGGCACGGGCTTTGGCCTTCTCTTCGTCGGTGTATTCGGCTTCGGCACTAGGGCGGTGCAGCAGGAAGAGATCGAAAGCTATGAAAGCGGCACGTTCGAAGCGCAGGGCGCGGCTACCGTCGGGTAGTTCATAAGCCAGGTCGGTGCGTGTCCAGTCCAGCACGGGCATGAAATTGTAAGTGACGATGTTTACACCGCATTTTGCCAGGTTGCGCAGGCTTTCCTTGTAATTGTCGATGTACTTCTGATAGTCGCCTGTCTGCGTCTTGATGTGCTCATGAACGGGTACACTTTCGACAACAGACCACGTGAGGCCTACTTCTTCGATCATCTGCTTGCGCTTCATGATTTCTTCTACAGTCCACACTTCGCCGTTGGGAATGTGGTGCAGGGCATTGACGATGCCGGTGGCTCCGGCCTGCTTGATATCCCATAGGCTGACAGGGTCGTTGGGACCGTACCAGCGCCAGGTTTGTTCGCAAAGTATCATAATGGGTATGTTTTTTATGTTGGAGGAGTTAAGGAGTCAAGAGTTAAGTAGTTAAGCCAAATGATAGGCTTTCAAAAAACAAAAGTATCGGCTTAACTCCTTAATTCCTGTCTCCTTAACTCCTAAGAAAATTTTACATAGCAAACACATTGAATCCACCGTCTACTACGGCTACGGTACCTGTTACGAAGCTGGAAGCATCGCTGATGAGGTACTGGATGGTACCGCACAGTTCTTCGGGGCGTCCCATACGGCCGAAAGGAGTCTGACGGATGACGTCTTGTCCGCGTTGCGTCCATGAGCCATCGGGGTTGGTCAGCAGGGTGCGGTTCTGTTCGGTCAGGAAGAAGCCCGGAGCGATGGCGTTCACGCGGATGCCTTCGCCGAACTTCTTGGCCACTTCGGTAGCCATGAAGGCGGTGTAGTTAGAGATGCCAGCTTTGGCTGCAGCATAGCCTGCTACGCGGGTCATGGGGCGGAAGGCGGCCATACTGGAGAAGTTGACGATAGCTCCCTTCTTCTGTTCTACCATTGGTTTCAGGAATACCTGTGTGGGCAGTACAGTACCGGTCAGGTTCAGTTCGAGTACGCGTTGGAATTCTTCAATCTTCAGGTCGAAGAAAGTACCGTCGGGTGCGATGGTAGCTCCCGGCATGTTGCCTCCGGCAGCGTTCAGCAAAGCGTCTACCCGTCCGTAGGCTTTCAGGATGTCGGCCAGGTTTTGCTCTAATATTTCACGGTTCATCACGTCGGTGGTCAGGAACATGGCTTCGCCTCCGTTGGCTTTGATACCTTCTACAATGGCGTTTCCTACTTCGGCTTTACGTCCGAGGATAACAACTTTAGCGCCTTCTTCTGCCAAATGAGCGGCGATGGCTCTGCCCAGAATACCAGTTCCACCGGTGATGACTACTACTCTGTCTTTGATGTCGAATAAGTTTTTCATGATGAATTATGTTTTAATAATTAGTTAGAATCTGTTTCTTTTGTTCGGATGTCCTACTTCAACAACAAAGTTACACATTAATTTCATTACAAGTGTTGCACGTTTGTCTCAAATTCTTTCTTCCTGGTTTCATTTATACGCATTTCCGTCCGTTTTTATTCCTGTAAACAGCTTTTCTGGAGTACCAGCAGGCTTTCAGGACCCATGTTGAACAACAGGTCGACTATGCTGAGGTTGGGCAGGAATCCCAGTTTTTCCTGAAATACCTGATAGTAGGAGCAGGGAGAGAAGGCATCGTCTTCCGTACGGAAATCTTTTTTGGGATGGATGCGTTCGCGGAAATCGTCTTCGTTGGGACCGAACGAAGTGCGGTATTCGGAAGTACGTGTCAGGTCGGGTTGCAGGTCGATGAGCGAACAGATGAGGCGACACAAGGCTTCGTTGAAGTCGACAAGGAACTCGTATTTCTTTTCGTAGAAGGGGCGGAAATCATCCTTGTAGTACTCGAAGAAGGGAGTATGATTGTAGGCCGATTCCAAGGCATTCCAGTGCAGGTGGCGCCAGTTGCCGTGGTCGGAGATGCGGATGTCGCGCATAAAGCATTTGGGTGTATCGGGCTTCACAATGGGTACCGTAAGTGCCAGCGGACCGTCGGGAGCAGCGATGGTGCAGCGGTTGCGGTAGGTTTGCTTCAGGTAATGGTCGTACTGCTCGATGAAGATTTTGTCATACGTCAGCAGTTTGACGTAATATTCTACAGGAGCCAGATAGGCGGAGGACAGAAATATTGTTTTCATTTTCGTAGAGAATGCTTTTAAATCGTATGGAGCGTATGTACGGAGTTAGTGAATCCGCTGCCCGATGCGTTCCCAGCGGTAACCGCTAAAAGGACCGCTATCGTCGCGTTTGGAGAACCATATCAGCGAGGCTTTGCCTATGATGTGGTCTTTGGGCACGAACCCGAAGAGGCGCGAGTCGGACAGGTTGACGGGATTGTTGGACACCACCCAGTAATAGTCTTTGGTGAAGTAGCAGTGCTGTGTGGGCTTACCGTCGACGAAAAGGGTATCATTCCGGACTTCAGCCTGCCGGTGTTCGTGCATCACGAGCGTGTTGCACAGCAGGGTACGGTTCCAGGGGTATACGCGCAGCACTTTGCCTTTGCCGGGTACAATCAGCGGTTTCAGGTCACGGGCAGAGTCGGTCTGGTCCAGCGGTTCTATCCAAGGGCAGATGTTGAGCGACTGTTCCAGCAGATAGGCTTCGTAGCGGCTGAAGCTGCGTATGTTGCGCACAGAGTCCTGACCCAGTATCGGACCGGGCTTGATGTTGAGCAGCGGCAGTAGTGAGTCGAGCTGTTTTTCGCGGTTGCGCGGATAGGCATAGAGAAACTTCTGGTCGGGGGCATCCTGCTCGGACGATACGACGGAAAAGAGGGAGTCTATCAGCAGCGTGTCACCCGGCGTGCCGATGCAGCGGTTGATGAATACTTCGCGGCGGTCGGCTACGGGTTCCTTCAGATTGGCTGGATTGTTGAAGACGATGATGTCGTCTTTCCGTACGGGCTTGTCGCCCCAGCGGTGATAGCCCAGCCAGGCCATGAAGGGCAGGCGGAGGCCATAGCTCCATTTGTTCACCAGTATGCGTTCGCCCCGGTACAGTGAATTTTCCATGCCCGACGAGGGAATTAAGTAAGGAATGGCCACACAGCCCCGGAGCAACACTACGACGAGTATTGTTCCTGCTATCAGGCCGATGGTTTTCCATACTTTCATGCTGCGGATGCTTTGCGTTAGGGTTGGAAAGGATGAAAGGACAGAACAGTCTTTGCCGCCCTTTCATCCCTTTCTGTATCATTCATCTTTTACGATCTTGAACAGTCTGTTCCAGCGGATTTTACCGTCGAACCAGCCACGGTCTTTGTCCAGCGACAGCCAGACGACGATGGGGCGGCCTACTACGTGGTCTTCGGGTACGAAGCCCCAGTAGCGGGAGTCAAGCGAGTTGTGACGGTTGTCGCCCATCATCCAGTAGTAATCCATCTGGAAGGTGTATGTATCCGTCTTCTGTCCGTTGATGTAGATGCCGTCGGCCCGGCGCTCCAGCTTGTTGCCTTCGTAAGCTTCGATACATCGTTCGTACAGGGGCAGATTGTCGTCGGTCAGGGTGATGGTAGCACCTTTGGCAGGAATCCAGATGGGGCCGTAGTTGTCGCGGTCCCACTTCGTATAGAGATTCTGCGGGAACATGTCGCCCGAGTAGATGGCAGGCTCCTTGACGATGCGGCTGATCAGCTTCGTGTTTCCAGCCAGTGTGTCGTACATGGCTTGGGTGAGCGGCAGGTGATAGACCGGTGTCAGTCGGCCTTGTGCGTCGCGGCGGTCCAGTCCCATTTCCATCAGTCCCATTTCCCAGTTCAGGTCTTCGGTCATCAGCATTTGGTCGTCCTTGCTGATGCCCAAGTCGCGGAACATTTCATCGGGGATGTACGGTCCGGTGGTCTGCACGAAGTAATTGAACTGCATGTCCTTGGGGTTCTTGATGGCTTGGCCGTCGATGCATACTTGTCCGTCCACGATTTGCAGGGTGTTGCCGGGCAAGCCTACACAGCGCTTCACGTAGTTCTCGCGGCGGTCGACGGGGCGCACTACCACTTTGCCGTACATCTGCGGGTTGGAGAGTATCTTGTTGCGTCCGGCGCTATAGTACAGGTCGTAGACGGCTCGCTGTTGTTGGCGTGTCAGGCTGTCCATGTCCACGTGTTTGGGATACAGGCTCTTGCCTTCGCGGTAGGCCAGGGCGTAGAAGTCTTCCATCTGGTGGTTGAGTGCGACGGTATCGCCGGCGGGGAAGTTGAAGACGACGATGTCATTCAGTTTCACCTTGCCGAATCCCGGTACACGTTTGTACTTCCATTGCGGCCACTCGATGTACGACTTGCAGTTGAAGATGGGCAGCGTGTGTTGTGCCAGCGGCATGGAGAGCGGCGTATTGGGCACACGGGGGCCGTAGCTCATTTTGCTGACGTAGAGGAAGTCGCCCACGAGCAACGATTTCTCCAGTGAGGAAGACGGTATCTGATAGTTCTGGAAGATGTAGAGGTTGACGAAGTAGACGGCCACCAAGGCGAAGACGATGGCGTCCACCCAGCTCATGACGGTGCGTACGGTGGCGTTCTTCGACTTCTTCCACCATCCCCAGGGAATCTTCTTGCTGATGTAGACGTCGAAGATGAAGGGTACGACTATCAGTCCCCACCAGCAGCTTACCCATATCAGGAAGGCCAGATAGAGCAGGGTGACAATACTGAATTTAATCCATTGTGAACGTGTAGCTTTTCTCATGACGATAGTTCTTGTTTATTTCAGAAACGGAAATAAGTCGCTCATCCCCAGGAAGCCTTCGTGTGTGGCGGTGTATTCGGCTGCCAGCACGGCGCCCAGGGCGAAGCCGCTGCGGTTTTTGGCATCGTGGGTGATGGTGATACTGTCTGCCTCGGAGTCGTAGCGGATGCTGTGGATGCCCGGTACTTCACCTTCGCGGATGGAGCTGACGGGCAGTTCGTCGTTGGCGCAGGCGGTAGTGCCTGTCACGGTGCCGTCGGGGGCCTGAAGCGTTCCTTTCACCCAGCGCGTTTTGCGGTCAAGGTTCTCCAGAATACCTTCGGCCAGGGTGATGGCGGTGCCGCTGGGGGCATCGAGCTTGTGGACGTGGTGCGTTTCGCTCATGCTGACGTCATAGCCGGGGAACTGGTTCATGATTCGGGCCAGATACTTGTTGACGGCCGAGAAGATGGCTACGCCCAGACTGAAGTTGCTCGACCAGAACAGTGTCTTGCCTCCTTCGGTGCAGAGGCGGCGTACTTCTTCGCCGTGCTCTTCGAGCCAGCCGGTACTGCCCGACACCAGTTTTACACCTGCCTCAAAAGCCTTCATGTAGTTGCCGTAGGCTGCTTTGGGGTTGGTGAACTCGATGGCCACGTCGGCCGAGCGGAAGGCTTCGGACCCGAAGTCCTCCTGGTTGTCGATGTCGATGATGCAGACGATTTCGTGTCCGCGGCCGAGGGCAATCTTCTCAATCTCCTTGCCCATTTTTCCATAACCGATAAGTGCTATTTTCATTGTTTTTGCTCTTTTGTTTAGTGTATGTCTCTCTAATTCCCGACAAACATTATTATTAAATGTCGCAAAGATAGGATTTTTCTTACACAAACCGTTACAATTAACTTCTTGTTAACAATGCCGGTGCGGAAGCCGTTGTAAGGAGCTGTTCGCCGGCAGGTATGCTGTCGGTTGCACAGCCAAGGAAGGTTTGCAGGAGTTTTCCCAGTATTCTCCTTTCGTCTCATAAGGGGAGAATAGTTTTCTCACAGGCATGAGAAGATTATTCTCATACCGATGAGAACGGTCTTCTCATAAGCATGAGAATTGTTTTCTCATACTGATGAGAATATTGCTCTCCTATGGGGAAACCGTACAGCGGCTTTTGGGAATCTGTGCTTTGCCTTTACTTTGCATAGTTGCGTCGGATGACGGTGCCCTCGTACGTGTTTTTCCCCGTTTGAAATAAGTCCTCGTCGTCGAAGGGACGCAGCTTGTACCACATTGTGAAGTCGGCAGTGCTGCACACCAGTGTGATGATGCCGAAGACGTAGGCTGTGGCATTGCCGGTGCAGAAGCCGTGTAGCATGGGCAGTACGCCCAGCAGGATGCCCGGCAGGAGCAGCAACAGGCGGTAATGCTTCAGGGGAACAGCTCGGGAGGGATAGAATCCTGCCGATTTCCAGTCGCAGTGCCAGCGGATACCTTTCAAACTGCGTCCGCTGATGAAGTACGTCACCAGACTGCCGGCCAGGATGTAAAGGGCAAATATGATGAGCAGCAGTCCGAAGATACCTCTTCCCCAGTGCTGCCCGATGTAATGGCCCAGGTTGTAAACGGAGAACTCTTCCCAGATGAAGATGTAGAGAACTGAGCTGGCGAACATGACCAGCAGGTAGAACACGACGACGTAAATGCTGATTCGTCCCGGGTTGATTTTCACTTCTATGCCGTTCGGTTGCGAGGCGGGGTTCGGATTGGGTTGTACAGTTGTTTCCATAAAGCGTGAATGATATGATTCAATAAAAGATGGCCATATATTTTTCGATATAGTAGCCCGCCGCGAAGCAGGTGATGAAGCTCGCCAGCCCGACGGCTGCCAGGACGAGGATTTTTTTGACTGGGTCGTTACCCGTCAGCGACTCCGCTTCTTTCGCGAGGAAGCCGGTCATGTGGTTCTTGAAAGTTGTTTTCATTGTGATATACGTTTCTGGTTGACGTTGCAAAGATAAGTCCTCCTTGGTAAACGGAAGGTTAACGTTACGTTATCTTTACGTTAACAGTTGGAAGGAAAGGAAAAAGAAACTACTTTTGTCAATGGTTAATGATTAATGGTAAATGCTCAATAAGCGAGGCTGTAGCAAGTATGGCCTGTTGTTTACCGCTAACCATTTATCATTAACCATTCATCATTAACCATTAAAAAAGATGTCCAAGTCCTTCTACATCCTCCTCACCCTTGTTGCCGCTGCCGTAGCCGTCTTCTTTCTCGGCCGCTGGACGGGTATGAGCCTGGGACTCAACAGCCAGCGTGTGATGCGTACTGTTCACGAAGCCTGGTGCCGTGCCGATGACCGTCACGCCCTTTGCCCCGAGGCCGGACTGGACTCTCTTTTTCATCAGCAACTGCGTGAAGACGGATTGCGTCGCCTCCGTTTCCGACTGGACACGGTGGCGCTGGCGGGCGACTCGACCGTGGTGTTTCGCTCTGCCTTGCATTATTTCGACGACTACGAACGGGAGTTGGAATACCGGCGCACGTTCGTCATTCCGATAGACAGCCTGCACGGGGTGCGTGCGCAGCTTCTTAACCTTCGTGCCGAGACCGTCGGGGCACAGCTCTATTATCTGTTGGGTACGGTGGTGGGCTTCTTGCTGTTGGCTTATGGCATTGCCAAACAGGTAGACACCATCCGTCGTCAGGACAAGTTGTCGCAGATGCGCGAGGACTTCTCCTACGCCATGGTGCACGACATGAAGACGCCTATCAGCACCATTCTGATGGCGGCGAGGAATCTGCGCAGTGGTCGCCTGGACGCCAAGCCCGAACGCAAGCGCGAGCACTTCGAACTGCTGGAGAAAGAAGGACTGCACTTGCTCGACCTGACCAACCGCGTATTGACCCTCTCGAAGATGGAGCATCACCAGCTGTTGCTCGACAAGGACTGGCATCCCCTGCGCCCCGTGGTGGACGAACTGATACAGGTGTTCGAGGCAAAGGCGGCGAAGCCCGTCACCTTCAGTACCGACCTTCAGGCCGAGGCGGTCTATGCCGACATGGAGTTTCTGAAGGAAGCCATTTCCAACCTGATAGACAACGCCCTGAAATACTCCAAAGACACGGTAGAAGTACGCATTGCCTCGTGTCAGGAGGCTGGTTACATTCGTATCAGTGTCCGCGACAACGGCATTGGCATCCCTCTTTCGGCCCAGCGCACTATTTTCGACAAGTTCGAGCGGGTGTTGCCCCGCGACGGCAGTCAGCAGAAAGTTTCCGGCTTCGGCCTGGGCCTGAACTATGTGATGAACGTGGCTCGCGAGCACGACGGATATGTCAGTGTGGAGAGCGTGCAGGGAAGGTTCAGCGAGTTTACGATTTCGTTGCCCGAAAGCCTCTCAAGCCTCACCCCCGGCCCCTCTCCCAAGGAGAGGGGAGAAGGAATGGAGTCGGAATAGAGAATGATATAAAAGATATAAAGATAAATAAGACTGAATACTAACTTAAATCACCACCCCCTTCCTCCCCTCTCCTTGGGAGAGGGGCCGGGGGTGAGGCTTCTACTTATTATGGAACACCTTTTACACTACCTTTGGAAACACAAAATCTTCCCCTTGCAGGAACTGCGCACTACCGACGGACAACGGGTGGAAGTCATCGATACGGGCTTGCCCAATGCCGATGCGGGTCCCGACTTCTTCAATGCCAAGCTGAAGCTGGACGGCGTGCTGTGGGTGGGCAATGTGGAGATTCACGATCAGGCTTCGCAATGGATGAAGCATGGGCATCAGACGGATGAGGCTTACGACAACGTCATTCTGCACGTGGTGTCCCAAGCCGACTGCACCGTATGCCGGCGCGACGGAAGCCCTATTCCCCAGCTCGTACTGACTTGTCCCGACGACGTGGCCCGTCGCTACGACGAGTTGCGCCGTGCCGATGTCTATCCGCCCTGCTACACCATCCTTTCCTCGTTGCCCCGCCTGACGGTGCACTCCTGGCTTTCGGCCTTGCAGGTAGAGCGTTTCGAACGGAAGGCGCGCGACATCCGTGCCCGCCTCGATGCCTGTCAGAACCATTGGGAGGACGTTTTCTTCATCACCCTGGCACGCAACTACGGCTTTGGTCTGAATAGCGACGCTTTCGAAGCGTGGGCCAAGCGTCTGCCCTTCCGTGCCGTGGACAAGCATCGCGACGACCTTTTTCAGGTAGAAGCCTTCTTCTTCGGGCAAGCCGGTCTGCTGGATGAAGAACCGGCAGACGCCGACGACTATTACCTGCGGCTTCAGAAGGAGTTCCGCTACTTGCAGCGCAAGTTTGAACTGCCGCCGTCGTTGCCCGTTGGTCAGTGGCGTTTCCTCCGGCTCCGACCGGGCAACTTCCCCCATGTGCGGCTGGCCCAACTGGCATGCTTGTACCATACACACCGGTCGCTCTTCTCGCAAGTGATGGAAGCCGAGACGCCCGAAGCCGCCAAAAAGCTCCTTTCCACCGCGACTTCTGCCTATTGGGAGCAGCATTTCACCTTCCGCCGGACATCGCCCAAGAAGGAGAAGCGGGTAGGTGAGAACGCCCTCAACCTGATGCTCATCAATACGGTCATTCCTTTCCTTTATGCCTACGGTCTGCACAAGGCCGACGAAGTATTGTGCGACCGTGCCACCCGTTTCCTGGAGTCGCTTCGTGCCGAAAACAACTACATCACCCGCATGTGGGAGGGAGCTGGCTTGCCCGTTTCGACAGCAGCCGATTCGCAAGCCCTCATCCAGCTTCAGAAAGAGTATTGCGACCGGAAAGACTGCCTGCGCTGCCGTTTCGGCTACGAGTTTCTGAAAGGGAAGAAAACCGTTCGTTCTTCGTCCGATGCTATCGGCTGAAATACAGAGAGATACGTTGACGGCTTTTCCCCGTTTGAGCCGTGCAAGTGTGGCTCGCGAGCCGTGCAAGTGTTTTTCGCGAGCCACACAAGTGTCTCTCATGAGCCGTACAAGTGTCTCTCATGAGCCGTACAAGTGTCTCTCACGAGCCATACTAGTACCGTCTGAAAAGGGTATATCGAAAGGATACTCTCTTCATCTGAGTGGAAGCGGAGCGGTGCATAACCGCTTTTTCTGAAAAAAGTTAACGACAGACTTTTTCTATTCAATCTCTTTTCAATAACTTTGTCCCCGTTCTTCGTACAGAACATTTATCACATTTCTTCCTTTTCAGACAGCAGAACTGTATAGGACGTGGGGAGGAGATGGCATCCATATTAACCACTTAAATACACTGAAAGATGAACCGTAACATTACCGACAAACTTCTGGTGCTGTTGTTGATGCTGGCTTTTCTGACCGCCTGTAGCGACGACGACACGCCGGGCGAGGACCCTGCCGTCACCAATCAGTATCTGACCGGGGTGACTGCTGAAAAGCATATCTCGAAAAGCGAAATTACCGACATGGTGATGGACTATGCCGCTTCGCAAGGCATTAACCTGCCCGAAATCCTGATAAGCGGACTGCTGTGCGATGTCGATGTGGCCGCTATTACTTATACTACCACAGGACCCGACGGAGCTTCCGTCACGGCATCGGGCGTAGTAGCCATGCCTGCGGGCACTACTTCGTACGACCATTTGCTGAGCATCCAGCACGGCACGCTCGACATGGAAGAAGCTCCTTCGCTGCAACTCTTCTATTACGAGATGATGCCTGTAGTGAGCGGGCACGTAGTCGTTATGGCCGATTACCTGGGATATGGAGCCAGCCAGACAGCCGACCGGCAGCATCCTTACCTGCATGCACGGCTGACGGGAACCGCTTGTGCCGACATGATTGAGGCTGCCCGCGAATATCTGCGCTCCAAGTCCATTGCTGAGGAAAATGATGCCCTCGAACTGTTGGGCTACTCGCAAGGCGGACAGGCCACTGTGGCTACCCAACTGGAACTGGAGAGCCGTGGATGGACCGGTCGCATCCGTAAAGTCTGGGCCGGAGGCGGTCCTTACGACCTGGAAACCCTGTTGCAGGCTTTCCTCAACGACGATGGCATACCCGATACCTATCCGCGCAGTGGCTATCTGCCTTACCTGATTCGGGGCATGGCTTACGGCGAAGGACTGACCGTGAGCGATGAGAATCTGTATGCTCCGGCAGTCATCGAAGAGGGATTGAACAAACTGTTTTCTACCCGTCCGCTTTCCGGGTGGCACGCGGCTTTGGGCACGGACATCACCCGGGTGCTGCATCCCGACTTCTTTGCCGCTCCCGATTTCAACGGCAATGCCGATGTGCTGGCCATCGTGTCGGCACTTCGTAAGAACTCGATGGTCAACGCTTCCACTGCGCCACAGGCCACGGTCAGCCTTTATCATTCGCCTCAGGACGACTTTGTGCCTTACAGTAACGTAGTCAGTGCCCACGCCCTTTGGACGAACTCTACGCTGACCGACCTTAGTATGCCCGATCATGTGATGGGCGGTATGGAGTTCATGTTGCGCTACATGGGACTGTGGGAGATTGTGGGTCCGATGCTGGGCGTTCAATGACCGGCGGAGAGGGCGGAAATACGACTGTGCAATATTTCTTATGCCCGTCTCTGTGACATTTCGTTCCATTTTGTATATTTGCCCGTGAAAACAAAATCAAGACCATCTTGAACCATTAACTTATTAACGCGAATAAAGAATCGAAGAGAGTTGAAAGGAGTAGATTTATGAAAGCTATCCGTTACGTATTTTGTCTGTGTGCGGCCCTGGTGTTTTCCGTATTCGAAGGTGTGGCCGCCGATGAGGATTTCAAGACATTTCTCCAGAAGTTCACGTCCAGTGCTTCTTTCCAGTATTCACGTGTCAAGTTTCCGTTGAAATCGCCCATTTCTTTACTGAAAGATGATGGCGAGACGGAACAGACTTTCCCCTTCACCCGTGAAAAATGGCCGTTGCTCGATGCCGAGTCGCTGAAGGAAGTACGGGTGGAAGAGGAAGAAGGCGGTGTCTACATTTCGCGTTATTCGGTCAACGAACCGGCACATAAGGAGTTCGAGGCCGGTTACGAGGAGTCGGAACCTTCGCTGCGACTGGTATTCGAGTTGCAAGATGGCAAATGGTACGTGACCGATTGCTACAACGACTGGTACAATCCCGATCTTCCTGTCAGCGAGTTGGCCGAGACTATCCGTACCATTCAGGAGGAGAATAAGGCCTTCGAGGAACAGCATCCGTAGCCAAAACCGTCCTTTTCATCGCACTTTTACCGGAAGTGGAAGCATTTTGCACCTCTTCCGTACGATTTATGCCCCCCTTTCTCACGAAAGAGGGGTTTCTTTGTATGGTGACTAATACTTTTACGAAACATGTACTTGAAATTCCTATCATTTATCGGAGCATTGCTCGCTTTCCCTTTATGGGCAGCGGCTGGAGAAACCGGTTCGCTTACTGACTGGGTTGTGGAAGACTCTTCTGCAAAAGTGGAAATCACCTGCCGGAAGGATACGATGGATATTGTTTCTCCCGACGGTCTGACGCTGTGGTACAAACACCGCCTGACGGGCGACTATGAGATTACCTATCAGGTGCAGGTGGTGATGGAAGGCGGCACGTATGACCGTCTTAGCGACCTGAACTGTTTCTGGGGAGCAGATGATCCGTTGCATCCGGACCGTTTCTTCGAGCGGAGTGCCTGGCGGAACGGTGAATTCAAGAGTTACAATACGCTGGACCTGTATTACGTAGGTTACGGAGGCAACGAGAACAAGACAACCCGTTTCCGCGAGTACCATAGTGAATATTATGGAAAGGACGAAGCAAAGATTAAGCCGCTTATCAAAGAATATACCGACGCGACTCATCTGTTGAAGCCCAACTGCTGGTATCAGGTACGTATACAGGTAGTCGATGGAGTGACTGTCTTTGCGATGAACGGCGAGGAACTCTTCCGTTTGCTTGTTGAGGCAGACAAGGGCGACGGTTATTTTGCCCTGCGCCTTTGGAAGAACCATGTACGGTTTACGGACTTTGATGTAACCATGATAGAATAACCTTAAATAAATTTAGATAGAACAATGATGAATCTTAGCAAATGGTCTCGTGGCGCTGCTGCGCTTCTGGGGCTTTTCCTGTCTGCACAGCAAGTGGAGGCACAAGTGGTGAAGAACGAGCGGCTGCTTTCTTTCGAAGACGGAGCAGTGCCCGCCTTCCTGACAACCGGTGAAGGTTCGCGGCTGGACATCAACAGCGAGCATTACAAAGACGGTCAGCACTGTCTGGGCTGGGAGTTTGAGCCGGGAGCCGTACTCAGCGTGAAGAAAGACCTGATGTTCGAAAAGAAAGACCCTACGGGCAAGGACACTTATCTGTCGGCTTTCATCGTGTGGGTATACAACGAGCAGGCACAGGACAAGCAGATACGTTTCGAATTTCTGAAAGATGGCAAACTCTGTACATCTTTCCCCTTTGGCATTAACTTCACCGGCTGGCGTGCCGCATGGGTGTGCTACGAACGCGACATGCAGGGTACGCCCGAGGAAGGCATGAACGAGATTCGCATCGTGGCTCCCGACGTGAAAGGTAAGCTTTACTTCGACCACATTGTCACAGCCAGCAAGGTAGATGCCCGCCAGCAGACGGCTGATGTGCAGGTGCCTTTCGTCAACAAAGGTACGACAAACCACTGGCTTGTCATCTACGAGCATTCTCTTTGGAAGCCGGAAATAGCCCTGACACCTCTCAACGAGCAACAGAAGGCAGATATGCGACTGATGGAAAGCCGCTTCCGCGACATGCTCTATACGCCCGGCAAACTGACCGATAAGGAAATGCAGGCCATCCGCAAGGCATACGATTTCTATCAGATCACTTATAAGAACGGCAAGGTAAGCGGTCTGCCCATCTTCATGGTGCGCCAGGCCGAGGCTTACGAGCGTATGATACCCGGCTGGGACAAGGATATGTTCACCAAGCTGGGCATGGAGATGAACAACTATTTCAACCTGATGAAGCGCATAGCCACTGCTTACCTGAATGCCAAAGACAATGCTTTGCGCGATGAGCTGCGGCAGAAGTTCCTGGCCATGTACGACCATATTACCGACCAGGGTGTGGCTTACGGTAGCTGTTGGGGAAATATCCACCATTACGGTTACAGCATGCGTGGTCTTTACGTGGCTTACTTCCTGATGAAAGACGTGTTGCGCGAGGCTGGCAAGCTGGCCGATGCCGAACGTACGTTGCGCTGGTATGCCATCACTAACGAAGTATATCCGATGCCTACAGTGAACGGCATCGACATTGATACCTTCAACACCCAGACGCAAGGCCGTATTGCCAGCATTCTTATTATGGAAGACTCGCCCGAGAAGGTGCAGTACTTGCGTTCTTTCTCCCGCTGGCTCGACTACGGTTGCCGTCCGGCCGACGGACTGATGGGCTCCTTCAAGAGCGACGGTGCCTGCTTCCATCATTGCAACAACTATCCGGCCTACGCCGTGGGCGGTCTGGACGGAGCTACCAATATGATTTATCTGCTGAGCGGTACGCAGTTCCGGGTGTCTGAACTGGCGCACCAGACAGTGAAGAAAGTGTTGCTTACCATGCGTTTCTATTGCAACACCCGCCAGTGGGCACTTTCCATGTCGGGACGTCATCCCAACGGAAAAGGACAGCTTATCCCCGTGCAGTATGCCATGATGGCCTTGTCCGGCACACCGGACGGCAAGCAGAAGTACGATGCCGACATGGCTGCTGCATATCTGCGTCTGATGGAGTACAGCGGTCGGGTGAACGATAACGATCCTGACTACTTGCCCCGTACGTCGAATAATAAGGAATTGCAGCTGAAGCAGGAACTGGAAGCGCAGGGATTCCGTGCCGAAACCGATCCGCAAGGCAATCTGGCTTTGGGTTACGGTTGTGTCAGTGTGCAGCGCCGTGACAACTGGGCGGCAGTCGTACGCGGTCACTCGCGTTACCTCTGGGCAGCCGAGCACTACCTGGATGCCAACTTCTACGGTCGTTACCTGGCTCACGGAAGTATGCAGATACTGACAGGAAAGCCCGATGAAATGATTACTTTCACCACCAGCGGCTGGCAGGAAGCCGGTTTCGACTGGAACCGCATACCGGGTGTCACCAGCATTCATTTGCCTTTCGACCAGTTGCGGGCCAATGTTCTGAACGTAGATTCCTACTCGGGTATGGAAGAGATGCTTTATTCCGATGAGACTTTCGCAGGCGGACTTTCGCAAAGCGGTGAAAACGGTAATTTTGGAATGAAGTTGCACGAGCACGATAAGTACAACGGCTCTTTGCGTGCCCGCAAGTCCTATCACTTCCTGGACGGCACCATTGTTTGTCTGGGTACGGACATAGAGAATGTGAATACGGATTATCCGACGGAAACTACCGTCTTCCAGCTGGCAGCCACTACGCCCGAATTCCGTAGCTATTGGGATGCTTTCCAGGACAATGGAAGTACATATCTTGATCCCAACGGTGTAGGTTATTACCTGCCGAAAGCAACGATGAAAGCGGCTAAATTTGAAAAGAACTTCCCGCAGACCACTGTGGGCGAACGTAACGTGAAGCCAACGACGGGCGACTGGGTATCACTTACCTTGCAACACGGCAAGGCTCCGAAAAGCGCGTCTTACGAATATGCTGTTCTGCCCCGCACCGATGAAGCCGCACTGAAGCGTTTTGCCCGCAAGCCGGACTATAAAGTATTGCAACAGGATCGTAATGCGCACATTGTGCGTACAGCCGACGGTCGACTGACTTCTTACGTGCTCTTCGAGACACCGCAAGCATTGCCCAAGGAAGGACTGGTGCAGGCAGCCGATACAGCCTGTCTGGCCATGGTGCGTCAGGAAGGTGATAAAGTGTTACTCACCGTTGTTCAACCCGACTTGGCACTATATAGCGGTCCCAGCGATGAGGCCTTCGACGAACAGGGCAAGCGGATAGAACGCAGCATTTATTCCCGTCCGTGGATTGGTAACAAGAGTCAGGAAATGCCGTTGACCATTACACTGAAAGGACGTTGGCAGGTAGAGGAGACACCCTATTGCAAAGTTATTTCGGCAGACCGGAAGCAGACTGTACTTCGTTTTGCCTGCAAGGATGCCGCCAGCTTTGAAGTTGAACTGAAAAAATAATAAGAATGCTATGAACAGACTATTCAGAATGTGCAGTCGTATGGTAACGAAGTGGGGACATGCGCTGCGAATGTGGGCAGGCCTGTTGGCTGCAGCCTGTGTGCTGCCCGTATATGGCCAGGCTATTGTGCCGGGAAACAAGCCGAACAAAACACAGCAGAAGCTGATAGAACGCGGTTACGGCATGTTTGTACACTTCGGAGTGAATACTTTCGACGAAATAGAATGGTCGGACGGAACCATCCCCGTAGAGAAATACAATCCGACGCGGCTGGATTGCGACCAATGGGTACGGGTGGCACGCGATGCAGGTTTTCGTTATGTGCTGCTTGTGACGAAACATCACGACGGTTTCTGTCTTTGGGACAGCCAATATACGGACTATGACGTGGCTTCGTCGCCTGTGAAGACTGATGTGGTGAAAGCCGTTTCAGAGGCCTGCCGCAAATATGGCCTTCAGTTTGGTGTTTACTATTCGTTGTGGGACAGACATGCGCCTTCGTATCGCGATAAAGATCCGGAGAAGTATGTAGACTATATGATAGCCCAGCTTCAGGAACTGTTTACCAATTATGGACCTATCTGTGAACTTTGGTTCGACGGTGGTTGGGACAGACCCGTGAAGGACTGGAACCTGCCTCGTGTATATGCTGAAGTAAAGAAGATGCAGCCCGACTGCGCTATCGGAGTGAATCATACGGTAGTGGACCGTGAAGGAAGCCGGAAACATATTCTGCCCGACTCAATGCTGGTGGACAACAAATACTACTTGCAGTATTTCCCGACTGATTTCCGTCTGTGGGATCCGAAGATAGCCCATCTTGCAGACAAGAAGCAGTACCTGTACAACGGAGCATCCTATTATCTGCCTTTCGAGCATACGGTTTGCATCAGCAAGGAGTGGAACTGGTTCCAGAAACAACGTCCGAAACCTGCACGCGACCTTGACGAACTGGAAGAACTTTTCTATTGGTGTACGGCAAACGACAATACACTGGTAGTGAACATTGCTCCCGACCAGTCGGGGCGGATACGCGAGAACGAAGCCAATACAATTATCGCACTGAACAAAGACCGTCTGCACATTGAGCCGGGTAAACCGCTTCCTACAGGCGGAAAACTGCTGTCGCTGGAGGCAAAAGCCGAAGCCTCTTCGGTATATGAGGACAATGAGGCGTCGTACGGAGCCCGTTATGCAGTAGACGGCGGCATGCAGACGCGCTGGGCAGCTGCCGACACGAAGGCCGAACTGACCGTACCACTGGATGAAACAAAGGCTTTCGACAAGATTGTCATCTTCGAATACTGTGATTCGGAAACAATGGAAGACGGATTCTCGAACAAACGTACCAACCGCATCCGTTCGTACTGTATTGATGCTTGGTTGAACGGTACTTGGGAAACCATCTACGTATCGGACGAGCCAATGGGCGATTGCAAAGTGATCCGTTTCCCTCAGGCTTACCGGAGCAGTAAAATCAGATTGAAAGTATTGGATGCTTCTCTGCCGCCTTCTATCTACGAACTGAATGTGGTGAATTCGGGAGAAAAATGATGTTGACTTGTGTTGAAGAGTGCCTGAATGAAGAGCGACCGACAACTCGCTTTTAGGCACGGATGACGCAGAAAAGTACAAAGAAAAGGAAGGTGCATCAAAATAAAGGTATCTGAAACTCTCCTCCTTCTGGAAGGAGGAGTCCCCGATAGGGGGAGGTGGTAGGTAAAACATAAAGCATTGATTTATGATACATTGAGTTAACCTACCACCCCGCCCCTTGGGCACCCCTCCTTCCAGAAGGAGGGGAGTTGGATAGTGTTACTTAGTTTTGATACACCTTTTCTGTTTTTAGCCGCGCAACAACTGATTGACGGCTGTCTGATAAGTATCAAGGCGTGTGGCCTTGTGAATGGCTTTCCGGACTTTGCGGTCGGCGTCGGGCAGGAGGTATTCCCAGACGGTCTTCATCTTGTTGAGCAGTTGCAGATCGCCGCCTTGCAGCAGATTGCCGTATTGGCTGAAGAGCTCGGCATGGAAGCGGCGCAGTTTTTCGCCCTTTTCATCGGCAGAAAGGGGCTCGCCTTGCCTGTATTCGGCTGCCAGGGCCGGATTGGCCAGCAGGCCGCGGCCGATGACGATACCCGCCAGTCGGGGGAAGCGCAGGGCGACGGACTGGATGTCGGCTACGGTCAGCAGGTCGCCGTTGTAGAACAGCGGATGACGGCAGCCGTTGTAGAAGGCTTCGAATGCCGCCAAGTCGACACTGCCCTTGTACTGCTGCTTGCCCAAGCGTGGGTGCAGGATGATGTGCGACAGGGGAAGTTCGTTCAGCAGGGGGAGCAGTGCCAGGGATTCCTCAGGGTTCTCCCAGCCCAGGCGCATCTTGACAGAGAAGCGTACCTGCGGATAACGGCTTACGGCAAACTCTAGTAGCTGACGTACTTCGTCGGGATAGGGAAGCATGCCCGAACCGTTGTGGCGTTTGGCCAGCAGAGGGAACGGGCAGCCCAGATTGATGTCGGCACACGTGAAGCCTTTTGCGATGAAAAGGGACATAATCTGCTCCAACTTCTCCGTATCGGGGGCTATGAGCTGCGGCACAAGGGGGACATTACGGTTGTTCTCGGCTTCGAGTTCGCGGATGTCCTTACGGCGTATTTCGCCGTGTTCTACACGGACAAATGGGGTGTAGTATGTGTCGATACCGCCAAAGATGCGTGCGTGCGCCTGGCGGTATACAGCGTCGGTATAGCCCTGCAACGGGGCGAAGTGGATGGGCAGAAGGTCTGGCATGTCGTTCGGTTCTTTTTAATTCTGCGGCAAAGATACAAATTTTGCGACACTCCGTCCGGCTGATTCCTGTTGGGGCATGTCGAAACTTACTTCGACAGGGTGGCCGTTGCGGACCAGGGTGACGCGTATACTTGCCGGATTGGCCGACTCGCAATGCGGATTGGCTACGCTGAGTTTCTGCTTTCCTTCGTTCCACAGCAGGGCGCAGGGCGTGTCGGTACGTATCAGGTCGCCGTTGTCCAGCTTCAGCTCGCCGGGTTGGTAGAACAGGGCTTCGGTGATGCCCAATGTTTGGTGGAAGACGGCTTGTACGGTTTCACTGTTGGCCAGTATCTTTACGGGCAGTTGCTTGGCATAGCGGGCGGCAGCCGATGCGTCGGACAGTCCGGGCACTACGGCATAGGCATATTGACCGTTGCAGGGGCGTGTGCCGTGGTTGACGTTCAGACTGAACAGGGCAGTGTCGCAGGCTATCACGTATTGGGCGCCGCGTTGCAGGTTGAAGTAGCCTGTCTGTCCGTGAATCACCCAGTCGGCTTGCACGCAGGCGGTTTCTCCGGTCAGGGTCGATACCTTGCCTTTGCGGGCATAGAGCACTTCGCCGTCTCTGTTACACTGGTTCAGGGTGGTGAATACGTCGGCTTTGCCTTCGGGATTGCGGATGCCCGCACCCAGACAGATGTATTCCTTGTCGAAGTAGAACCAGGCTTTATGGGCCTGGAGGCCACGACGGTCGAGCAGCATGCCGCAGGCACCGTAGATGCTGTCGCTCACACCACCGGCATAGCTGTTGCCGTTGTTTCCGCCTTCGCCCCAGTCGGGGATGGGAAGGGGAGCATCGTCCTGCTCGGCGGTGATGCCGGGATACTGGCGATTGTTGAACTTGCGGAAGAAGTTGCGGTCGTATTCGCGTCCGGTGACGAAGAGGTAGTTGACACCGTTCGAGGCGTAGTAGTTGAAGTTGCCGTCACCGTTACCGGCTTCGTTGCCCACGGTGCGGGTCGACGTCATGCGCGAACTGGTCATGTATCCGGCGCGACGGTGAATCATGTAGTCGAACCGCCAGAACATGCGGTTGCCTTCCAGCGAGTTTTCGCCTGCGATGCGGCGCAGGGCCTGTTCGGTCTGTGGCTTCATGTCGGGGGTACTCAGGCGGCAGACGCGTTCGGCCAACAGCTTGATGGGGGTGGCGTACTGGTTGCAGTGGATGTAGCGTCCGGCGTTGTTGGGATCGTATTGCTTGTTGTAGAAGATCCATTGCACGCCTTCGACGAAGAGTTTCTCCAGCAGTTCGAGGCCGGCACTCTGGTAGCGTGTGCCCTGGCAGAGCTCCAGATAATTGAGCATGGAGTTGACGAATTCTTTTCCGTAGTTGGTGAGGTAGAGCTGGCGTCCGCTGCCGCAGTGCTGGGCAAAAAGGTAGTCGGGCTGAACACCTTCGACGGGTTGTATGGTAAGCAGCCGGGTCATGCGTTGTTGGAAGTCGCGCATCTGTGCGTCGTTGCGCGTCAGTATGCTGGCGGCAAACGAACCCATGATGATGTCGGCACCGTTGGCCCCGGTCATGAGTCCCGGACGGGCGGTCTCGTAGCTCCAGCGCAGGTAGGCGATGCACTTGTCGAACAGTGCTTTGTCCTGCTCGATTTCGCGGCTCATGAGGATGATGCCGGTAGAGAGTTCTTTAGGATAAGGAATGTAACGGTACCACCAGTTTTTGGCCTGATGATTGGTGTCGACCCAAAAGTTGAGCGACTTCAGATAGCTGTCCCTTACCTTCGGCTGATGGTAGTAGGGGCTTTCGGGATGCTGATAGGCGCGTGCCAGGGTGATGAGGCTCTGTACGTGCTTGCGTGGCGAGCCGTCGGTGGCGTGGTAGTCGATGCCTTTGAAAGCTCCTTCGGGCGTCATGATCTGCAGCAGTTTGTCTACGGCTGTCTGCGAAGGGCTTTTATCGAGGTATCGCTCGTACATGCGTTGATAGATGATCTCGAAGTCTGTGTCCTGCGCTACGGCGTTGAAACCGGTTGTGCCCAACAGGACGACAAGCAGAAGTAGGCTGAATGTTTTGAGTTTCATGTCAGGTATGATTTTATAGGGTTAATGGTCTTTTCTCCGCGGACATCGGGCTGTCTGTAGGAGTATTTTCAGTCTTGTTGTTTTTGTTGGCTTGCTGCAGATGCGTTGCATACTTGCTGCAGACGCGCTGCACGCTTGTTGCAGTCGTGCTGCATGCTTGTTGCAGTGGCGCTGCACACTTGTTTGCAGTCGTGCTGCACGCCTGTTGCAGTTGCACTGCACGCCTGTTGCAGTTGCACTGCACGCTTATGTGCAGTACGGGCGGAACCTGTTTGTCCGACAATCTTGGCAAAAGTTCGGTTTCCGTCTTACAAACAGGGAGGAACCTCCCGGCTCCTCCCTGATAGAAAATGATTAAGGTTAGAAGTTTGTGTTTCGTTTATTTGCGTTTTCTCCATGCATATATCTGCAGAGGCAGTTTCGTCTATTGTTCCGGTGACTTCTGTCAACTCTGCAGTATGTCAGTCTCGTTTTTTCCAATCGTTAGTCTTTACACCTGCAAAAGTACGTGAAGGCCGATAGAATCATAGCCTTGAATAGTCCGTAATAGGTGCGAATTTGTACACATTATCCGTTCAGTTCGATGATGTCGCCCGGCTGGGTGCTTCTTTCTTCCACTTTTCCGGTAAATGGGTTCAGAACTTTCAGTGTTCCGCCTTTTTCCGAGCGGATGACGACTTTTTGCACCCGTCCTCCGTCGTAGTCAGCATCGATGATAAAGGCTCCCCGTGCGCGCAATCCGTGGAAGGATGCCTGCTCCCAACTTTCGGGCAGAGCGGGGAAAATACGTATCACACCGGTGTGGCTCTGAAGCAACATTTCCTGTATGGCCGAGGCGCAGGCAAAGTTGCCTTCGAGTGTGAAGGGGCGGTAGTCGAACGACGAATAACCTTTCTTCAGCTGGTCGCCGTTGAGGTGGAAGCTGTTGGGTGCGCAGAATGCCTTGATGAAGATATGCAGGGCACGGGCAGCTCCGTCACCGTCGGCCACACGGGCTTTCATGTTGGCCAGCCAGGCATAGCTGTAGCCTACCCACAAACTGGTACCCATCTCTTCGGCATGATGGATGGAGCGTTTGATGAGCCGTTCGGTTTCGGTTCCCTGCGACACGTCGAGCAGTCCGAAGGGATGGAAGGCAAGCATGTGCGAGAAGTGACGGTGCGACTCGGACAACGGATAGTCCGGAGCGATGGTCAGACCCGTAGCATCGGTGGCGAAGGCAGGCCATTCTTCCAGTTGCTGCTTCCAGTGGTCAGCTTCCTCAGCGAGTTCCAGCGCAGCAGCCATTTCTGCAGCAGCTGTGTAGGTGAAGCGGATGTTGGCCAGGTCGTAGTTGGTTGTCTGTGTGAACCAGGCTTGCAGCGTATTGTCGTTGATTTCCGGCGAGGTCGAAAGCGGGAGTTTCCGTTTTCCGTTCTTATCTTTCACGGAGACGTTTTCGAAGTAGCGTGCCACTTCCTTGACCCACGGATAAGCGCGTTCTTCGAGGAACGTACGGTCGGCCGAGTATTTCCATTGCAGGTAGAATGACTGTGCCAGCCATCCGCTGGTGGTGGGCTGGTGCGAGTAGGGGCTCCATCCGCCTATGGCTTTTCCTTCCAGGGTGGCAATGCAGGGGATGTTGAGGCCTTCTACCCCAAAGAAGCGGCGGGTGAACGCTTCTCCGTTTTCTTTGATCTTCCAAAGCCAGTCGGTGAATACTTCCGATTCTTCCAGGTGGTTGGCGACGTATCCGGGCCAGTAGCTTAGCTGAGTGTTCAGGTCGCTGTGGAAGTCGCCACGCCAGGGCGGGGTCTGGCCGTTATCGGCAGTCCATACGGCTTGCAGGCAGATGGGTGGGGCATTCTTGCGCGAGGCGGCTCCGAACTTGTACATTTCCATATACCACTGGTGTTCCAGTGTTTTGTCGGGCAGGTCAATCTGGCTCTTCTCCCAATAAGCCTTCCACCAGTCCAGGTGTCCGGCCAGTGCCGTGTCGAAATCTTTTGCCGATGTCTTCAGCAGTTCGCTGGCCTGCTCCTTTTCGCTGTACCAGGTACCTTGAGTGGTGATGCAGTATTTGCCTTCCAGTACGTCAGGCTGTGGGGTGTTCCATTGCAATGCTACTTCGTAAGCCACTTTGCCGTATGCTTTCTGCCGGTAGACAATCTGGTTGTCTCGGCGGGTGATTTTACCGTTTTTGTAGCCCAGCCGTGTCAGCAGATGGGTGCGTGGTGCAACTACCTTCTGTACTTCGCTTCCGTTGTCTTCGTAGCGGGGAGTCTCCAGTTCGACGCTGAGCGCTTCCGGCAGGTTGGTAAAGCGGAAATAGCCCATTCCGCTTACAGCATCGGTAAAGAAGCTGGCAGTGGCTCCGCACTCCCATGTGATGGTGCATACGGCAGTCTGCACGTCAAGCTGTACAGCCTTTACTTTTCCGAGTTGGCTGATGGGGAACTCAATGGCACCTACAGGAATTTTGGTGGGAGCGCAGTCCTTGCGGCTGCGGTCGTCAATGAGTGCCTGAACCTTGCTGACATCTTTCTTGTTGATGACCTGGTCGCAGACGAACTGGTAGGAATAGTCGGGTGATTCGAACTCTTTGACCGGGCGCAGATCCCAAAGGTCAGCGCGGTCGAGTGCTATGCGCAGACGTCCTTCCTTTTCCCAGATAAGGTTGCCGATGATGCCGTTTCCTAACGGAATGGCTTCGTCCCACAGGGTGGGGAGGGCGTCGAACTTAAGCCCATGGAAAGGCTCGGTATGGCGTGCCTGCAAAGGCAGTGCCAACAGAACTCCTATGAGGAGGAGCATTAAAAATTGTCTTTTCATATCAGTAGGTTTATTGTTTTAGTAGACGAGTTGACAAGTTTACAAGTCTATTAGGCTTGTCAGTTTGTCTACTTGTTTACTTGTCAACTCGTCAACTTGTTAACTCGTTAACTTGTCTACTCGTCTGTCTTTTCCAGCAGATAGACTTCGTCGGGTTTTGTCTTGAACTGAACTGTTCCGTCCGGCAGAACCTTGTAGGATACTGTCTTTTGGTGAGAGTCCGTTATCCGCAGTGCCTGTGCAAAAGGCACTTTGACTTTGCAAGGCAGTCCTCTTCGGGAATGAATGTGTAGCTGCTGCAGTTGTTTGTTTGCCCAGCGGGCCGAAACTTCGAAGTTGCCCCTTGCTACAAGTCCTTCGTAACTGCCCGTATGCCAGCATTGGGGGAGGGCAGGAAGCGGGTCGATGTAGCCTTCGTGGCTTTGCAGAAGCATTTCGGCAATGCCGGCTGTTGTGCCGAAGTTGGCATCAATCTGGTAGGGCGAGCGCAACACAGCAATGCAGTTTGTCCACAGGTTGTCCAGTACGGCAGTCTGGATGAGGGTCTGCAGCACGGTGTGTGCACGTTCGCCGTTGGCTGTTCGTGCCCACAGGTTCAGTTTGTGGGCCATAGACCATCCGGTAGATGCGTCACCCCGCAAGTTTAATGTCGTTTGGGCGGCCTGAAGCCACTGCGGTGTATGGCTGTTGATGACGGTGCCGGGGTACAACCCAATCAGGTTAGAGATGTGACGGTGGTGTTTCTCCAGCACGATGTCGTCGTAGTACTCTTCTTCACGGTATTCTTTCACCTGCCCAGACTTTCCGATGAGAACCGGATCGAGGCGGGGCATCAGCTTTTTGATGTCCCGGACGAGCGGATCTTTTTTGCCCAGGATGTCCGCAGTCTTCAGCACATCGCCGAAAGTCTCGTATATCATCTGCTGGTCGAAGGCGCAGCCTACGCTCGGATAGGGTTTGCCAGTCAGTTTGCTGAACTGTTCGGGCGACGATGAAGGATAGGCAAGCATGTGCCCCAGGGTATCTGTCAGTGCCTTGCTGAAGAAGCGTGCCACTCCGGAAATGGCCGGATAGGTAACTTCTTTCAGAATCTGCGGGTCGGCTGTGAAGTAATAGTAGTCGGCAAACAGTTTGGCAGTCATGCCTCCGGTACCGGGACCGGAATGTCCGCCGGGCTCTCCGATGAAGAAGGGACCTGCTCCGGCGCCTACAATCCATCCGTTTCCACCTTTCTGTGCCGAGTAGGCTTGGGGATGGTGTTTGCGTATGTAGTTGGAGGCAACTTGTTCGGCTCTGTTCAGATAGGCTTTGTAATAATCGACATAACACTCGAACAGCTCGGCCAGGTTGGTACTGAAGGCCGGCCAGTAATTCATCTGAATGTTGATGTTGTGGGTATAGTTGTTGTTCCACGGAGCCAGTTCGTATTGGTTCCATACGCCTTGCAACAGCGGTGGCAGGGTTCCTTTCCGCGAACTGGAGATGAGCAGATAGCGTCCGTACTGGAACATCAGTTCTTCCAGATAATTGCTATATTGGCCTTGTTTGTACGCTTCCAATAGCTTGTCAGTGGGTATCGAAGGTATTTCTTCGCCCAAGTCGATGTGTACACGGTCGAAGAAGTGCCGGTAGTCGGCCAGGTGTCTGTCCAGCAGACAGTCATATCCTTTTGCCGAAGCGTCTTCGATGATACCGACCAGTGCATCGTGCGGGTCGGCATTGCCCTTCAGTCTGTCTTCGGATGCGCCTTCGAAGACACTGCTCTTCAGCTCGTAGTTGGTTCCGATGGCCAGCAGTACGATGGCCGAGTCGGCTTTCTCAATGCTCAGCCAGTCGTTTCCGTCGGCAGCATGATGGGCGCGGACGTTACCTCCGTAGGGGATAACTTTGATTCGTCCTTCGTAGATCATGTTCAGGTGTTCGGTGTTTCCGCGCAGGGAAAGAATGTCGTCGCTTTCGGCCGAGACCTTTCCGGTACGTCCGTTTCCGCTGAAGCGTGTTTGCGTGGCTCCGCTAAGGTAGCCCTTGGTGATGGAGTCGGTACGTTGCAGAGGACCGAAAGGTGTCAGATAGGGTATTTGGGCACGCAGATGGAAGCTGACGCTTCCAGCACGGTTGGCCGTCAGTTTGATGACGGTTACTTTATCCGGATAGCTGGCAAAGCAGGTACGCTGGTAGGTTGTGCCCTGGTGCTTGTATCGTACCTGGTGCAGCCCGTTGTTCAACGTCAGGCTTCGTTCGTAGTTTTCGCGGCTGTTGTGGAAAAAGTCCATATAGATATTGGCAAAGGCGGTATTGGTTTCCGTTCCCCACAGGCCTTTGATGTGCAGTGTCTTGTCGGACAGCAGAATCCGTTCGGTATCGGTCCGCCCGAAGATGGAAGCGCCTATATAGCCGTTTCCGATGGGTAGTGAATAACGCTCCCAGTCGGTATCGGTCGGGCGGTCGCTCCAGTTCTCTTCGAAGACGGCTCCGTTGTTGGGCGCGGGGCGGTCGTACCACAGTTTGTAGACTTTTTCTTTGCTGTCGGCTGCCTGCAGAAGAGTAGTCAGAAACAGCAGAAATCCTAAAAATGTAGATCGATACATCATGACTTTGTTTGATTTTTTTAAATATAAATATAGATTGTAAAGTTATAAGTAAATAGGTCAATCGTTGATACCTTTTCCGAATTGTGTCTGCTGTTGTTCCACTTCTTTCACTTTCAGTTGGTTCAGTTCCTTTTTCAGTATTGCGTTTTCACGCATCAGTTCTTTCAGATCCGACGGGCTTTCCTGTGCTTCCTGTCTGTTCCGGCCGATCTGTTCCAGTTCGTTGGCCGAGAATATCTGGCGTTGTTTGTCGGGTACGGATTCTATTTCCAAGGTACCTTCCAGCGGACGTGCCTGTCCGGGAACCAGCAGAGAGGCGGTAATGTTGATTTTTCCAGCGCGGTTGGTGGCTTGTACGAGTGCAGGAGCCGATCCCCAGCTGACAGGTATTGGGTTGACACCTACGGAAGCATCGCCCAGCAATCTGCCTTCACCTTCGATCTGGAAGCGGATGATGGAATTGTTCAGACGCTTTACGGTTCCTCGCTTATCAACAACCTCAGCTACAACTACTGCTACGTCCGAGCCGTCGGCCACTAGTGGTACGTTTTCGTTGTCCAGACGCAGCACGATGTGGTCGGGTTGTCCGGCCGGATAGCGCTTGTGTGTGGCTACTACTTTTCCGTCTATCAGTCCTTCGGCCAGCAGGTAGGCTTCGTCCTGTTTGCCGGCACGTGCTTTGGCTTTCCATTCCATAAAGTGGTAGACATCGGCAAATGTGATGACAGGCGAGGGCATTCCTTTCCGGTCGGTGGCTTTCTTGTAAGTATAGGTCTTTCCGTTTTTGAAGACGGTGAGGCGCACTTCGTCGCAGTTGGAGTATACGGTGACATCCTTCGGTGAGAAGGGGGTCAGTTCGTGGGCAATGTAAATCATGGGGCCGTTGTCGGCTATCAGGTCGCTCTTCTTCGGTGAGCGTTGCGACATGAACATGTAATACGAGAACTTGGGCTGGCGGAATGCGTCCATAATGCCTCCGTAGAAAGGATCGGCATGGTAGCCGCGCTGATGGTCGAACGAGTGCCAGAAGCAGGCACCCACGATCTGCCGTGGTTTCTGGCAGATGGTTTCGTAGCACAGTGCCGGGTAATCGGGGTTGGCATAGTGAGCGGCCTGAAGCAGCATGGGCACTTCGCCCCAGTTGCGGGCTACGCGACTGTCCGAGTTCTGGGCATTCCAGTCGTCGACATTGTCGCCCCACTCACGGATGAAGTAAGTCTTGTCCGGACTTAGCTTGGAATCGATGGGGCGCAGTAACAGGCTGTAATAAGAGTCTCCGGCAGCTCCATGGTCGCATGCAGCGGTGCTGTAAGGGTAAGGATACTCTTCGTTACAGATGTCCAATGCGTTTTTGGCAAAATATTCGGGGTATCTTGTTTCGTTCAGAATAGGTTCCCAGAAGAACAGCGAAGCATGGTTGCGATGAATACGTATCATGTTGCGTATATCCGAATAGATGCGTTCGGCAAATATAGGTTCGTCGTTCCAGAATTGCCATCCCGGCACTTCTACCAGTGCGAACAGGCCCAGTTCGTCGCATGCGTCCATAAAGGCCGGGTCGATGACGTAGTGTGTACGGATCACCTTCAGGCCGGCATCGCGCAGCTTTTTGGCATCGCGCCATTGCAGAGAGTTGGGGAGTGCGTTGCCCAGTACGGCAAAATCCTGATGCCGGTTTGTTCCCATGATTTTTCCTTCGTAAGGTTTTCCGTTCAGCCACAAACCTTCGGTCTGTTTGAATTCGATGCTTCGTATGCCCAGTCTTTGCCGGTAGCCGTCGATTGTCTGGCCGGAAGCATCTTTCACCAGGATGTCGAGGTAATAAAGATAAGGTGTTTCGGGCGACCACAGCTTGGGGGCATCGACTTTCATGGAGCTTACCGCATAGTTTGCCTTTCCCCGTTGTACGGTGAGCGATTTTGCAGTTGTCAGAACAGTATTGCCTTCTTTCTCTTTCAACTGAAATTCGATGGTGATTTTTTGCCGTTTGGACGACTGGTTGCGGATGTGTGCTTTCAGGTTGATAATCGCGCTTTCTTCCGAAACCCGGTCGTAGGAAATGAACAATCCTCCTCCGGCAACCTCGTTTTCGTAGTTGGCATTGGTTATGAAGACATCGTTGTGCGCTATCAGCCAGCAGTCGCGATAAATACCTCCGAAATAGGTATAGTCCAGCAGGCTTTGAGGTTTTCCTACCGGATAAGTGGGATCATCACTATTGTCAGCTTTTACGGCAATCACATTTTCGCTGTCCCATTCTATTCCGTCGGTGATGTCGGCAATGACGGGCAGGAATCCTCCGTAATGCTTCTTAATCAGTTTTCCATTTAAATAAACTTCACTTTTGCCCATGATGGCTTCGAAGTGCAGGAACAGGCGTTTGCCTTTCAACTCGTCCGAGGGTGTGAAGTGTTTCCGGTACCACACTACTCCCTGATAGTTGGCACAGCCGCTGGCTTCGATAGGCAGGTATTCGATGCCATGAGGCAAGGAAACGACTTCCCAGGCTGAATCGTCGAAGTCTTTGTTCCATACCTGAGCTTCGGAGTCTCCTTTGAGAAACCGCCATGCCATGTTCATGGAATAGGCTTTTCGTCCGGTGCCGGGAAGTTCGTAAAAACCGCCGGTTGAGAAGGCGGGATAGTCGGTGGCAAACAAAGAAGAGAATGCACAGACTAAAAATAATGCAATAATATAGAACGATTTCATGATCTGTGATTTATGGTCTATAGAGTTTGTTTTTTATTACTTGAGGTCTGGTATGTTTTCTGTCAGTTTCTTGAGGAATGCTGTTTCGTACCAGAACATCCAGTCGGAATTCTTTGTCTGGATTGCCAGGTGCGAATGGTGGTTCATGGGCAATAAATACCCTTCGGGTTGCCCTAATGCGCGTATTTGCGAATAGACATGTTCCATGTTCTGACGGACTGTATCAAACTTCTTCACGCATAACTTCAGATTGTTGAAGCTGGCAAAGTCTCTTTTTATATCGTATTCGGACAGTGCGAACAGCAATTCTGCGGTATATCCGGTCAGTTCGTTGATACATTCGAATACTTGCAGCGAATATTCGTTACGCACCGATTCCTTCCGGTATTTCAATAGCAGTTCTTTAAGTTGCTGGCATTTGGCGATGTTCTTCTGAGCTTCTTCTATCCTTTTCTGGTACTTTATGCTCCATTCTCCTTTTGTTTCAGTTGGCAGACTCATCAGTTTGAACTTACCACCTGTACGGTATAATGAACGGCGTACACCTTCGTCCAGCAGTCCTGTTTCCCATAGTGGAAATGTGCTTTCCAGAAGCGGTCGGAAGTTGGGCAGGCCTGATGCCTGATATCCGAATTCGTTAATGCGGTAGCGACGGTCGAACTCTTCCTTATCCATGTCGTCCTGAATGTTCCAGCTGTATTGAGCATGAGCAATGAAACCTTGCCAGAAAGTATCAGTCAACGGAGAGGCATCGTCCCATGCAGTACACAAAACGCCTTCGATGGGAATATCCTGTCTGGCCGTCTGAAAGCTCTTGATGTTATTGATGAATCCTCCTAACGGCAACATGGCATAGGTGGTCTGAACGGCCGTGGCACCCATTGTTTTCAGTTTGTTGTCATGATACCATTGCAAGGCTTTCTTGTTTCCAGGTTGGTCGGCATTTCCGTATTGCCAGCGCATGTAAATCACTTCTTTGGGGAAGGACTTGATGTGCTTGTTCAGTTCGGGAAGCTGTTTTTGCCAAACCGAGTCCACTTGTTGAGGAGGGATCTGATCCAGAATGGCTGCGTATAGTCCGACATGCTTAAACACCATATCGTCCCAGAAGATGGGAGTTCTTCCATGCTTTACGGCGTAATCGCTGACCCGTTTTAGCCATTGCATCTGTAGTGCGAGGGCATTCTTATGCTGCTTTTTGCATCGTGGGCAGGTTCCCAATGTACCTACTTCATCTCCTCCTACATGCAGATATTTTCCATACGGAGTAGCTTTTATGGCGTCTTCGTATAGCTTGAACTGTACTTTGTAATATTCTTCGTTCGAAGGGCAGCATACCCAGTCGGAAGAAGGATCCTCGCGGAGCGGCTTCATTTCTTCGTGTTTCAGGATGAAATCGGCATGACCAATGCCCTGAATAAGCGGACTAACCTCGATATTCAGCTTATGGGCATATTCGCACCACTCTTTCCATTCGTCTATGCTCCAGGCGTTTGGGGCACCTATCACTGGATATGTCTCGTATTTTATCTTATCCTCAAATTCTACGATGATCGCATTAAGCTTGTACAAAGCCATTTTATCTAAAATGCTGTACATGTATTCTTTTTTATCGATGTGGTGCTTCAAGTCCAGATGAATGGCTCTGTAGCTGCTGTGAGGATAATCTTCTATTTTGAGCGCCGGCATTTCTGCATTGATCTCTTTGGCATTTCGGGCGATTTGCTCTAACGTTATCATACCGTACAGTAATCCTTTTGAGGTACGGGCACTGAGCCTGATAACATTGTCCTTTATGGCCAGTTCATAACCTTCTTCCGCCTTAATGCTTTTGTTGAGTTCGAGAACGATGCAATGCTGTTGTTCGTCCACTGTTTTTAGGGGGAACTGCTTTATTCCAAAAGGAATCTGGGCTTTTTTTACCAGATGAAATCCTTTGATCTCATCAGGAGCAATACCTTTTTCTTCATGGTATACGGTAACCGATTGTGGCTCGGGCAGCAGTGCCTGCAGGATTGAGTCATTTTTCTCTTTTGTATTTTGAGCAGATAAATGGGGACATGCAAGTACAACCGAGAACAAGGTTATGTAATAAATGATGTTTCTCATATGCGAATACTAATTCAACAGATGTTTTTTTATATAATCAGTTGTTATTTGAAGATACTGTGCGGAACTTTTCCGATCCAGGCATCCGGTTGTTTGATTTTAAACAAATGCAATATGACCGAAGCGGTGTTTACAGTATTGTTAGGTTCCTCCATGATGAACCCCTTTTTTATTTTAGGACCTTTTATGCCCCAGGGAACAATCATCTCATCGGAACTTGTTCCTCCATGACCGTATTTGATACCTCCATGGTCGCTTACAAACAGGAAGTAGGTATCTTTGTATAAATCATTGGCTTTCATTTTTTCGATCAGTGCACCTATTTCTGCATCGGCTTCTTCTATTGACTGTATATATTCGTCTGACATCCATTGGTGCTTGTGTCCGGCATGGTCTGTATGAACTGAATATAAGAATACTAAAACGGGTTCTTGTTTATGTTGCAGCATGAAGTCAAGAGCTTTTGCGTAGTTCTCTTTATATCCGTCATTTTCCAGATAGCTGACTTCATCAAGATATTTCTTGTTATACGGATAGAACAGGTTGATCCAGTTATAATAGAATGCTGTTTTTATTTCCGGTTTTTGTTCCTTGATTACTGTAAATACCGAAGGGTAGTAACCGTCGGCATCCTTGTCCTGTAACGGGTAGTGGCTATCGGCCAATGTCCAGTCGTTATTGAAAACTCCGTGCTGCTCCGGACCACTACCGGTAAGATGACTTGTCCAGTTGGGCAGTGTCACAGACGGCATGACCACCCGTGTGTTTAGCGATAAGGCTCCTTCGCTTAACAAAGCATCCAGATGGGGAGTATTGGCTTTGGTAAAGCCATTTATGGAGATTCCATCCAAGGCTATTAATATTACTCGTTTGGGATTGCCGGCATTTGCAGTGAGTGATATAATACCTAATAAGCAGCAGAAGAGTATTTTTTTCATATTCATTAGAATGTTTGGTTGAAAAGATGGTGGTTTTTACTTGATACAGATAGGGGATGTATCAAAATGATATGTAAATCGATTCTGATACATCCCCGTTATAATATTACTTAGAATGCCAATTGCGTATGGTGTGTCTTTCCTTTGTAGGCACTGTCTTCTCCAAATGCGTCATAAGTATATGACTTCTGACTGTTGTTGTACTCAACTGTAACAGTCAGGCTGCTCAACTTATGGGAAGGATCTGAGAAATAAAGTTCGAAATTGCTGCCACTCTTTTGCAACATGAGTGCGCATGGTTTATCAACCGAAACTTTGATTCCATTGGCAGAGATGCTTCCTTTTTGGTAGAACATGGCTTGAATCATATTGTTTGCAACGTCTTGTACAGCTTGTACATCTGCGGAATTGGCTATGATTTCAGTATCTTTTATATTGTAGTTCTTCATAGCTCCTACGTTGTCTATACCCGGAACAATGATATAGCTGTAGGTCGCATTTGACGGAGCTGTTCCATGATTTAACCATATGGTACATACTTCTTTTTCAACCTGGTCTTTACTTTTGGTATTGTTAATCTCATACCAGCTTCCGTTACGGTTCTCGGCTTTAAGAGAAACTTTCTGCTCTTCAGGGAAGAAATAACCTACATTGCCATGCCATATCCAGTCTAATGACTGATCTGATACTTCGGCACCTATTGAGGCAGTATTTTCCTGTCCGTTTATGGCGTATGCAAGATTGTCTTTGAACATGCATTGGTTGACAGTCGTATTGATAGGCTCTGCCATGCTTGAAGTAATACCACTACCCAGACATACAATTCTACCGTCTAAGAAGAACCATGCCTTGTTTGCCGACATGCTGATGCCATGAGTATTAGCCGTAAATCTGAATCCGGAAAGTCCGTTTGCTTCAGCTGAAAGTCCACCGCAGAACTCTGATTCACCTGCTTCTCCCCATGAGCTAGCCAACGGAATTTCTGCCATTTGGGGATTGGTTACTCCTGGAACTCTGTTCCAGTCCCATGTTGGGAATATATCGAAATATTCTTCTCCGTCCAAAGCCAGATTCATGGAGCCATCACTCATGAAGAAGCCTTTCAGATTCTCTTTATTTCCGTTTTCGCATTTTCGGGTACGGTTGGAAGCCATACGTACACCAACAGAATAGTTTTTGCCTTGGAACAGACTCCAGTCACCTATATAATAGTGAGTAAAGTTGTCTGTGATGGATCCGTATCCATTGCCTTTTAAGATAGCAATTTGCTTATCGTATTCGGCACTATGGGCTGGGTCTATTCTTTTCATTTTGTCAAGAGTACCTGTAAAACCACTGCAATTTAAAGCCCCCGGACGGCTGACACTACGTCCGACAACATTATAGAATTGCACATGTCCTCTGATACTTTTCATATAAGTTTCGTTGATGAACCTGTACAGTACATTCAATTGGTTGGCCGATAGTTTGTATTCGGTATCTGCAGTATATTCTGCAACTCTGGTTACTCCGCTGAGCATAACCGGAGCATAGCCGCCGACATATAATTGTGAACCATGTTGGAAATACGATAAGTCGTATTGGATGCCTTCTTGGTTGGGAGCTACATATGCCAGTGGCATAAATGAATGGAGCACAGCCTTGTCTATTACGCTTTTATCTTCTTGCAGACATCCTCGGTACAACCAGTGTAAGGCTATGTCGGTCTTGTTGGCACCTGCCTGATCTTCCGGATCTCCTCCGGTTTGTTTCATATATAGAAGGATACTGTTTTCCAGTTCTTCCGGAACCAGCGTCTTACCATAGCGCATCAGAATTAGGATAACGCCCATATCCTGTGGTGCAGAAATTTGATTCTCATACCAATTGTCGCAAACCGGATGAACCGTATTCCAATAGGTTAGGGCTTGTATGATTTGTTTGTATAAGTCTTCGTTTCCATAATAACTGCTTTCTTTCAATATATATGCCTGAGCCATTTGATTCACTCGTGTCAAATGGGCGCCTGGTGTCCAGCTGAAAGAACGGTCTGAATAGTCAATATCGGGGAATGAACCGTTTTCTTGGATCTGTGCGATCCATTTTGCAGCATTTTTATCTACGGCAGATGCATTTGTAGACAGATTGCCGGATTTTATTCTTTCAAGAATGGTTTGGCATGTCTGATGCAAAGCATCATCGGTTTCTTCATCTCCATCTCCGCTATCCGGAGGTGTGGTTGGTTCTTCTATAACGCTGTTATCACTGCATGCCGAGGCTAATACAGGAAATACTGTCAGAGAGAGGGCTATTCCGGATAATCCGATTAATTGCTTTAAGTTCATGATATCTGTATTTTGAAAGGTTAGAAGTTTATAGTTTAGGCTGTTTTTTTCTCTAGTTAGGGAATAATTTTTTTCTGACTGGGAAAATATTTTTTCCTAACTGGGGAAAAATATCTGCTCACAAAGCTTTGTGAGAGTTTCACTAACGTTTATTGATCTTGTAGTTTGAATAAAAAGGGGCTTCTGTCTGAATTTTCTTCGGACAGAAGCCCCGAACTATTCATTATCCTAAAAAAGAACTTTTATTTTTTCTCTTTCAAGGAGAATTCATCAAACCAGAATTCCAAATTATTAGCGGGAGTCTGGAGCTTGTATAAATTCTCATTGGGTGTACCTTGACTTTGTGGTTTCAGAACCAGTTTCAACAAGATATTTTCCGGAATATCTAATGTAACTGAATATTGTTTCCATTCTGTTCCTACAGTTTCAGCACTCAGACAGTAAAGGTCACCACTGGATCCTTTTTGTTTGATAACAGTTTTTCCGTCTTCTTTTACCAAGGCTTTCCATTCTTTGTAGAGCAGTTTCATGTCAGCTTCTGTTTCACATAATGCCAGATTTACAGCTAGAGGAGAAGCTGTCTGGTTACTTTTTGCCCAGAAACTGAGTGTATATTTACCTGCCGGTACATTCTGGATGCACATTGACATATCAGTACTCCACCAGTTATCCAGTTTACTGTTACTATACTTCATCGAACGATTACTTTCATCAGCACCGGTAGTCTTATCTATAGTTAAAGCAGCTGTGTTGTGGTTGAGCACCCACCAACGGTTTACAAAGTTCAGAGCATTTTCGTATTCAATATCCGAACGCGGACCTACCTTGGGCTGCATCGAAGCATCAAGATCGGTTTCGAAGCCACCGTTAACTACATATTCGGCACCGTCGTCTACGTTGCCATCACCACCACCAGGTACGCTTACTTCAATAGGTTTATAGTAGCGGATGTACTTAACATTCATTTGTTTCGGGAAGATGGTTTCATCGATACCCCACTGACCGCCCCATCCACCGCCAACGGCAATGTTCATGATGAGGTAGAAGGGCTGGTCGAACGGCCAGTAATCGAGTGTCATACCTTCTTCTTTCTCGGCAGTACAAACAACTTCGTTATCAAACAATACCTGAATCATTTCTTCGTCCCATACCAAAGAGTAGAGGTGATAGTTCGATTCAAGTGTAGGTGAACTAGTATTACCCGACCAACGTTCAGCCAATCCGTCGTTGGTAGCTTGCGTATGCAGGGTTACATAATACGTGTTATGGTCTTCGGTGTTACCCCATACGTATTCCATAATGTCTATCTCAGCATATTTGCCTTCCAGAGCATCTGTCGGTCTCATCCAGAAAGCCGGCCATACACCACGACCTGTAGGTATTTTGGCTGCAATATCCAGACGACCATACTGGAAGTCTACTTTGCCTTTGGTAGTCAATTCGGCAGATGAATAATCGAAATGATAGGGTTCACCTGTCCATTTGTTAATACCTTCGTGCGGATCCTTGAATGCTTCTATCACTAAATCACCACCTTCGATGCGTGAAGTACGAGGATCATCCTTCAGATAATCTTGTGCCTCTTCGTTGCGCATGTAACCTTCGTCGTAATTCCAATAAGCTGAATTTGGACGTCCGTCTTGATCGAATTCTTCCGACCAAACCAGTTCGTAACCTTGGTAACCGGCGGTATCCAAGCGCTCGTATAAAGGATAGTTGACATCCTTCAGAGAGATTGATTCGTCCGCGCAGGAGGCGAGGCCTGCTAGCAAACCTCCTCCTATCAACAGATTTAATATTAATTTATTTGTCATTTTCGTAGTATTCATTCGTTAAACTTCTTTGTTTTGAAGATATTGGTTATTCCCATCCCGGGTTCTGAGTCAAGTTGGGATTAACAAATGTCTCGTTCTGTGGAATCGGGTACAGGTACATCTTGTCTTTCCAGATACGGTTTTGCACCAGTTGGCGAGTGTACTCGAAAGTAGGTCCGTTCTTACGGATGTGTACACCGTAGATCTGCTCTACCACGTTACCAATCTTCCAACGGCGGATATCCCAGAAGCGGTGGTCTTCGAATGCCAGTTCGACGCGACGTTCGTGACGTACAGCTGTACGGAACGAATTCTGGTCACCGGCACCTTTAACGTCGGGCATACCTGCAGCCTGGCGTACTTGGTTCAAAGCCTGGCGGGCAGAGATTGTGCAGTTGGCATCTGTGTAGTCAGGACCTTGCCATTCGTTCAATGCTTCAGCGTAGTTCAGCAATACTTCTGCATAACGGTAGGTTGGGAAGTGGTGATTCTTACTTACAGTGTTTGGTGGTGTTAAAACTACCGTTTCATTTACTAACTTCTTCAGGTAATAGCCTGTCAAAGTAGCACCTGTTACAGGGGCTCCGAAACGACCACCTTCGTAAGTATCAATCTGCGTTTTCATAAATTTCATGCCATTGGCAAGCACTGTACGATAGAAACGCGGGTCACGAGTTGGGTTACCTGCCTTATCATAATACATATTCTGTACATGTGTGGCATTGTTCCAACTGAAAGGTGTTCCGTCTTTCATCTCAAATTCATCCACAAGGTTCTGAGTCGGAGTATTTCCACTGTTTGTACCGTTAGCAAAACCAATAGGCAGGTTACGAGTTTCGAATGTCAGGCTGGCATTGTTACGAGTCTCAAAAATCAATTGTGGCGATTTCAATACAGCGTCACCCAGATTCGGATCGTACAACGGATCTTCATCTATAGCAGGAAGACTGTAGTAATTCATTGCAATGACATCGTGGGCAGCTTCAGCTGCGGCTTTCCAGGCTGCAGAAGCATCGCCGTCACAGAGCAACGGGCTAGCTGCATAAAGCAAAGCACGAGCACGGATAGCAAGAGCTGCTCCTTTGGTTACACGACCGGTTTCACCGAAGAAATCATTGTGATTCAGAGGTAATTCGTCTGCTACTGAAGCACATTCAGTTGCTACGAAATTCAATATTTCTGTAGCTTTGGTCTTAGTTACGCTGTTGATTTCGTCCAACTCCATCGGTTCGGTAAGCAAGGGTACATCACCGTAACGTTTTACCAGTTCGAAGTAATAAAGGGCACGAAGCACTCTTACTTCACGCAATGACATCCGTGCTTTTTCGATGTTATCCGGATAGTTAGAATCCCACTTATGACGTTCCAGATTTTCTTCAGAGTAATCACGCAGGAACACATTGATGTCATAAATTACCTGATAGTATTCACTCCACTTATTATCGATCTGGTTCAGCGGGCTCCATACATCGTTGTAGATGTCATATACAGCGTTGCTTTCCCACGTATATACAGCATTGTCAGTAGCGGCTTCGCGCAGAGCACCACCAATGTGATCTCCAAAATCATCGGGGAGTGAGCGGTAAGCGGCATTACCCAAAGCCAATACGTTGTCGAAATAGCCGTAGGCTTCATCCTGAGTCTTACCCTGTGATTCGTCGAAGTCCAGGAAATCGCATCCCCCCAAAGTGAGGGATGCGGCTATAATTAAAGCTAATTTTTTCATATTGCGTTTAGTCTTGTTTTTAGAAGTTAATGTTCACACCTACAAACACCGACATCAAGTCTGGGTAGTTGATCGAGAGGTCTTCACAGTTCAGGTACTTCACATGGTCAAGCGAGAAGAGGTTGTTGCCACGGAGATATACTTGGCACTGATCCATCTTCATGCTGCTAATCCACTTTTTCGGCAGGTTGTAATAGATGTTGAGATTACGCAGTTTGAAGAAGGCACCGTTCTCCAACCATTCTGTACTGTTACGGAAGTTGTTGGCATTGTCCAGCGTTGTCAGACGCGGTGCAGTTGCTACACCCTTGGTGTCCTCAGTCCAACGTACTCGGTCTTCCAGATACCATTTGCTCAAGTTACTGTTGTTGTTACGCAATGGCCAGTATACAGACTGAGTATTTAACATACGGCTGTATTGTCCGGCTCCTTGGAACACAGCGTCTATACCGAATCCTTTGTATTCAAAGCCTAAGTTGATACCGTAGTAGATGCCTGGTATTGAAGAAGAATGACCAATGGCTACTTCGTCATATGAGTCAATCTTACCGTCACCATTTTGATCTTTGTACTTGATGTCACCCGGACGTACAGATGAGAACATCTGTTTGGGGCTGTTGGCGATATCTGTTTCATCACGGAAGTAACCGATGGCTTCCAATCCATAAATCTGTCCGATACGGTCACCTTTCTTATACAGATAGTCATAAGGTTTGTAGCCTTCACCATTTTCATCAATGCAAGTACGCAGGTACGAGAAGGTTCCACCTACATAATATTTGAAGTTTTCGCCTACTTTATCTTCCCAATTCAAGCCTAAATCGAGACCTTTAGAATTGGTTTCACCCATGTTCAGCTGAGGAATGCCTGTTCCGATAACACTTGAATACAAGTTGGAAGCTGAGATCAGTGTGTTCGTACGTTTATCATAGAAAGCGTCAGCTGTCAGTGACAAACGGTTGAACAAACGCATGTCGATGCCAAAGTTATACTTGTCTGCCAATTCGATGTCTAAGTTGGATACTGCCAAATTGCCGGCATGAAGACCACCGAAACCGGCCGGAGTATCTTTGAAGAGACCACCACCGCAGCTTACCCAGTAACGTTCATCAAGGTCGTAAGCGATGTTATCGTTACCCGAACGTCCCCATGATGCACGAATCTTGAAATAGTCGATTACGTTACTTGCGTTTTTCCAGAAAGATTCGTTCGAAAGTACCCATGCAGCTGATATGGCAGGATAAGTACGGAACTTATCGCCATCGCTTAACACACTTGTACCACTATAGTTTACTACTACGTCTACCAGATAACGGTTGTCGTAGTTGTAACCACCGGTGAAGATGACTGACTGGCGTTTGCGGCTGTTGTTACGTCCCAGCGGAGTATAAGATTCCTGACGATACATCAAGTTTCCATTTACGGCGTGGAGACCGAAAGCGCGGTCGTAGCCTACTCGTCCGTCGATAACCAAACGCATGAACTGGCTGTTCAGACCACCGTTGGAGATAGAAAGGGCTTTTTCTTCACCACCTACATTACGCAGAATTTCGTATTCACCCAATACAGCACCCGGGATAACAGTCAGTGCTTCGTATTCATATTCTTGTGTTCCGGTTTCCTGATAAACGGCACTGTTGTCATACGAAATACCAACTTCTGCTTTAAGGCCTTTAGTTACCGGTGACAAGTCCTGATAAATGCGGAGGTCAGACTGCAACATACGTTCATCGGTACGGAAGTAACCATTTTCAGCAATCTCAGCAATAGGATTGATTTTGAAAATATTGTTACTACCCCAATAACCGTTGGTTGTACGGATAGGGAATGCACCTGAAGGAACATGGAACAGATTACCAAAGATATTGGCTTCTGATTCGCGTGGGCGATTGTTCTCGTGCAACAGACCAAACATATTCAATGCAACTCGTGTATAATCGGTTACGTCAATATCCAAGTTCATACGGGCATCAAGACGATACTTTTTAAATTGTGCATCGTAACGACCGGTTGAGTTCACCAGATCTGTGTCCAAAATACCTTGGTCGTTCTTATAGTTGATAGCAGTATAATAGCGTACTCGTTTACCACCTCCACGGAAAGTCAAGTTCAGCTGATGGTTGGTGGTATAGTCACGCAAGGCGGTTCCCATCCAGTCTACATTAGGGAATGCGTCAGGGTTGGATCCGTTGCGGAAAGCATCAAATGCGGTAGCGTCGTATTCTAATGACAAGCCATCATAGTAGAGCGCTTCATTGCGCATTTGTGCATACGTAACACCATCTACAAATTCCGGCTGATTGATGGGCAATCCCATACCATAGGTATAGTTTACATCAATATCGCGACGGTTGTACTGTCCGCGTTTAGTGGTTACTACTACTACACCATTGGCACCACGTGTTCCCCACAGTGCTGTAGCAGCACCGTCTTTCAATACAGAGATGCTTTCTACTTCGAGCATGTTGAGGTAATCCAATGTACGAGGGATACCATCTACAACGATGAGTGGAGATTGTGATGATTGTGAACCACCGCCACGTACCATCAGGGTAGCACCGTCAGTCCAGCCAGTGTTTTGCTTTACAATCAAGCCCGGCAACATACCGTACAGCGAGTTTCCTACGTTGAAGGTAGAGTTGTTGGCTATCTTTTCACCAGACAAAGTTGACACAGCTTGTGTCTGTTCACGGCCGCTTTGCAATTTGCTGCGGTTTTCTGTATAAGTATCCAGATCTTCCAGGCAAATTTCTAATGATTCACCTTTAACCCATACCCGTTTCTTTTGACTGTCGGCATATACTATTTCAATGTATTCACCTTGGTTAGCGTTTAGGGTAAATACGCCTTTCTGGTCGGTGATGGATTTTTCAGTAGGATGTCCTACTGTAGTTACCAAAGCACCTAGTACAGGTTCGCCTTGGGCATCCTTCACTACACCCGTAATTTTTTGTTGCGCCATTGCCGAAGCCGAGAATAGGCAGGCGAGCGCTAATACGGAAATATATTTCTTTTTCATGCTTGCTAAATTCTTTAGTTAAATCCTTTCCTTATTCCCAGCCGGGGTTTTGTACCAAGCCGTATTTCTTGTTAATTTCATCCAAAGGAATAGGGCACAGATAGTATTTATCATCCCAATTGTCAATCCAGACATGTGGATTGGGTGATTCATCTTTAAATTCATATCTGAATTTTACATAATTACCATTTACTTTTTCTCCTTCCGGATAAGTACGTAAACGGACAATTTTACGGGCTTTCAGATAGTCGCTGTGTTTCCAGCGGTTGATATCATAATAGCGAACCTCTTCCCAACCGAATTCCAATGCACGTTCGCGAAGGATCGCTTCACGTAGGGCCACTCCTGGAGCTGCGGTTTCTTTGGTGACGTGGGGCATTTGTACACGGTCGCGAAGCAGGTTGATGTAGTCGTAGGCATTACGTCCGAATTCGTCTTTCTGTTCAGCTTTTCCCAGTTCGTTCATGGCTTCAGCAATGTTCAGATAGATTTCCGGCAAGCGGAGCAGACAGCAATTGTAGAACTTGTTCTGCAATTCGTTCAGGTGATCCTGATAGTATTTGCGTATACCTATACCAAAATATCCCAAACCTGCCCAACGCCAATTCTGTCCACCGCCCATGTCTTGTGGCTGTTCACGCCCACCAGAATAAATTTCTGCTTTGCGTCCCCAGAACTTATCACCAGTTACGATGAGAGTTTCATACAGGCGAGGGTCACGGGTCATTTCGAAGTTCTCTGTAAAGAACGGATGAGCGCGATGTTCAGGATTGTCCCAGTTGAAATCGCTACCGTCTTTCATGGGGAACATATCGCAATACCACATAGTGGGATCTCCGGTTCCGTAACGGGTTTGGGTAACGTTATAGGAATTTAAATCCCATTTGATGAAACGGTGACTGCTGATCAGGGTTTCATGATTGTAACGGTCGAAATAACCGGAACAGAAGCTTTTACGTGGGTCGCCGTTGTCTACCAACTTATATACATTGTTGTTTTTAGCATTTTCACGGAGGAAAGCCAATCCGGCATCCAAAGCGTCCTGCCAGCGGCTCTGCTGGTAGTCTCCCCACCATGTGTTATGGGCTTGTGCAGCTTCACCGTCTTTGAAAGGCTGGTCGCTGTTGAAAAGCGGACTTGCTGCGAAAGTCAACAAACGTGATTTCAATGCCAGTGCTCCGGCTTTTGTCATACGGCCGTCGTCGTTGGCTTCTACGTCCCATGGTAATTTGCTTGCAGCATCATCAATCAGGGCGCTAATTTTCTCTACCGCTTCGGCTATGGTCATACGCGTCATTTTCAGGTCGTCCGATGGCTTGTAAGCGTGGTCTATCCACGGCATACCACCATAGTTACGAAAGATGTCCACGTTGTGGTAGGCGATAATCATTTCGGCTTCCCCTTTACGACGGATCTTTTCTTCCTCTGTCATGTCAGGTACGCGGTCTACATTTTCCAAGAAAATATGAGCCTGGCGTATGCCATAAATAGCCGAGAATTTACCGTCAGTACGTCCATAATCCATTCTGTAGGCCGCTCCATCATAACTTGCAGCAGTTAATTGCCCTTTGTGGTATTGTGTGCCTCCACTTTTTCGACATGTGCCCAAGTCGGTAATACTTTCCAATGATCCCCATGAAAGACGCCCATTGATAGGGGTATGGTCGGGTAGAGAGTGATATACCTGTGCTAATTGCTGTTCAGCATAGATTTTGTTTCCGAATACGGAATCTATGTTCATTTCATCGCTCAGAGGCTTTTCCAGAAAAGCGTTTCCGAATTTGATATCGTCGCATCCCGCTCCCACGCACAGCAGTGAAGCCAAAGCGAGACTTTTTATTATATGTTTCATATTCTACAAGGTTTAGAAAGTGATGTTTACACCTAAGTTATAAATACGGGTCACCGGATACTTGGTGTTTTGCCAACCGATCACAAATTCCGGATCCATCAGGTCGAACGGACTGAAGCAAAGAAGGTTGTAACCGGTCAGTTTAACTCCTAATTGTGAGATACCCAGCTTCTTCAGAGCCGGACGATCGTTGAAGTTGTAACCAACAGAAACGTCTTTCAGCTTGATGTATGAACCGTCAACAATCCACATGTCTGAGTTGTATGAATTATACTCTCCACTGTTCTTTGAGAAACGCGGGTATTTGGCTGTAGATGCAGTTTCCGGTGTCCAACGGCCATCTACCTGATATTGCATCAAACCACGGCTTTCGCCCATAAATGGCTTACGAAACATGTCGGTCAACGAGATTGAACGTTCAGCGGCTCCTGTCCAGTTCATGGCAAAGAAGAAACCTTTGTAGTCGGCGCTCAGGTTCAGACCGAAGGTGTAATTCGGACGGGTCGGGAAACCGACCTGGCACTGGTCATCGGAGTCAATGGTACCATCATTATTCAAGTCTTTGTATTTCAAATCGCCCGGATGCACGGGTACCAGCGGTTGAGCAAGTTCTTCTTTCAGCTTGCCATCTACAAAATCATTTTCGTTGTAGAAACGATCTACTACGTAACCAAATTGAGCTCCTACTTCGCGACCGGTACGCCACAGGTAAGGTTCATTGGGCTCTACTTCGTCTTGGAAGACAATCTTGTTCTTCGCATACGACATGTTGGCATTGATGTTGTAGTGGAAATCATTGCCGATACGGTCGTCCCAAGTGATTTCTAATTCGTAACCTTGGTTCTTTACTTTACCCATGTTGACTACAGGCAATAAGCTAGAGCTAAGAGCTGTCAGCGAAGGAATGGTCTTACGGGAAATCAAGATGTCTTTACGGTCTTCGCGGAAATATTCGGCTGTTACTTTCAGACGGTTGCCTAGGAAGTTCATGTCTACACCATAGTTCTGCTTCAGGGCAGTTTCCCAAGTTACGTCTTTGTTACCTAGACGTTGTTCAACAGCACCTTTCCACCAAGAGTTGTTTTCGTAACCGAAGTTGTAGCCCCATTTTTCTTCTTTCCAGCTACCACCTTCGTTGGCTTGCAAATTCACTTTATAGCTGTCAGGTAAGTACAGGTAACGGTTACTGCTCATGTTGTCGTTACCTACCAGACCCATACTACCACGTACTTTCAAGAAGTCGAATACTTGTTGGTTCTTCATAAAGGGCTCTTCTGTGACAACCCATCCCAAAGATATAGCGGGGAAAGTACCGAATCGTTTGTCCGGAGCAAAGTTCTCAGAACCATTGTAACCAATGTTGAACTCGGCCAAATAGCGTGATTTGTAATCGTATGTAACACGACCTACCAAACCGACATAGGCTGTAGGCAGGTAAGGCAATTGTGACGGATAGTATTTCTTACTTTGATTATACAGCAACAGGGCGCTGACATTGTGTGAACCGAATTTGCGTGCATAACGGATACTGGCTTCCATATACCAGTCGCGGCTACGTCCGGTACTTTCGCTGTAACCAGGCTTGGAGTTAGTACCGCTGATACGATACACCACATTTTCGTTAAAGTTCGGGTCACCGGGGAGCAAACCGGAACCGTTCACCTCGCCTTCGAAGTAGGGTGTCCAAGTTTCGATATTACCGGTACGTTTTTTGGTAAAAGTATATCCTGTATTGTAGGCTCCCTTTACTTCAATAGATAAACCTTTGGTCAGGAAGTCCAGTTTCTGTACCAGATGTAGGTCAAGATTCATAGTATTGTTTAAGATACTACTGCCTCCTTTGCCATAAATTTCAGTGAATGGGTTAACATACATAACTTTCTCGAAACGACTAGCAGATGTCATTGCATGTCCGTCTACCAGACCCGGGCTGGCAAAAGGCTGAGAAATGGAGAGGTTTTCCCAAAAACGTGTATTTGCAGGTTCCTGCCGATCGCCTACTACACCACCGATACCCAATTTTAAGGTAGTGGATTTGCTGATTTCGTAGTCCAAGTTAGTACGGTAGTTGTAACGGCTGTATTTGTAGCCATAACCCTGACCGAAGTCTTTCATCAAGCCGTCCTGATAGAGGTAACCTACAGAAATAAAGTAACGCATACGTTCGGTACCTCCGGAAATGTTCAAGTTGTGCTGTGTCTGTACAGCAGCATCTTTCACCATGTAGTCGTACCAATCCATATCTGGATAAAGGATAGGCTGGTCGCCGAGGCGGAAACGTTCCAGAGCATAATCATCGAAAACTGGCTTATTGCCGTCATTGATCTCGCGTTCGTTGAACATGGTTGCGTATGTATACGAATCGGCTAAGTCTACCCAATTGGCAATTTGCTGGATACCTACAGAAGAACTGAGAGAAATCTTAGTTTTGCCTTCAGTACCACGGCGGGTTGTTACCAAGATAACACCGTTAGCACCACGTACACCGAATACAGCAGTAGCAGAAGCATCCTTCAATACAGAAATGCTTTCGATTTCGTTCGGGTCCATCTGGAAGAAGGAACGTTCTACACCGTCCACCAGGATCAGCGGAGACGCACCACTTTCAGTCAATGAACCGACACCACGAACGAAGATCTTCGGATCTTCAGCACCCGGCTGTCCGGAACCTTGTACAGAAGACAAACCGGTGATTTTACCGGCAAGTGAGTTAGCAACACTGGCATTAGGCGAAACCAACAGTTCGTCAGTCTTTACTGAAGAAATGGCACCGGTCAGTGTTTCTTTCTTCTGTACGCCGTAGGCTACGACTGTTACTTCGGCCAACTCGTTGAATTGTTCTTGCAATACAACTTTTACTTGTTTTTTCCCATTCAAGGGAATCTCCTGGGTTTCGTAACCGATAAACGAAACTACCAGAATTGCGTTTTTCACGTCGGGCACAGAGAGGCGGAAGTTTCCATCTATATCCGTGATGGCTCCTCCACCCGCGTTCTTCACTTGAACCGTTGCCCCGATTACAGGCTCGTTTGATGCGTCTTTCACTTCACCCGTTACCACAGCTTGCTGTGCGAATGATATCAAGAAAGAACACATCATAAACATCAACGCCCAAAGGCGTTTGCTGTTTTTTTTTAGTTCATTCATGTTGTTAAAATTAAGATTAGATGGTTGAAAAATTGTTTTACGATGCGAAAGTATATCTTCAAATCCAAAAAAATGTGTAAAAACGTACAAAACAAGAACCCATTTCGTCCAAAGCTGCTATAAAACGTCTGTACAGGCCTTCTGACGCATGTATTCTACCTGTTGGGTCTTATCGAACATCCAGTTTCAGGTGTACGGAAGTTCCTTCGGAAAGCCATACAGTGACGCGGGTTTTACCATCGGCAGGTTCCAAAATGGCCGTTTGATGTGTACCCGTTTTCAGTTTCCATTGTCCGTCGAGCACTAAGGTTGCGCAGGTGGCACTGGACCGCCAACGGTATGTTTTGTCGGGAACGGGACGAAGGTCGGGACAGCACAAAACAAGATCGAGTTCTTGTCCGGAAGCGTCGCAACGTTCCATCGCCAACAGGGCAGTGTCGGCCGAACGAAGTTTGCCGTAAGTCAGGTTGTCGGATGGGGCAAACAAGGCATAGGCTACAGTACCCGTCGGACGATGTTGGAGTACATGCAGCGAGTCTTCCTGTGCCAGTATGCGGAACAGGTCTTTGTCGATGCGGCGTGCAGTCTGTTTCAGCCCTTCGGCTGTTGTGCCCGGTATTACATAAAAGGCATACCGTTTGTTTTGAGGTTTCACGCCATGGTCGATGAAAGCCTTTGCGGCTAATACGTTGCGGAATATGTTTGCTTCCAGACCTTTCAACGAGGGAGTAGACTGCATGTTATAGATCACTTCTACGGCTTCGTTTGCGGCAGGCAGATAGTAGCCGGTTCCGGCAGGAGTAAGCAGATAGTGCTTGCGGTTGGCGGCCAGGCGCAGGGTGTCTCCCTGAGCAGGTTCTGTGTCGTCTACCGTAAACGGCAGGTCGCCTTTGCCGATGTGTTGGAACAGGTTGGTGGCAGTCTGCCAGGTGTCGGGATAATCGCCTACGGCGGAAATGCCTGTACCGAGGCTTACCAATATACCTTCGAATGCGAATACAGACTTACAGAAAGTCAGGTTGGTGGGGGTGTAACGACGGTTTCCCCACGAATCTCCCTGGTCGAAGGCGGCGGCGAACATGCCGCAGTCGCCCCACGAAAGGGCTCCCGAGAAGTTGGTTGTCAGGGCATACTGGTCGAAGCGGTCGGTGTCATTCCCATTGGGAAGAAGGTCTTTCCATGTAGGATAGTGGACGGTGGTACTGCCGCAAGGCATGTTCCAGTCCCATCCAGCAGCCAGCTGTGACGGGTCGGAGGGGTAACCCGATCGGGCCAGGTTGCCTTCGTAGACGATTTCCAGGGTACCGTGCGATTGATAGCGTCCGAAACGGTTCTGACGGGAGTAAAGCTCACCGCCCCAGAAGCGGGTAGTAGGGCAACGCATGGTTGCCACCCAGTCGCCGTAGCGATAGACTCCAGCGGGGCTGTAGTTGAACGAGTAGAAGCCGTCGAGATTGCAGACTCCGGCCTCTTTGTACTTGTCGGTCTTGAAGAAGTAGTTGTAGCAGGCGGCAAGTTCGCGGTCGATGCCTGTCCTCAGAATGTCGCCTCCGATGGCGATGAGCTCGTCGAACAAAGCTTGGGTGAAGCTGACTTGTGTGCCTGTATAAGGATGGCGTCCGCCCAAAGACGCGGCAAAGTGGCGGTTGTTATCCGATGTAGAGCGGGTTGCCATGAGGTAGGTAGCGACTACGGCCTGAGCCACATGATTGTATGCTGTTTCCGTAATGCGGTATGTGGTACCTTTCAGACGGCCTATGTATTGCACCCATGTACGGTAGGAGTACATGTAGCCGTTGTAGTGGGTATTGTGGTGGAAACCTGTTCCGTCAGGTTTCAGAACATCGCCTCCGCCCGGAACGTATTGTGCACAGCCCGACAGGAAATGCGAGAAGGCTTTGAGGTCGGCTACTGCTTGCTGATTGTCGGGATTGTGGATGGCGCATACGAAGAGATGTTGCAATACGTTGTACAGGTAGTCCGAGTTAATCTGTCGTCTCAGCTCGCTGTCTGTCAGGTAGGTACGGTCAAACTCTATCAGTTCCTTGACTCCCGCAATGAGGCGTGTGCGGCGCAGTGAGTCGCATGCGGGTAGGGCGCTGAGCAGATCGGCGGGCAGTTGGCGTACGCTGCCATAAGCGCTGTAGACAAGTTTCGGCATCCGTTCGATGACGGAATCTTTGCTTAAATAGTCCAGATAAGCGTCCAAATGCTCCGCAGCTCCGGATTTGCCACTCAGCTTGGCATATGCCAGTGCGCGTACGGTGGCAGCTATATGAGGGCTTTGTTCCTTGCTGATGGTTGGCAGCGGAGTAAACAGGTCTTCGCTTAGGGCGGCTTCTACTTCGGCCGCAGTGGCTTTGGGTTGTGCCAGCGGATAGGCCGCACGCAGTTTGTTCAGGTCGTTCAGTTCTGTCGGGGTAGGGTTTTGTGCTATCGTCTGCCCTACCGACAGTATCAGACTACATAGTAAAATTAACGTTTTCATCATATTGATTTTTAGAGTTTCCTGTTTTACTTGTTTCTTTCTGGGACATAGTGTCCGTTGTATGGCTGTTTCAGTTGATGTATCTCCATCCATTCTTTTAATAATTGGCGATGTGCTTCGAGTACTTCTGCATAACGTTTCTCGATGGCGAGATTACGCATTTCGCCACGGTCGGCATGCATGTCGTAAAGTTGTTCGCGGTAACGTCCTTTATCGTAGAGTACATATTTGTAGTGTGGAGTCCGGAGTGCCCATCCGCGAGTGCCTCCACCTTTGTCAAAAGTCGTTTCGGTCACTATATAGGGCTGATGAGGCGCCTGGTTGTCGGCCTGTTCGGCCAAATGTTTAAATGAAACGCCATGCAGTCCTTTCGGTTCGTCTGTTCCGGCCCATTGGCAAACGGCAGAGAAGAAGTCGGTTCCGTTGTTGACCAGTTGTTCTGATACTTTTCCGGCATTCTTCTTGGCGGGTAGGGTGACGATGAGGGGTACGTTGATTACCTCTTCGTATAACGCTGACTTCTGATTCCAGCGGTGTGCTCCCATACCGTCGCCGTGGTCGCTGGTGAAAATAACAACGGTGTTTTCCCATAAGTCTTGTGCGTCCAGTTCATTGATGATTTTACCGATTTCCGTATCTACCTTTTCGACTAACCGGAAATAACAGGAACGGTAGCGGCGCCAATCGTCGGGGGTAAAGTCGGCTGTGGGATAGGCTGAATAATTCATCCGTTTTTCGTAGCTGATGACGTCGGCATCGTAGGGCTGACGTTCGAAGTTGAGCGGGAGCCCCGGCCATTCTTCTTCCGACAGGGAGGGCAGATTACCATGTGGCAGGTTTTGACTGCGGGCAAATTCGCAGATGTTGTGTGGATTGTCAAAGCTGGCCACGAGAAAGAATGGGCGGTTATGCTTTTGTCGCAGAAAGTTTACACAGGCTTCGGCCAGACCGTTGTCGCGGAACGGATGAATGGTGGTAAAACCAAATTCGCCATCGGGCATGGCGGCTGTGTGCACGTGCCACTTGCCAGCATAAGCGCAATCGTATCCGGCGGCAGACAAGAGATGCCCCAATGTCCGGTTGTGCAGGGAGTCGGGCAGTGGGACATTGTTTTTGTCCATACCTATTTCGTAGGGAGAATATCCGGTGAACATGGCTGCACGGGAGGGACCGCTTAGCGGGGCCGCGCAATAGGCATTGCGGAACAGGACGCCTGCTGCTGCCAGTCGGTCCATGTTGGGGGTGTGAATATCACTGTTGCCGGCACAACTCATTGCCGTAGCCGATTGCTGGTCGGTAATAATGAAGAGGATATTGGGTCGCTGTTGTGCCCAGGAGGCCAGTGGAAGGCCGGCCAATATCCATGTGAGTGCCCGTGTCGGACGGATAGATTTAGGTTTGTTCATAGGTTCTTGTCTATTATGAAATCTGGTGTCGAAGTCTTGTGTTTCAGAGGTACTTCTTATGCGTTTCTGGAATGCAAGTGTGGCTCGCGAGCGACACTTGCACGGCTCGCGAGCCGTACAAGTGTTTCAGATGAGCCGTGCAAGTGTCCCAGAAATGGGTTATAAATGCCTCTCTCAACCAGCTATTTCGACGGTCACTGTGTTGCCGCAATGCAGGCCTTGGGGCAGTGCGATGCGGTGTGCCTTACCGTTCAGGGTGACGGTGATTTCCTTCAGGTTGGCATCCATGGCAGCGTCGGTCACCGAGATGGTCTGTTTGCCATCTTTTTGCTGTATCATGACGGCGCAGGGCACGGATGTCTGCAGGCTGATACCTTTGGCTTTCAGACCTTTGTTGCCCGGATAGAATACGGCCTGGGTAACACTACGGTCGTTGGTGCGCACGGCTTGTACGAGGGTATCGTTTTGCAGCACCTCGAACGGCAGACGTTCGCTGGGGACTCCCTGACCGGTATAGACGGCATAACCGTAAGTGTCGTTCACCGGTTGTTGTCCGTGGTCGGCCCAGATGCGGAGAATTTGTACCTGTTCGGGCAGATTGGCCGTTTTCTTGTTTGACGGATTCAGCTTCAGCCAGTTGGTCGGGCGTGTTTCGCAGGCGACGAATGCTTTGGAAGTATATTCCGGCAGGATACAATACGAGAATTTTCCCTGTTGGGTCAGCCAGATGGCTTTCTTCTTGTTACCTTCGAGCGTGGTCTCGCCTTTGCCCAGCACTTCTTTCTTGCCGTTTCGGGTGATGAACACTTCACCGGTCAGTGCGGTCTGGTCAAGGGTGGTACGTATGTGTCCTTCTTCGTCGGGATTCATGTTGGTGACACCGGCGCCCAGTGCTACGAAGTAGTCGCCCAGGATGAAATAACCTTTATAGGCTTTGAATCCGTACAGGAGGCTGTTCTCTACGTTTCTGTCGCCCTTGTCGTTTACGTTCTCCTTGTCTGCGCCATGCATCTTTTCGAAGATGTATCCGGCTACTCCGTTCTCGCCCGAGTCGGTGGCGCCGGCTGCAAAGTTGTACTTGCTGCAGTAGCCTCGCCAGTTAGTCACAGGGACGAGCTTGTCCATGCCTTCGCGGGCTGTGACACCGGGCATTGCCGTTACGTCCCAGCCACCCATGACGCGGAAGTATTCGTCACCGTCGCGTTGGAAAAGGGTAGCTCCGTCGGTGGGATAGAAGTTGTAATTGTCGGCAAAAGCGGCACTTTCCAGTCCGTCGGTGCGTCGGGATGCCATATTGATGCAAATATGGTAGTCGGGGGTTTTCTTCATCAGGTCGTCGTTGTTGTAGAACCAGCGTACGCCCGTGTACATGCCGTTGTCGTAACCTTGCATGTTGATGCGGTTTTCTCCAGCTTCCTTCTGCAGTTGCTTCAGTTCGGCCTGCTCCTCCGGTGTGAAGGAACTGATCCAGTTGCTTACAACGTTGGCAAGCAATTTCTTATAGGGAATGGGTTTCTCCGTAGGATTGTAGACGTAAGAGTTGCGGTCCAGTCCCGGCAAGCGGAATCCTTTGTAATAGTACCAGTTTCCGCCACGGAAGAAGTTCATCAGTGCTTCGGCGTTGGTGCGGGTCAGCTGCTTGGCCCAGGGCGTACCGTTCAGCATGGTCAGCATGTTCAGGGCATTGAATGTGCCGTCGATGGGGTAACCCCATATCAGACACTGCATGCCGTGCCCCCATCCGGCACCGTCGGCTGTAAAGCCTTCGGTCCAGAACGATTCGTTGTACGTTGTCTGTGATGTCATGCTGATGCCTTTCTGGCAAATCTCGGCCAGCAGGTCGATCATGGGGACAGAACTGTACATCGCCGCTACGGGCAGCAGGGAGCGGTATCCCAATGCGTTTCCGCCAACCCACCATACGTGGTTACGGAAGCGCTCGATGCTTACCACGTTTTTATCCGTCTCGTCGTTACGGAGCGGTTGGGTCCAGGCTTCCAGGCCGACAGCTTTCAGCATGTCGCAGGCTTCGGTCAGCAGGGGTGTTGCCTCTCCCCGTTCTGCCTGGTCCATCTTATCCAGCAGAGCAAAGTAGAGGTTGACCGCAGCCGTAGGAATGGCAAAGCACGAAGCATGGAAACGCGGTTTGTTGTTGGGACGACGCACTTCGATTTCGCCATAGTGCAGGATGGCTTTCTGAATTTTCTCCGACAGGGCTTCGTCATCTGCAATCTTGCCCAGCCGGATGGCACTTGCTATCTGAAACAGACGCTCGTAGGCCGAAGCAATGAAGATGCCCACGACGTCTCCTGTCGTATTCTCGAATCCTTTCTGATAAGCATTGTTCTTTTCGAAGTCTCTTTCAGTCGGGTTCATGTCGGCAAAGGTACCGTCTTCGCCCAGTTGCTTCAGGAAATTCTGCACTTGCTCCAGGTTCGAAGTGGGTTGCAGGCGGTAGGGATGGTTGTGGAAGTAGTCCCTCATCTTTTTTACCGCTTCCAGCTTGTTGCTGTCTTGGTTGTACTCGGCCGCTTCCTGATAGTAGCGACGGTAGTTTTCGAAAGCGAAATCGCGTTCGGCTTGTTGGGCAAAAGCCGATGAAGCCGTGGCGAAAAGTAAGCTTGTCAGGATAAATCTGATTTTCATGGATTATTGAAGTTTATTTTATCGGGTTAGAATTGTTCGTATCTGTTCAAATGCCTTTCTTAACTGTTTCCAGCAGCTTTGACAATCGCTCTACCTCTTGCGGATGTTCGTTGGCTACATTTGTCTTTTCCGAGGGGTCGGTACACAGATTGTACAGCTGCGGCTGAGGACTGTTACCCAGTTCCATTTTTGTCCAGCGTTCGGTAGCCGGTTTGTCGCTGGGTTCGATGTATTTCCAGTCGCCTTGAATGATAGACAAGGTGTTGTTTAAGTTTTGCTGTACGACGTATTCGCAACCGTTGTTGTCCTTGCCGAGGAATGTTCCCAGCTGGTCGCGGCTGTCGGGGGCTGCCCCTTCGGGGATGTCATGGTTCAGCAGAGTAGCAAACGAGGCGTATACATCGATCATCGAGAATGGAGCCTGCTGTTTGCCCGGCTTGATGACGGCTGGCCAGCGTACGATGAACGGAATGCGGGTACCGGCTTCGAAGGCGCTGTATTTACCTCCGCGGTAGTGCTTCATAGGGGTGTGGCCGTTCAGTAACTCGAATGCCTGATCCTGATAGCCGTCGTCGATGACGGGGCCGTTGTCGCTACAGAATACAAAGATGGTATTGTCGGCCAGATTCAGGCTGTCTAGTGTGTGCATGATTTCGCCCACGGTCCAGTCCAGTTGCAGAATAACGTCACCGCGGGGACCAAGACCGCTCTTTCCGGCAAAACGCGGATGGGCTACACGGGGCACATGTACGTCTTGCGTACCCATATAGAGGAAGAACGGTTCGTCTTTGTGGTTGATGATGAAGTCCTTTGCCTTTTCGGTGATATTGTCGGCAATGTTCTCGTCCACCCAAAGGGCCGATTTGCCTCCCGTCATCCATCCGATGCGGGGTATTCCGTTGACGATGGTATTGTTGTGTCCCTGGCTGGGTTTCATCTTAACAAGTTCCGGATTTTCGAGTCCGGTAGGCCAGTCACCTACTTTGTGGTCATAGCTGACGGTAATCGGGTCGTTGGGGTCAAGATTGACTACACGTCCGTTTTCGACAAACACGCAAGGTACACGGTCGACTGTGGCAGGGATGATGAATTCGTAGTCGAACCCGATGTCCTGTGTATTGGGCTTTATCAGGGTATTGAAGTCGGTACCTCCTTTGGGACCCAGTCCTAAATGCCATTTTCCTACTACTCCGGTAGCATAACCTTCAGCCTTGAACATGTCGGCTATGGTGATTCGGGCTGTATCGATGATCAGTTCCGAGTTACCGGGTGCAATGCCTGTGTTTTCCTGACGCCAGGGGTACATACCTGTCAGCAGTCCGAAACGTGAAGGAGTACTTGTAGAAGAGGTGGCATAGGCGTTGGTAAACTGCATGCCTTGTCCTGCCAGCCGGTCGATATTAGGTGTATTGACGCGGGTGGCTCCGTAACAACTCAGGTCTCCGATGCCCAAATCGTCAGTAATAAGGTAAATTACATTGGGCTTTTGTGACGGTTGTCCGTCTGCTTGTTTTTTGGCAGCGTTGCCGCATCCGGTCAGCAGGGCAGCTCCGGGTAATAAGGTCAACAGGTAAGATAAATGTTTCATGGTCTTAGGACTTAAATTTGAATTATGGGTTCTTGGGCAAAGATAGCGACTAATTTCCGGCAAAGGTGTACAAGAGCGTACAGCAGAAGGTCACAAATAGTACATTTTCGGACAATAACTTTTGCTTCTCTTCTGTCTATAGACCAATCGGGGCGTGGGAAAGTAATGAGTTGACGAAACATTTGTGGCAAGCTGTTTCAAGGGATACTTTTGTTCTGCCTCTCCCTTTGTCTTTTCCTGAGTTTGACAGCTTGGTACCCCAATATTATAACATTTCCTCACGCGCGTGCAGGTGAAGCTTAACTTTCATTCACAATAGTGTTAAACCTCACCTACACGCGCGCGTAGAAAAAGTTGGTATTTTGAGGAGCCAAGCTGTCAAGTGTAATGTTTTTGTTGAGAAAAGACGGATTAAAAAATCTTCCCATGGCAATATGCAAATAATAATCGTTAAATTTGTGGACTCTTTTTTAGGTATCCTAAAATTGGATGTTTACCATTATTCATAACTTAATTTTAGTTCTCTATGAAACGTTTTTTGTTCTTTTTCTTTTTGTTGGGTGTGAATCATATAATACTTCATGCCCAGAACGCTACTTTGAAGTTTAATAAAAACGGTGAGTTTAAAATTGTACAGTTTACCGATGTGCATTTCAAATATGGTAATCCAGCTTCAGACATAGCGTTAGAACGTATTGATGAAGTACTCAAAAATGAGCGTCCGGATTTGGTCGTATTGACAGGCGACGTGATTTATGCACAACCAGCCAATGATGGGATGCGGATGGTATTGGAACGCATGGCGAAACGAGACATACCGTTTGTCGTAACCTTTGGTAATCACGATGACGAACAGGGAATGACCCGTGCGCAGTTGTATGATACCATTCGTACAGTGCCGGGTTGTTTGCAGCCCGAACGAGGTGATTGCGATTCGCCCGATTATACCCTGACTGTACAAGCATCCGATGGTAAGCGTGATGCTGCTATACTTTATTTTTTTGATTCTCATTCTTATTCAAAACTGGAGGGAGTGAAAGGGTACGATTGGCTAACATTCGAACAGGTGGCTAATTTTCGTCGGCAGAGCGCTTTGTTTACAAAAAACAATGGAGGCCAACCGTTGCCTGCCCTGTCTTTCTTCCACATTCCGCTGCCTGAATACAACCAGGCAGCATCCAGCGAAGAAGCCATCCTGATAGGTACGCGTATGGAGAAAGCCTGTGCGCCTGCCTTGAATACGGGGATGTTCACCGCTATGAAGGAAGCGGGCGATGTGATGGGTGTCTTCGTAGGCCATGACCATGATAACGACTACGCCGTGATGTGGCATGGTATTCTGTTGGCTTACGGACGATATACGGGTGGAAATACTGTTTACAACCACTTGCCCAATGGCGCGCGCGTCATCGTGCTGAAGGAAGGCCAGCGTACGTTTGATACGTGGATTGATTTGGCTGGTGGTCAGCAGGTGAACCGTTCGACTTATCCCGACAGTTTCGTGAAGAAGTAATCGTAAAGAGCCTCTTTAGAAGTCTAAAGTCCTTCTTTGCAGTGCTAAAGAGGGACTTTATAGAGGACAAAGAGGGATCTTGTTGGTGGTAAAAGGATGATGAAAAATGATTGATGATTCAACTTTGACTTCGTCGATTTTCAATTCGTAAGCTCAAGTTACTGTTGACGAGCAATCAGTAGACGAGTTGACAAGGCGTTTGCGGCAAGCCGTTTCAAGCGGAACTTTGTCAGGTAGGACGTTTCGGCCTTGTAGGTTTGTTGACTGAAGCCTTGTCAACTGGTTTCTTCGTTATCTTTATCTTCGTTCCCCTTACTGTCACTGTTTTCCCCATTTTCTCCTTTCCGGTAGGCAAGTGGGCTGACGTGGTAAACGTCTTTGAAGCATTTCGAGAAATAGCGCGAAGAGCTGAACCCGATGCGGTCGGATATTTCCGTAATGTTCAGTTCCGGGTTGTTACGAAGCATTAGAGCACCTTTCTTCAGACGGATGGTGAGGACAAATTCGTTAGGCGTTTGTCCGGTAATGGCTTTCAGCTTGGCAAACAGATTGGTGCGTGCCATAGCCATTTCGCGTGCAAAGACGGTTACGTTGAATTCGGTATCGTCTATATGCTTTTCGATAATTTCCATTGCTCGGTCCAACAAATCTTTGTCGATCGGATTGGTGGCAAGCATTTGCACAGCAGCCTGTGGTTGCTTGCTGAATTTTTCCTGCAACAGAACCCGTGAATTGACCAGATTGTTGCATCGGGAGATAAGCAGACTGGTATTGAATGGTTTGGTGATGTAATCGTCGGCTCCGATACGCAGTCCTTCGATGTTCTGTTCGATAGTAGTACGTGCGGTCAGCAGCACTACCGGTATGTGGCACGTGTTGAAGTCGGCTTTAATCTGTTTGCACAGATCAGTACCCGACATACGTGGCATAACCACATCGCTGACAACGATGTTAGGCATTTCTTTACGTACCAGTTCCAGACCTTCTTCTCCATCGGCTGCCGTTATTACCTGATAGAAAGGCTTGAAGATATTGGCAAGCATTTCCCTGATGGACTCATTATCCTCTACGATCAGTATTTTGGCATCAGAGAGTTGTTTCAGGGGAGCTGTTTCTTCCAGTTCTTCCTGGGGTAAGGCAATTGGAGTTTCGGGACGGATGATTTCTTCTTGAGGTTCTTCCTCTGTCTGTTTGCTCAGTTCTTCTTGGGCAAAGTGAGCGTTGCCTAAAGGTAAGGTCACGATGAAGCTGGTGCCTTTGCCCAATTCGCTTTCTACGCGGATAGAGCCGTGATGCAGTTCTACGATACCTTTGGTTAGTGCCAGTCCAATACCGGTACCTTCTTTGTTGGCATCTTTCGAATCGACCGGATCAATCTGATAGAAACGGTCGAAGATCTTGTCTATTTCTTTAGCGTCGATTCCGCTGCCGGTATCGCTGACACGGATGACAGCATTGCTGCCTTCCGTCCGAATGCCCAGTGTGATGGTATCTTCGGCTTTGGTATGCTTGATGGCATTGGACAGCAGATTGTTGACAACCTTTTGCATCTGTTTCTGGTCGTACCACACTTCAAGACTGTCGGTTTCTTTGTCGAAGTTGAAGTTGATTTGTTTGGTGCTGGCATATTCCAGGAACAACAGGTAGTTTTCGTACAGGAACTTGACGATATTGTGCGGGGCGGCCTTTATCTTCATGTGGCCTTGTTCCTGCTTGCGGAAGTCGAGCAATTCGGTAATCAGCTCGCGCAATTGCAGGCTGTTTTTGTAGATACTCAATATCTTGTTGTAGATATTCGGAGTAAAGTGCTGCACTTGCAGCAATGTTTCTACCTGGGCTACAATCAGTGTAAGCGGAGTACGGAATTCGTGCGATATATTGGTAAAGAAGCGCAGTTTGTACTGGTTCAAGGCTTCTACGTCCTGAATGTGTTTCTGTTCGTATTTCAGTGATTCGCTCAGTTTGATTCGTGTTTTGTAAGCACGTATCAGATACCATAGCAAGGCTCCGATGATAACTGCATAAAGCAGGTAAGCCAAAGGGGTCTTGTAGAATGGTGGAAGTATGTGGATGGTGAGCTGTACTTCCGGGCAAATATTGTTATTCATGTGTTCGGGCCTGATCTGCAGATGATAAGTCCCGGCATTCAGATTGGTATAAGTGATGTTGTGCAACCCACGAGTACTGTTCCATTCTTTGGAGAAGCCTTCCAGGCGGTAGATAATGTTGTCCTTGTTGGCTGCTACATAGTTGGACGTAGCAAACTCGATACTGAACATATTCTGGTTGGCATGCAGCGTGATTTCTTGAGTATGGGATAGAGCTTGTTCCAAGATACCGGTTTCGTCGCCTACCTGTACTTCTTTTCCGTTGACAATCAGGCGTGAAAGGTTTATTTTATAAGGCTTCGGAGTAAAGTTAAGTTCCATTTCGTGGAAAGAAATCATTCCTTGTGTACCTCCCAGGAAGATTTCTCCGTCGCGTGTTACGCAGAGTGCATTTTCATTGACAGCTGTCAGAGGAAATCCGTTTTCTGTACTGTAATTACGGAATGTTTTGTTTCGTTGGTCGAAAATAGAAAAGCCGTGATTGATAAGTAACAGCAAGTTGCCACTTACCGGCGATTCTTTTACCTTATAGATACAGTCGTTGGCAAGTCCGTTTTGTGCCCGGTCAAAGTTTTCGAATTGGTCTTTGTCCGGATGGTACAAGTCGAGCCCGCTACCCGATGTAGCGAACCACAGGTTTCCTTTACTATCTTGTGTGATGTCGTTTACGTTGTTGTTGCTGATGCCATGCGGTGTATTGGGGGTGTGCCGATAATGGGTTAATGTTTGGGTATCAAATTTATATCGGAATACTCCTTCGCCGGTAGTGGCAATCCACAGATTGCCTGCTTTATCTATCATGATGTCTGCAACAATCTTGATGGATTTTCCTTCTTTGCTGTCTTTAAACAGTTGCTCACATTTTCCATTTTGCGGATTGAAGAGGCAGATTCCGTTTTCTGTGGCAATGATCAGTTGGTCTTTATAAGGCTCGATATCGCGGACCAGGTCTGATGGAAGTGTTTCGGGATTGCCTTGTTGCATCCTGTAGTGAGTAATGTGACCTGTTCTCAGGTCCAGTTTGTTCAAACCTCCTACATGTACTCCAATCCACAAAGCTTTCCGTGCATCGTCGTAATATAAAGCTTTGATGTTGTTGTTGGAGAGTCCATAAGGAGCCTTTCCCGGTAAGAACCATTTGAATTCGTTTGTTTGTCGGTTGTAGAAGTTGAGGCCTCCTCCTTCTGTGCCTATCCACAGGTTACCGTCTTTGTCTTCGATGGTACGGCCTACTATCGGGTGGCTTAACCCTTTCTTTTCTGTGGGAGAATAAGTATAACGGGTGTAGATTTCGTATTCTGGATTAAAGTAGTTGACGCCTCCAAAATAAGTTCCCATCCACAAGGTACCCTGTTGGTCTTTTACAATACACCAGATGGAAGAGTGGGTCAAAGCGGCTTTCTGGTCTATTCTGGCTGTGTGGTTCTGGAAAAGCCGTGTACTCTTATTGTATCGGTTCAGTCCGTTGAAGGTCCCTATCCAGATATTACCCAGATTATCTTCACAACAGGTGCGCACAAAGTTTGAAGACAGACTGTGTGGATTTTGTGCGTTATGCGTCAGGTTTTCTATTTCTCCTTTGTCGTTTACATGAAACAGACCATGTTCCCAACTTCCTATCCACAAATGCTTTTCACTGTCTTGATAGATGCTGGTGATGTTGCCTTGTTGAATGGGGTGTGACAATTCTTTGGTCCTCAGATTTAATCGGAAGACGCCTGCATTGATTGTTCCTATCCAAAACGATTGTTGGTCTTTGTGCATGCAGAATATATCTGTATTGCTGGCCAGTTGATAATAAAGGTCGAAGTTACTGGTCTTTTCGTTGAAACGGTATATTTCATTCTTTTGGGCAATGAATAATCCGTCATTATAATAGATACTGTTGATTCTACCTTGAAGCAGTGTCTTGAATTTTTGGGTAATAAGATTGAATTCGGCCACTCCCTCTGTGCAGAGCAGGTAGATTTTTCCGTTCTGATTACCTACTATATAGGAAATGTTATTGCAGAAAAGACTGTTCGGATTGTTTTTTTCCAGTTTATACGTTTGTATGTCTTCACCGTTGTATCGGTTTAATCCTTCACGTGTACCGATCCATAGGATACCGTTTTCATCGATATAAAGACTGTTGACAGAAAACTGTGAGAGTCCGTCGTCTGTAGTCAAATGCTTGAAGGATACGTTTTGCCCTTGTAAGCCGACTATAGGTATATAGAGAAATATAAGCAGCAGTTGGAAAAATAATTTTCGCACGTTCGGTCTGTTTTTAAGGTTCACTGGGCAAATATATGATTTTCTATGTAAGAATCTTCAAATATTTATGGCTTTTTCGTTATTGTATCAGTCAAAATGTATATTTTTGGATGTTCATCGGACAATAAAGGTCCTCCGGTATCAGAGAAAAGCTCTATTTTTGTATTGTTTGTGCCGGAAGGTGGAATTCGTTTTGTTTAATCTGTTTATAATGTATAATTCATAATATATATTTACCATGAACAACCTTTTTTCTATTATTTCTCACTTCAACACGAAGGGTACGATTCAAGAGATTAAACCGCTGGGTACAGGATTGATTAACGACACGTATAAGGTGACTACTCTTGAGCAAGATGCCCCCGACTATGTATTGCAACGTATTAATCACGTCATCTTTCAAAATGTAGAGATGCTTCAGTCGAATATCCAGTCCGTAACCCGCCATATCCGAAAGAAGTTGGAAGAAAAGGGGGAAAAGGATATTGATCGGAAGGTACTTCACTTTTTGTCGGCCGATAATGGTAAGACATATTGGTTTGACGGTGAAAACTATTGGCGGGTAATGACCTTTATTCCCCGTGCAACGACTTACGAGACTGTGAATCCGGAATATTCTTATTATGCAGGTGTTGCTTTCGGCAATTTCCAGGCAATGTTGGCCGATATTCCTGATACGTTAGGTGAGACTATTCCCGATTTTCATAACATGGAGTTCCGTTTGAAACAGTTGCACGATGCTGTGGCTGCCGATGCTGTTGGTCGGGTGAAGGAAGTTCAATATTATTTGGATGAGATAGAAAGCCGTGCCGACGAGATGTGCAAGGCTGAACGTCTGCATAGAGAAGGTCGTTTGCCCAAACGTGTTTGCCACTGTGATACGAAGGTCAATAATATGATGTTCGATGAGAATGGCAATGTACTTTGTGTGATCGACCTCGACACCGTAATGCCCAGCTTCATCTTCTCCGATTATGGTGATTTCCTGCGTTCGGCAGCCAATACAGGTCTGGAAGACGATAAGAATCTGGACAACGTAAACTTTAATATGGAAATATTCAAGGCCTTTACCAAAGGTTATCTGGAATCTGCCAAATCGTTTTTGTTACCTATTGAAATCGAGAACCTGCCTTATGCAGCAGCTTTGTTCCCTTATATGCAATGCGTTCGTTTTTTGGCTGACTATATTAATGGTGATACATATTACAAGATTCAATATCCCGAACACAATCTGGTGCGTACTAAAGCTCAGTTCAAATTGCTCCAGAGTGTAGAAGAGCATACTCCCGAAATGAAAGCTTTCATCCAGTCGCAGTTGTAATCCTGTAGGGAAGAACTTCATTAGTGTACTTATCTTTAAACAAAAGCATTATTGTTATGAAAGAATTGAATGTAAAGAAAGTAAGTGCGGCTGGTTTATCGGTAGAAGCAGTACCGGCTTTACTCGATAAAGAGAAGATAGCTTTTCAGCCCATTGACACGGTCAATTGGGCAGCTTATCCTTATTGTCCAGCAGTACAGTTCCGTATAGCATATACGGACGATTCATTGTTGCTGCATTACAAAGTGAGCGAAGCTAGTGTACGGGCTGTAGCTGGACATGACAATGGTCCTGTATGGGAAGATTCTTGTGTAGAGTTTTTCTCGATACCTGCCGGCGATGGGGTATATTATAATGTAGAGTGTAACTGTGCAGGAACTTTGCTGGTTGCCGCCGGAGGTGGACGTGAAGGTCGTGTACATGCTCCGCAGGAGGTGCTTGACCGTGTACAACGTTGGTCATCATTGGGACGTGCTTCCTTCGAAGAACGGGTAGGAGAGTGTGCCTGGGAAGTGGCCTTGGTCATTCCGTTTACTACTTTCTTTGCGCACGACATTCGTTCGTTGGAAGGAAAGAACATACGAGCCAATTTCTATAAATGTGGCGACTGTTTACAGACACCTCACTTCTTATCGTGGAATCCGATAGAACTGCCTTCTCCTAATTTTCATTGTCCGCAGTTCTTCGGTTCGTTGAAGTTTGAATAAGTTCTTAAGTTTCGCTGGTGCTCAACTTGCTGGTTGACAAGGCTTCAGTCAACAAGTCTACAAGGCTGAGAAAGCCTGCTTGATAAAGTGTTGCTTGAAGCGGCTGATACAAACGCCTTGTCAACTCGTCAACTTGTCACTTGTCAACTATAACTTGAGCTTGCGAAAGTATTTCCTATGAATCTGGTGCTCTGAATAGGAAATATCAGTTTACTTTGAAACGCAGATTATTGCCGTTTTAGTGCAGAGGCATAAATAGCTGATGCACATTGGCAGTAATCTGCGTTTTTTCTTTCTTCTTTTTACCGTTTTTTATCAGCAGGGTATTTGGAAGTTCAGCGTTGTATGCCTATCTTTGGCTCTTACCTTACTAACAACGAAAAACAACCAACTTATGAATCAAGAATTGTCAATGAACGCTAATCTGGTGGTAGCGTCACTTCAGAAACCAGCTTCTGAATTCACCAAAGCAGACATTATCGGCTTTATCCGCCAAAACGGTATCCGAATGGTCAATTTCATGTATCCGGCGGGCGACGGACGGCTGAAAACCCTGAATTTTGTCATTACCAACGAAGCCTATCTGGAGGCTATTTTGACCTGTGGTGAGAGAGTCGACGGATCCAGCCTGTTTTCTTTTATTGAGGCAGGTAGTAGTGATTTGTATGTCATTCCGCGTTTCTGTACGGCTTTTGTCGATCCGTTTGCCGAAATTCCCACCCTTTCCATGCTTTGTTCATTCTTTAATAAGGATGGCGAACCGTTGGAGAGTGCACCCGAATATACGCTTCGTAAGGCTTGCCGTGCCTTTACCGATGTTACAGGAATGGAATTTCAAGCGATGGGCGAGCTGGAGTATTATGTGGTAGCTCCTGATACGGGCATGTACGAGGCTACCGACCAGCGTGGCTATCACGAGTCAGGTCCGTATGCTAAGTTCAATGAATTCCGTACACAGTGCATGGCTTATATAGCTCAAACCGGCGGACAGATTAAATACGGTCATTCGGAGGTAGGTAATTTTACGCTCGACGGTTGTGTCTATGAGCAGAACGAAATTGAATTTCTACCCGTTCCTGCCGAGCAGGCTGCCGACCAGTTGATGATTGCCAAGTGGGTTATCCGTAATCTGGGTTATAAGTTGGGTTACAATGTGACTTTTGCTCCGAAAATCACTGTTGGCAAAGCCGGTTCGGGTCTACATATTCACATGCGCATGATGAAAGATGGCCAGAACCAGATGCTGCACGACGGTGTGTTGTCTGCTGCTGCCCGCAAGGCCATTGCAGGTATGATGGAGCTGGCTCCCTCTATTACGGCTTTCGGCAATACCAATCCTACTTCCTATTTCCGCCTGGTGCCCCATCAGGAAGCGCCGACCAATGTTTGTTGGGGCGACCGGAACCGTTCGGTATTGGTGCGTGTTCCGTTGGGGTGGACTGCCAAGACCGACATGTGTGCATTGGCCAATCCGCTGGAAGGACAAAGTCATTTCGATACCACACAGAAGCAAACTGTAGAGATGCGCTCGCCCGACGGTTCGGCCGACCTCTATCAGTTGCTTGCCGGACTGGCTGTTGCCTGCCGCCATGGTTTCGAGATGTCTGATGCGCTTGAAGTAGCCGAAAAAACTTATGTGAATGTGAATATTCATCAGAAGGAGAATGCCGACAGGTTGGAGGCATTGGCTCAGCTACCCGACAGTTGTGCTGCTTCGGCCGACTGTTTGCAACGCCAGCGTGCAGTGTTCGAGCAATACAATGTATTCAGTCCTGCCATGATCGACGGCATCATTACCCGCCTGCGTAGTTATGACGACCGTACTTTACGTGCCGATCTGGAAGGAAAACAGGATGCTATGCTGGCTCTGGTGAAGAAATATTTCCATTGCGGATAAGGCATATATACTGCCGATTTCTCATATTTATGTCCTCTTTCAGTCTTCGAGTCCGACCCTGAAAGAGGACATTACATAAGCAAGCAGAGCTGGTTCCTCTGCGTTTGTACACATCATGCACAGAAAGACACCTTTTTTCTGCTTGAGATCAGGATACAGTCCAATGGCCAGGTAGCTGTTGGCAGAACGTTGTATGAGGGCGCATTGCAACCCCTGTTCCGTACCGGTTGTAATCATAAACCTTTCACTTTTATCTAAGTTAATATTAAGTCCTTCAGCTTCTTCTCGGAAACGTTGTTCGGGATCGAATCCTTCATCAAAACCGAAAAAGCAGACAGTACAGATAAAGTCTTTGTTGGGAGTTACCCAGCCTGAACACCCTTGTTCTTCGTCACTTTCGGTTTCTATTTTTTGGCAGCTTTCAGGAAACATTATCGAAAACATTCCGAAGTTGTATCTAACCAGTTCGTCAGTTTGGGCGAATGCACCAAGACTCAGGATGGCAAGAAGCAGAGATAAGAAGCTTCTGTTCCATGTGGTGGAGTGGAAAAAGGAGGACGGTTTCATAAGTATCGAGTATTAAGGATTATATATGATATTTAGGAAATAGAATCATTTCCCTTTATCAACAAAAGTAATGTGTTTTTTCGAGAAATCAAACTCTGCTTATATACGAATTTCACCACACTTGTGAGCCTGTTGAGCCATGCAAGTGTGGTGGAAATGTAATGCAAGTGTCGCTCGCGAGCCGTACAAGTGTGGCTCACGAGCCGTGCAAGTGTCCTATAAACGGGTCATAAATATCATCTGTAAAGTCCCTATTTAACCTTTGGCAGATGAATTATTATTCTACTTCCCATTCGAAGATTCCAGCCGAATATTTATCGGGCAGCACAATCTCCAGCTTGACGGCTGTAGTTTCAACAGGGTCGAACATTATCTTATTGCCTACACCTTTGTCTGTTCCGTAACGGCTGACACCTTTCACGCTTTCCCATTCGCCCTGATCGTTGCGGTAGTACAGTTTCCAGCTCTTGGGAGTGCGGCAACCACCCCATGGTTCGTCATCGAACCAATAGACGGTAGAAGTCTTGATTTCTGCCTTCTCAGGAAATTCGTAAGTGATCCATTCCGTACTTGCTTGTTTAGGCCACCAGTGGTAGTAGGGGATGGAGCGGTCAAATTCGTCTTTCGGTACAAGTCTGTCGTGAATGGATGACAGGGCACTGCTTTTATACGAAGCATCCACTTTACTCTTCGAAGCAAGCGTTGCCGGCTGGCTGGGACGTGTGGCGTTCAGTTCTTGTGGCAACCATACGGCCATGGAGCCCGGTCCGCGATGAGCCCATGCGTAGTAGGGGATCAAGGTGAGGCGTGTTCTTTCCACGTTCAGATAGCCTTCTTCGTTATATTTCAGAATTTGGGCATCGGTTTTCAACTGGTTGATACCGTAAAGCAGGTTAGGCGTCTCAACTACAGTAAATTCGGGATGACGGGGCAGCAGTACACTGAAGATGTCGAACTCGTTGTCAGGCCATTCGGCACAATATACCAGCGGTCCGCGTTCGATGGCAATGCGTCCGCGGTCGGCTTCCACTTTCGGGTTGGCTTGTACGGTACGAGGCTCCATGTCGAAGTGGATGTCCACTTTGTCGCCTTTCTTCCATTTGCGGTCGATGACGAAGTAGCCATTCTGCAGTTCCGATTTCACTTCCTCGCCGTTGACACGGATGGCGTATTGCAGTTGTTTACCGTCAGTGAACATATAAAGGTCGCTTGGAGTAACTTCGTTGCGTACCCAGCCCGGTATACGGATTTTCAGGGCGAACTGTCCGGCCGAATTACGGTCTACGTGTACGGTGATGTCACCATTCCAAGGATATTGGGTCGACTGGCGAAGTGTTACTTTCTTGCCGTCTACCTTCAGTGTAGCATTGTTGTCAACAAACAGGTTTACATAGACACTTTTGTTTTTTACTGCATAGATGTAACCGGGCAGTGAGGGGATGAAGCGGCAAATGTTGGAAGGACAGCAGGCACAGCCGAACCACGGTTGACGCTGGTGCTGACCCATGGACTCCAACGGATTAGGATAGAAGAAGCCGCCTCCGTCCAGTGATACGCCCGAGATGAGACCGTTGTACAGACTACGTTCCAGTACGTCGTAGTATTTCGATTCGCCGTGCAGCAGGAACAGGCGATAGTTCATGTATACATTACCGATGGCGGCACACGTTTCGCAATAGGCTGACATGTTGGGCAGTTCGTAGTTCTTGCCGAAAGCTTCGCCCTGGCTGGTGGCGCCGATACCTCCGGTGATGTAGAGTTTCTTGCTGACGATGTTGTCCCAGATGCGGTCGATAGCATGGATGTAGGCACTGTCGCCGGTCAGGGCAGCTACGTCGGCCATGCCCGAGTACATGTAGGCAGCACGTACGGCGTGGCCTACAGCTTCGTCTTGTTCGGTAACGGGTTTGTGAGTTTGGTTATATTCGTTGCGATATGGAGTGCGTCCACGTTCATCAAGGAAGAATTTAGCCTGATCAAGATACTTCTTATCACCGGTTACCAGGTACAGTTTGGCCAATGCCATCTCGGCTATCTGATGTCCGGGCACTTTCACCTGTTGGCCGGGGTTGGGGCCGATTTCTCGGCAAACGCAGTCGGCATAGCGGATAGCGATATCCAGGAAGTTGCGTTGTCCGGTGGCCTGGTAGTGAGCGATGGCACCTTCGACCATGTGTCCCAGGTTGTAGAACTCGTGGCTCAGCTCCTCCACCTTTTCCCAGCGTTTGCTGCCTGCCCACTCGTGAGGATGCTTGGGGTTCATGGTGCGGGCGGTGTACAGGTAGCCGTCGGATTCCTGTGCAGCAGCCACTATCACCAGTACGCTGTCGATGTACTTTTTCAGTTTCTTGTCCGGATAGGTCTGCAGCAAATAACTGGCTCCTTCGATGGTTTTGTATACGTCAGTATCGTCAAAAGAGAAGCCAGTCACTTTATTGTTCTCGCTGGGATGGGCAGCCATTTCAAAGTTCTTGTAGCGGCCGTTTTCTTCGCATTTGCTGAAAGCCAGTGGGATGGTTACTTCACGGCTTGCTTTCAGGCGTTGTCCCCAAAAGGAATCCGTCACTTTGACTGAAGTGAAGGGGACGGGATCAATCGGGTAGCCGTGGGTTTCCGTCTTGTTCCCTTGTGCTTTTGCACTGGGAAGCAAGGTCGCCAACAGCAGTGCTGAAATAAGGATTTTCTTCATGGAATATGTGTTTTTAGTATTGAGTAAATATAATTTGAGATTGCTGAAATGATTTTTTCTTATACTCATTTCTATTATCGTCACAAAAGTAGTTATTAGTGTGTTAATCTTTGTTCTTGCTAGGGTAATTTTATAGATAGGGTGTGTTTTTTTCTTAGTTAGGAAAAAAATATTCTCCAGTTAGAGAAAAATTTTTCTTTAACTGTGGAAAAAACATGCTTTTTTATACTGT
>NZ_JAULLJ010000020.1:0-69497 GCF_030518095.1 Bacteroides sp. ET489
CTACCTACTTTAGCCGCGTAACATCGGTAATTAATCAGCGTAATAAGTATTGCCAATAAAGTCCACGAGTATTGCAAGTAACTCTCACGAGTATTGCAAGTGTGGCTCGCGAGCCGTACAAGTGTCGCTCATGAGCCGTGCAAGTGTGGTTCACGGACTTGTTTTGCAAGCCTTGCAAAACAAAAAAGCCGGACTGGGAAACTCTTCCCGTCCGACCCTTCTATTCATTTTCAATGTCCTCAGTCAGACATCATTTGGCATAAAACGTATTAAACGAATGGCCTTGTAGACTTACAGTCAGGTACTTGCCACCCAACTGAACTGTCAGCTGACGGGCATCATCGTTGAAATTGGCAGCTACAACCAGATATTTGTTATCCGGCGTAAGCAACAGCATGGCAGGCAGCCCATCCTCACCTTTTTCTCTATAAGCCAACACCTTAGTACCTGCAACAACTTTGTTGCTGAAGTGTTTCACGGCATAGTATTCGGGAGTATAAGTAGCGGCTCCTGTCTTCGAATCCACCCGAATCAAAGCATTCTGTTTCCATCCCCAGGCACTGGTACCTTCGTCGCACAGGATGGCATTCCAGATGGTATATTCTTCGCAACCATTCCCCAGATAGTGATTTATCAGATGGAAAGTATGCTCGGCAGCTTTCCAGTCGAACGTACCCGAACCACATTCACTTTCGGTCTGCATGTATTTATAGTCGGGATACTTCTTACGGATTTCGGGCAAAATCTGTCCGCCCCACCACTGGAAACCGATTCCCTCAACAGCATCTTTCATACGGGGATCGGACAAGACACGGTCGACCAGCTCGATACGATTCGTATTCAGCGTACCCAGGTAAAGTTGTACATCGGGCAACTGTTTCTTCAGCGTAGGTGCCAGATACTCTACATTGAAACGGATGATGCCTTCGGGTGTCCAGGCACAAGCAGGATAGATGGAATAAGCCCACGGCTCGTTCTGGAACATGACCCGATTGACAGGAACCCCCAGTTCACGATAGGCCGACACAAACTTGCAGAAGTAATTGGCATAGGTTTGCAAATAACGTGGATCCTGGATAAAGTAGTCGTTCTCGGTAACCTGCTTGGGATAGAAACGCTTGTCTACATTCTCCACTCCTTCGTAAAGGGCTATTTCGGCTTCGGCAGGCAGACGGTTGACCTTGGCATTGCTCTTGACGGAATAATAATGGTTCACCTTCATCCAGGAAGGAGGCGACCAGGGAGAAATCCAGAACGTCAGGTCGGGATTTACCTTCAAGGCACGCTTCACGTAAGGGATAAGCGTCTGACGGTCGCGGTCGATGTTGAAGTATTTCAACGTAAAGTCGCCCGGCACTTCGTCACAACTGTACCAGTCGCGTGCATAGTCGTTGGCATTCATGGGGATACGTCCCATCGTAAACTTCAACTCACCACCGGGAGCAAAAATCCGATTCAACACTTCTTCCTGGCCTTCCAACGGCAGCATGTTCAAAGCATCCCAGCCCAGTTCGTTAAAACAGGTCCCCCACTTCTGGAAGGTCTGTATGCAATCCGTGCCATCCGTTTTCAGCAAAGGAGCCTCCTCACACTTGGCCTGGAGTTTCACTTTCGCTTCCTTCCAGACGTTTCCTTCGGTACTGCTAATCCACACCATGGATTGAGCGTACATACCCGACAGGCTGAATAAAAGCCCACCGAGCAAAAAGATTTTTTTCAGATTCATGGTTCTCTATTTAAAGTTAGTATTCCTATTTTACCGCAAATGGATTTCCTGTCTTTTGCGACCGATGAAATCCTTGAAACGTTTTATCAGCTTCTGGTATTTCTTCTCTCCGGCTGCATTTCTGTTTTCCTGCGGATCGAGCCTGTAGTCAAACAGCGCCTCGTCCACTACACGGCTTTGTGATTTGTCGTACCACTCGGCATAACTGAATTCCGGCGTTACTACATTCACTCCTTTTCCCCACTGAATAAAAGCACAATCACGATGTTTTGCTTCAGGATTCTTCAGCACCGGCAGAAAGCTGCGCCCCTGCAGATGTTCGGGCAACGTGATGCCGCAAACCTCGCACAAAGAAGGATAGATATCTACAAACTCCACAATGCTACGGCTCTGTCCTGATGCTGCGTCCGGACAACGAACCATCAGCGGAGCATGAGTAGCTTGCTGAAGCAACGTATGCTTTCCCCAAAAGTCATGTTCGCCCAAGTGCCAGCCATGATCGCCCAGCAACACCACAACCGTATTATCGGCCAGTCCCAACCGCTCCAGTTCATCCAATACCAGTCCGATTTGTGCATCGACAAAACTGACACAAGCATAATAGGCATGACAGGCCTCGCGATGGAAGTCCTCGGCCGAAGTATCGGTCACCCGTGTATACTGGAATATCTCCCTGGAACCTTGCACCTGCTCGGACAAGCCCTCGGGACGGTAGCGGTTATCGGCAATCTTGATGTCCTCCCTCCGATACAGATCCCAGTATTTCTTTGGAGCGATGAACGGCAAATGAGGCTTACGGAATCCGACAGCCAGGAAAAACGGACGGTCCATCTCTTTCAGACGATTCAACTCGGCCACCGCTTTACGGGCTATCTGATTGTCTTCGTAGCAACTGTCGGGCACATCGGCCGCTTCGCAATAGGGGCCACGATGACTTTGCGGATGAAGTTCGGCTTCGGGAATTTCCGTCTTCCATACATTCCACTTGTTGTACAAAGCCCAGTCGCCACTGGCCGGACTCACAATCCAAGGCGATTCGCTCCAGCTGTCTGTCCGATCATCGAAATGATGGAACACCTTGCCAAGGGAAAGCGTATAATACCCGGCATTCTTAAACGCCAACGGCAAAGTGACCACGCCGGGCAGATCTTTCTCCGAACGGGTTTCAGCATCCACAAAACGACCCTCGACAATATCGGGATATACTCCCGTCAGCAAACTGGAGCGGGAAGCTCCGCTCACCGGTACGTTGCAATAAGCCTTCTGGAAGACTACCGACTGCTCTGCCAACTTGTCAAGATGAGGTGTAATGGCCACATCGCTACCATAGCATCCCAACTCCGGACGCAAATCATCTACCACGATGAACAGCACATTTTGTTTTTCCTGAGCCTGCAAGGCAGATACGGACAGACACGAAGCAGCCAGCAAGACTGCCCGGGAGGGTTTACGATAGAAGAAGGAAGGATAGAACATAATACCAAAGTTTTGATTTTTAAGAAAACGGCATGCAGCCAGCTTTAGTTGTCCAAACTACGCTTGCGCCACAATGCCTCTAAATAATAATAATCGGCATACGAAAGAGGTACATCCACTTCGCTCTCGTGAGGAGCAGAACCGGTGGAATGCAAAAGCAGGAAGCCATAGTTTGCCCCGTATTCCGACTGATAAGATCGGTTCAGACTATCAATTATCTTATCGGCTGCTGCCTTATACTTCTTGCCTTTCTCCATATCGGCATACTCCGAAAGTTCGTACAAGCCTGAAGCTATGATCGCAGCAGCCGAAGCATCACGAGGGACATCCGGAATGCCGGGAGCTTTCATATCCCAGTAAGGCACACCGTCTTCGGGCATATTGGACCAAGACAATATGAAATCGGCAATAGCCTCGGCCTGGCGTAAATAAGCAGCCTCTTTCGTAAAGCGGTAGCACAGAGTATATCCATACAGTCCCCAACCCTGTCCACGACTCCAGAACGAATCATCCGAATAGCCCTGATAGGTGCACTTCATACGGGCTGCACCTGTAGCCGGATCATAATCCACCACATGATAGGAAGAATAATCACTACGGAAATGGTTCTTCATCGTTGTATTGGCATGGTTCACGGCCACTCTCCAGTAAAGAGAATCACCTGTCAGCTGAGTAGCGCTGAACAGCATTTCCAGATTCATCATATTATCTATAATGACTGGATACTTCCAACGATCCCGGTTGAAGTCCCAGGAACGAATACACTTCACACGATCATCGTAACGCGAAACCAAAGTCTTGGCAGCCTGTATCACCACATCCTTATAAGAACGTTCTCCTGTCCACTGATAAGCCTTTCCAAAACTGTTATTCACCATAAAGCCCAGATCGTGCGTACCCTTATAACGCTTCACTTCTTCCAGTGGCCAGGTGAAACTGATGGCCTGCTGACGCCAATAATCGTTGTTCGTATAAGCATAAACATGCCACAAACTGCCCGGAAAGAACCCTGAGCACCAGTCGTAAGGCGATACCAATGCCAACGATCCATCCTTGGCAATACTACGCGGAATCACTTTCCTTTTACAGATATTATCTTTCTGTTTCTTTGCCTTGTTGGTCGCAGCAATAGCAAAATCCAACTGCCGGCAAGCAAAAGCAAAAGCATTATCCACGGACGAAGGAACCGCATACAACAAATTAAAACGGTCTTTCCAGTCAATTATCCGATGTGTGTCATATACCTTCAAGTACCCTCTACGGTTGGTGTCAAGATATACGGCTGCCCGATAAAGGTCCTGATACAACTTTTGTTGCGTACAATCCCATCCATCGTCTTGTCGATAAGGCCATTCACTTACATCTTTTCCGGCAAATTGTGCCAGATAATCCATCGCATCGTAAAGGCTACGTCCGTCCGACGACTCAAGGCCATCAATCTGCAATCCCCGATGCTTGGCCATCAGACAGATATCAATCAAATAATGCAGATTACGCTGTGAAGCATCAAAAGAGTGTTTACAGTCCAGTTCATAAGGTTGTTTCCCCGACGGCTCTATCTGCTTGAAAATACGTTTGACAGGAATTGATTCTATCACTTTATCAGCCACTTCCTTTTTACCTATATATAAGGCATAAGCTATGACTTGCGCATCGTAAGCCGTTCCCCGATGGCCGGCCCATGCCTTCGCATCCACTTCTTGTGAAGAGGCTTGCATACCGTCCAGTAAATCAGCGAACCAGGCTTTCAACCTCTTAGCATCTTTGGAAGTCAGCTGGCTGGAAGCTTCGAGCAACTGTACAGCATCCAGCATTTCAATGAACGGATAGGTTTCGAGTACATCAAAATTGTCCGGAGTCATCCGGGTATTCTTATCCAGGAAATTCGTCCGTATCAGCTCAACAGCCTTTTGAGCATAAATTTCTTCCTCACTAAAAAAGTATGCCAAAGCCAATGTTGTGATTCGATCGGAAATCATATCCACCCGCTTACATGAAGATTCACATTCAACTCCGGATAACGGTTGTTGTGTATCCACAGTGTCGGCTCCGATCTTTAAATATCCATCCGCTTGCGTTTTCAGTTCCTGCAGCGAAGCGGCATAATAAGCATCCTGCACCGACTGCTTGACATCCGTCAGATGATTTCTATCCCAAACAGACTGTGCATGCAATGAAAGTGAACAGCAGGAAATAACAAAAACACGTAATATCGATCTCAAATTCATAGCCCCATCCTATTAATAATTAATCCTATTAGCAAATTTTCTCTCCTTGGCCCATGTATCTTCCGATACTTTTAACCAATTGCCCAATTCTGTTTTTAAAAACTCAGCCTGTTTTTCAGGAATCTCTTCCAGTGTCAGCGAAGTCTGCTGATAAGGATCTTTTATATTATCGAACAACAGATAATTGCCATCCTTTTGTACCACATAAGAATAACGGTCGGTACGCACTCCTTTCTCTTTCAGCATAAAGTAGAAAGAAGACTGAGGCTTCTGGACGCTACCAAAATCACCGGTAAGAATGCCCTGAGAATAATTTTTCCCTTTCACCGTATCAGGAAGTCGGTCAGCCAGTCCCAGCATGCCCAACAAAGTTGGCATAATATCCTGTGCTCCTATCATCAAATCATTTATTTGCGGTTTCAGTTGCGCCGGGTAACGCATTATGAATGGAATCAGCAAAGCCTCATCATAGATCACACCTTTGGCCATTCTGCCATGGCTTCCCATCATTTCTCCATGATCGGCAGCAAATATCACCAATGTATTATCAGTCAGTCCCTCCTCATCCAAAGCATTCAGAACCCGGCCAATCTCATCATCGATGCATTTAACCAATGAAAAATAAACCTTGGCTTCCAGTGATAACCTCTCCAAATTTTTCGCTTGTTTGCCTTCGCCATACTCTACATTGGGACGAAGCAACAATTCCTTAGAACCTAAGTCCTTATAATATTTATTAAAGACCTCTTCCCGGCAATCGCTTACACTGGAATAGGGTGTATGAGGAGGATTCAAACTCCAAAACAGGCTGAAAGGTTTAGACGAATCCCGTTCCCCTTCACGGTTTTTTAAATACTTAATTACAACATCAGCCTCAACTTCCGAAGTAAAACGGTGATAAAAATAAGCCTCTCCATCCTTCTTCCCTCCGACCAATTTCGGACGGTTGGAATAGGCCACCGCATTGAAATGATTATCCCTCAACTGCTGGAACCAGAACTTATTACTTTTACGACCTCTTCCTTCCGGAATGTAAGTATCATAATTATAGGTATAATGTCCTCCTGGCTCTTCTGTAGTACCTACATAATTTCCTTTTTTATCGAATAAAGGTTCGGTACGGTGCCAATGCGTTTTGCCTACGTAAGCGGTCTCATATCCCGATGCTGCCAGCACGTCTGTAAAACAAACAATACTGTCTGGAATGCCTTGCTTTTTCCCTTTAAAACAATTTGTATCTACCCCATTTTTCTCAGGGAACATTCCTGTCATTAACATGGCACGATGAGGACTGCTTAAAGGGCAAGTACTACAGGCACGACTAAAGACAACGCCCTGTTTAGCCAATCGATCCAAATTGGGCGTATGAACAGGATCACCCACGGTACTCAAAACATTACGATATGCCGGATCGCTCCATAAACTCAATGCATTCAACCGATATTGGTCTGCAAATATGTACACCAGGTTTGGTCGTTGTTCCTGTCCGAATGCCTGCGTAAATACTCCAACAGCAAATGTAAAAGGAAGTCCCCATTTTATTTTATCAAAACAAAACTCCATATTCTTCTATTTATTAAAAAACATCCATAGTTTTATTTCATCACTTTTGTAAATTGGCAGCTAAGTTAAACTTTTTCCCGTCAATCATTACTGTAACCTCTACACCATCCTCCTGAAAATGTTTGTTCGAAAAAGATGCATATATTTTCGGGGCGTTATCAGCGTTCTTCACCGGATAAATAACAGAGATATAGCGCACTGCATCTTTCCCTTTCTTTTCAACATCCAGCGTAACAGCTTTACGAGGTACCCGCTTCCGATAGGCAGTAGAACGCCATCCTTCCACTTCGTTCATCACGGCTTTTTGCTCAGGAAAGCACTGTAACTTTACATTGCTGTCCCCTTCGTAAGACGTTGTAATCGCAAAATCTGCTTTATCTATAGAAACTTCTCCTTCAGCCAAATGATAGTTCAGATTCACTGTGCCAGTGGCTGTACCCACCGCTTCATCTACAATCACAAAAAACTTCTGATCGACAAAAAAGACCGTCCGCCGATGTTTCAGGTCGGCATAACTTGGATTCTCTGTCACCAGAATCTGCACATCGCCTTCCGGCTTCCAAAGTTTTGTAACCGACTGCGTTGTTTCCAGATTCTTGCCATCAAGTGTCAGTGTATTGTGCGAAGCTGTCCGTCGGAACCAGTTTCGAAGCTTCATCACTTCACCATGTCCGGCATAGATATACGAACCACTGTCCGGAAAAAGATTACGACCATTCACCCAAAGTTCGAAAGTGCCATTATCGGGCTGGCAATGCCATTCTCCCTTGGGTCCGGCTTTTACAACCATTACCGTAGCATCTTGTTTCCAACCTGTTCTAAACGTAAAGAAGCCTGATTCCTTTGCCGCATGAGACAAGTAAGGTAAAGGAGTTCCTTCACGCCCTTCGGTTGCATAAAAACGAATCCATTCGCAATCGGGAAATAGCTGAAGCCATTCTTTATAGTTTCGGATTTCTCCAGAACGTTCACCCAACTTGGCATCACTGAAACAAGGGTTTGTATAATCAGGGAAACAAATATTCGAATAGAACTCAATCATATTTTTTATTGTCTGTGCATATTCTTCCGGAAACTCCTGGCGGAATCCGTTTACATCGGCCATGCGAAGTGCTTTACAAAAGATATTAATGGCCGCCAGATGATAATGAGGATCCAGTTCAAACTGTCCTCCATCGGCATATACCTGTTTCTTTATTTCCCGGTTCAGCACCTCAATACCGCTCTTTCTCCACTTCTCCGCATCTTTCAGCTCCGGAAAAAAGGTACCTGCATATACCATACGCTGTGCTTCAAACAATAAGTGATTGCCTTGTTTGGTGTAATGCTTCAATATATGAGCGGCATGACGATGATAATTCACCAGAAATTCTGTCAGGAACTCCGGAGTAAAGAACTTCGACGAATTAAAAAACAAAAACTGAGGTATCTGATCCTGTATGCGGTGACTGACTTCCAGCGGTCGCCAGGCATAACGCATATTCTCTTTATCTCCTTTCAGATTACCTTCAATGACTTGCTGAAAATCATCATCGTTTATTTCAATTAAAGGATTCTTTTTAATCCAGTCCATATATTGAAACACCCATTCACGAGCATATTTCTCATCTCCAGATACCCGATATACCTTTCCCATAGGTGTAAACCACTTGTGACGATGCAATTGCCAGCGCAATTCATTATCTTTCACCGGCCAATACTGCCAATCTATATCTTTGCCATAATTGAAAGAAGGCTGATATCCTTCGTGTACAAAAAAGGTATGCTCCAATGCATCATCGGCCCATTGCCAGTCTCTTTTCGAGGCTTTGATATGTTCTAAGTCCAAATCAGGATAAACTATTCCGGAACGGTTTCTGTAATAATCCAGCAAAAGCTCAGCGGCCTCTTTCCATTGTTGTCTTCCACAGGCATCTTTCACTTTCTCCAATCCGGGATAATCCAAATTCAGCAAATCAAAAACTTCCGTCCGCAATGTTTGCGCCTGGATTAGGGCAGAAAACAGACTAAAGCAGACAACTAAAATAAATCTCAAAGTTTTCATGGTATCAATCCTCACTACAAATTTGCAAATCTGATAAAAAATAAGGTTACACAGACTTCCACACCATTTTTCAATTCATGTCCATCTGTGTAACCTACTTTAAACAATCTTATTACCTGTCCAGACAATTATTACCAACCCGGATTCTGTCCCAAATTGGGATTCTTGAACCGTTCTGTATTAGCAATCGGATAGAAATATAAATTGTCTGTTATGGTACGTGATTCCAATAAGAATTTGGTATATTCAAAGTCATCACCATTCTTCACTACCTTAACGCCATAAATATCAGCTGTCTCGTCCAGATCCTTCCAACGACGAACATCCCAAAAGCGATGACCTTCGAAAGCCAACTCTACACGACGTTCATTCTTCAGACGCTTTACGAAATCTGCTTCACTCATTCCGCTCGGCAGTTCGGGCATATTTACATCTGCACGGGCACGCACCTGATTGACAGCTTCACGCGCACTCAAAGGAAGTTCACCATCCTTATAATCCGGATTATGGAAAGCATTCACCATTGCTTCTGCATAGTTCAGCAATACTTCAGCATAACGGAACAGAATCCAGTTATGGTTTTTAGCAGTCACTTTGCTACCAGACTCAAAACTGATGGAATTATTGACGTACTTCTGCAAATAATAACCTGTTATTGTAGCATTTTCAATCGGAAGTCCGTTAGCTCCTCCTTCCCAGATTTCAACATTGTTAACCGGCCACTTCATATTATTGTAAACGATAGTCATTCCCATACGAGGGTCACGGTTCGCATAAGGATTGGCTTTCATGGCAGGATTGCTCCAATCAAAAGCTGAGCCGTCTGTCATTTCATAAGCATCCACCAAATTCTGAGTAGGACAAGTGGAAGTGCTACCGCCTTCTACTCCCATCGGGAAGTTAGCCTTCTCAAAATCTCCGTTCTCACCAGTGGCACGAGCTAAAATAACTTCGGCAACTTTGTTATTGGTATCATTGAACAAATCGGAATAATTCACCAGTTTATAGCCCAGCTCGGAAGAAGAGCCAATGATTTCATAAGCAGCCTTGGCTGCTTTTTTCCAGTTCTCCGCATTGTCACTGCTATACAACGGACTTGCCATATAGAGCAACATACGTGCTTTTAAAGCCAATGCCGTACCTTTGGTAACGCGACCAGTCTCTGCATCCGGAAAACTCTTGTAATCCACCGGCAAATAGTTAGCTAAATCAGAACATTCGTCCACAATGAACTGTGCAATCGTCTCAAAGGTAGCGGGAGTAACCTGATTAGCTTCTTCCTGTGTCAATACTTCTGTAACAAAAGGAACATTATGATAGCGTCTGATCAACTCAAAATAGAAATAAGCACGCAGGAACCGTACTTCGTACTTGTAATTGTTAAAGCACTTCATCATATTCTCATATTCATCGGAATATTTCCAGTCATCGAAAGTCAGATTAGCTGTCTCTGCCAGATACAAATTGGCAGCCCGAATGCCTGTGTAATAATTGCTCCACTGATCATCAACCGTATTGTTCGCAGACCAAGTACCGTTCACAAACCGTTGAATGTTGGAAGAATCGTATATATGAATAGCATCATCTGTCGCAGCATCGAGCATAGCTCCGTCTATCGAACAGAAATCGGCTTTCAAATATCCATAAATGTTCGTCACCAACTGTTTTACACGAGTATAACTATCCAGAACATCCTCTTTGGTATAGTTATCGGACTCATCACAATCCATAAAGTCGCATCCAGTAAGCGTAAACAACGACAGAAGCAATGCAAGTCCTTTTATTTTAATATTCTTCATCTTAATCACGTTTTATTAAAACTTCAAATTAAAACCAAACGCATATTGTCTCATTGTAGGATGAGCAACGCCAATAGACTCTGGATCGGCAATATCAATTCCATCCACACAGAACAGATCGTGTCCACGACCAAAGATCTTTATACCTTTTACAAAAGCAATGTTCTTCAGCCATTTTTCCGGCAACTGATAATATACTTCCAACGTTCTCAATTTCAAGAACGAAGCATCGGCTACCCACAAAGAATTGGTATTATAGTTATTATCAGATCCTTGCGTAGTCAGACGGGGCAATGTTCCATTCGGATTGCTCTCGCTCCAACGGTTGTCCCAATAATATTGAGATATGGTATTGTTCGATACCAACGGGCGATATACACTCTTCGTATCCAATATTTTACTATAATTGGCAGCTCCTTGGAAATAAGCAGTAAAACCTAATCCCTTATACTCCGCACCCACATTAAATCCGTAATAGATTTCCGGACAAGTTTCATTATATCCTAAAGCCACTTGGTCGTATTGGTCAATACGCTTGTCACCATTCTGATCTTTAAATTTCAAATCACCGGGACGAACATCTGACAAATATTGTTTAACATCACGCTGATCAATTTCTTCCTGGCTTTGATAAATACCTTCCACTTCATAACCGAAAATCTGTCCAACTGAATGACCGGTACGTTTTAAATAATCATACGGACGGTATTCTTCATTCATCTCAATAATTTCATTACGGGCAAATGAGAACTGTCCACCGATTTGATAAGTAAAATCTCCGATATGATCGGTCCAGTTAGCAGCTACATCCACTCCGTAACTGTTGATAATACCATCATTCCGTTTAGGAACAGTCATACCAAATACCGATGAAATCGCTCCACTACCGTCAACCAAAATATCGGTACGATGATCATAATATCCGTCAACGGTCAAAGACAATTTATTCCAAGCCATCAAATCAACACCCACGTTCAGCTTATGAGACTTTTCATAAGTCAACCCGTCCACCGCAATGCGATATTCTTTCATTCCAGACTGGCTGGCAGGAGTATCTTTGAAATAATAGCTGTTTCCACTGCCAAAATAATATTTATACAGATTAGCATCAAAATCTGCACGTCCTGCTATACCATAAGATGCTCTCAGCTTCAACAAATTCAGATTATCCGATTTCAACCAATCTTCTTCTGAAAGTATCCATCCTGCTCCGATCGAAGGAAATATTCCCCAACGGTTACCCGGTTCCAAAACACTTGATGCAGAACCAGACAAGGCAAAATCTAAAATATAACGATTTTTATAAGTATAGTGACCTTGAGCTACTACATCCATAAACGCATATTTATTATTTTGATCACGTCCCGTTTTCTTATCCATGGAATACAACAATACAGCATTCAATTTATGTTCTCCCCAATTACGGTCATAATTGACCTGAGTATTAAAGTTAAAATGCGTATCCATTGTCTGAAGATAAGTGCTAAACTCATAATCAGTTTCTTCACGCAACTTTGTATAAGTATCTGCTGCGCCATCCCATCCTTTTACTGCCGACTGATAGGCATACGTACGTACATTTCCTTCACGATAGAATCCATAACTGTCATAACCAACATTTACAGTGGCTGACAAACCTGGCAATAAGAAATTCAAATCCTGGTTAATACTCATATCTGCATATAAGGTACGCCCCTGTGTACGTAAATATCCGGAACCTGCAATGTTTGCGATCGGGTTATTGGAATACACAGTTGTTCCCCCCCATATATCCTGCGAAGTTTTAATAGGGAAAGCACCAGAAGGGACCTGATACAACGCTCCGAACACATCGGAGATATCACTTTGAGGACGATTGTTCTCAGAGAAAACTCCCAGCAAGTTCAACTTCACTTTCGTCGTATTGCTCACCTTGATATCCAGATTGGTACGAATATTCATTTTAGAGTATTTCAACTGTGTAGAGTATCCGTCGTTCTCCTCAGTAGGCTGATAAATACCCAAATTATTCAGGTAATTCAACTGTACATAATACTGCACCCTTTCACCACCTCCACTAATCGAGAAATTCACATTGTTGCCATAAGCATGATCGCGCAATGCTTCATCCCACCAATTCACATTGGGATAGAATTCCGGATACGTCTGTTCACGGAAGGCATCCAGTTCACGCTGGCTGTAACGAGGAGACAGTCCATCATTCTTCATGCCTTCGTTCAGCGCTTGCGCATACGTATATCCATCTACAAAATCAGGCAAACGATTAGGAGTAGAGAAATTAAACTCATATCCAAAATTAATTACCGGAGCATGAACTGCACCACGTTTGGTCTTAATATATACTACTCCATTGGCTCCACGAATACCGTAAAGTGCCAACGATGCAGCATCTTTCAGAACTGTAACCGATTCGATTTCTTGGACGGTCAAAGAAGATATTTCCCGCTCAAATCCATCTACCAGAATCAACGGCGTACTGCTGTTGCTGGTTCCTACTCCACGTATATATAAGGTAGCGCCATCGTCCCAGGCGTATCCTCCGTTTTGAAGGACTTGCAATCCTGGAATTAGTCCATACAATGAATTCGACGGGTCAATACTGGTCTTATGCGAAATCTGTTCGGATGTAGCCATTGCCCCTGCGACAGTCGATTCCTTCATATTGAAAGAAATACCTCGTCCATATTGTTGAATGCTGTCTGTTACTTGTGCCGTTGCTACGCATGGCAACAGTAAAAAAGCAGCGATAAATTTCATACTTCTTTTCATAAGTACATTCTTGTTACTTTGTTCATTGAATCATCTTTTGTTATTCCCATCCAGGGTTCTGCACAAGGCCATACCCCTTGTTCACCTCGTTGCTAGGGAAAGCACTCAAATACCATTTAGGAGAGAAACCACCGGGTTTCTGCCAAGCTCGTTCTGCCAATTGCGGGAAAGAGAAATCGTATTCTAAAGTATTCTTATTACGATAGACATTGATACCATGTAGATGCTTTGTAAAGTCTGCTTCACGTTTCCAGCGAATCAGATCGAAGAAACGTACTTCTTCCCAAGCAAACTCACAAGCGCGTTCACGAAGCACAGCCTCACGAAATTCTGTCTTTTCGTCTTGCTCACCTTTCAGGACCAGTCCCGGCAGTCCGACACGAGCTCGTACTGCATTGACATACTGATAAGCCTCACTTGTACGTCCACATTCGTTCAAAGCTTCGGCGTACGACAAGTAAACCTCTGCCAGACGCAAATATGGCCATTGAATAATACGTCCCTTATACTCATTCTTACGGTCAAGAGCAAATTTACGACCAGCTATACCAGTAGCCAAAGACTTGGTATCCAAAGAAGCAGCACTACTGTTCCAATGTTTGCCGGCAGGATAATTATTGGGATCATCGCCTTTCTTCTGGAAAACTTCAGCTTTTGTACCCTGGAAGTCATCACCATCCAGCAAAATAGTCTCACTCAAACGAGGATCACGATTTATGAAAGGATTCTTACGGTGTTCCGGGTTATCCCAATCAAAATCAGTACCATCGGCCATAGGGAACATATCAAAACTTTCCTTGGTCGGGCACCAGCCACCCCAACGCATGGACTGTAATAAAAAAGAAAGATTGCTAGTCTTATAATGTCTGCGGACCGAAACCAGAGATTCGGTAGTACCACGTGTATAGTAAGCATCCTGGAATGCCTGACGGTACGTACCCGATGTATTCTTATCGACTAAACGATAGAATCCTTCACTAGCCATTGCATCAAAAAACTCCTTACCGGCTGCAGCGGCTGCTTCCCAGCGTTTCTGGTCATATCCGCCAAACCAAGTCATCAGTTGCGTAGAAGCTTCTCCCTGATAATAAGGAGAATCGGAATTAAATAACGGACTGGCAACAAACAACAACGTGCGAAGTTTCAAACCCATAGCCGATGCACGCGTCAGACGGCCACTCCAGTTGCTCAAGTCATCACCGGTCAGTGCCCAAGGTAATTCCTTACAAGCAATAGACTCATCCAACAATTTTACAATAAAATCAACTGTTTCCTGTAGGGTGGCACGAGCCGGCAAATTGGTTTCTTCGACATCGATGGCATGATCGACAATAGGCAAAGCACCAAAATGACGCAACATTTCCGAATACTGCAAAGCTATAATAATCTTGGCTTCAGCCTTCAGACGCAGTTTCTCACTTTCCGACATGTCAGGAACCCGATCTACATTCTTTATCAGAATCCACGCATTGCGAATGCCCTGCCAGGAATAGCGGCCCTGAAACTTATATTTAGTCGCACCTTTCGCTGCACCAGTCTTATCCTCGGATGCCGCATTGTACACACCGCTATAATAAAGTTCTTCCGGACCACCATAACCAATACAAGACTGGCCAAGGTCTGTCAAATTTTCAAGTACACCAACCCACATGGCTGTCGTTGTATTCCACCCGGTCGGGAATCCGTAAGGCATCGTATAATAACTATACCATAATACCTGTTTTGCATATTCTGCAGTAGAGAAAATGGTATCAACCGTGATGTCTCCACCTGGCGCCTTCTGAAGGAACTTTTCGCCTAAAGCAAAATCTTCACATGAAGATAAGGACACCAATAAAGACAACACCAATAGATGAATATGTTTTTTTATCCTTTTCATGATTATTCGTTTTTAGTATTTAGAAACCAACTTTCAAACCCAGATTCACTACCATTACCAGCGGATACATGATGTTACCATTTGCATCCGATTCCGGATCTACGATCTTAAGTTTATCAAAAGTCAACAAGTTATAACCTGTAGCATAAACACGTAAGTTACCTACATGTAATTTCTTCAGAACTTTCTCTGAGAAGTTATATCCAATTTCCACGTTTTTCAGACGGATATAAGAAGCATCACGCAACCACAAGTCTGAATCCAAATAATTATTGGTCTTATTTACAAACGTGATAGCAGGTGCCTTAGCCGAGTTTCCTTTTTCCGGAGTCCAGGCATCCGTTACCTGATATTTCAACAAGGAGCGTGAATTGGTTGAACCAAACGGTTCACGAAACACATCTGTCAATAAACGTGAAGTCTTTGTTGCTCCAGCCCATGTCATACTAAAATCAAATCCTTTATAAGAGAAGCCCAGATTAAGACCTCCAGTCAATAACGGATAAATAGGATATCCGATGGCTGCTTTATCATTTTGGTCAATTTTGCCATCACCATTCAGATCTTTATATTTCACATCACCGGGCAACGGAGTGTAACCGGAACCATGATCTGGTATTCCACCTTCCTTGCCTTTCAAGTTCTCGTAATTGGCTACATCTTCTTCCGAGAAGAAACCGTCGTATTTATATCCAAAGTTCTGCCCTACCGGACGACCTGTCTGACGCATATATTCATAAGGATAATTCACTTCATCCTTAAAGACCACCTTATTCTTTGCATAAGAAATATTGAAACCTATATTATAGCCAAAATCATTAATTTGATCTCTCCAGCTCAAAGCAACTTCGAAACCTTTGTTATCTACCTTACCCAAATTGGCCGTAGGTAATGTTACTGCCAAATAAGTAGGTAATACCTGACGGGTAATCAGAATGTCTTTACGGTGTTCGATAAAGTAATCAAAATTCAGTTTCAACTTGCTGCCAACAAAGTAAGCATCCAAACCGTAGTTCTGCTTGGCAGCTGTTTCCCATGTTACATAAGGATTACCGAGCTTGGACTCTTTAGCTCCTTGCAACAAGATCTGGGAAGTATTACCAAAATAGAAACTTCCCTGCCCGGTTGTATATGAATCCGGCAAATAAAGGAAACGGGAATTATCGCTGGTACGGTCATTTCCTACGATACCGTAAGAAGCACGTATCTTAAGATAGTCAAGAACCGGTTTCAAAGGTTTCATGAAATTCTCTTCTGTCAGAATCCAACCCAGAGAGAAAGCGGGGAACAAGCCAAAACGGTTTCCTGGAGCAAAATTCTCCGAACCATTATAACCGATATTCACATCTGCCATATAACGGTTGTTCCAGTCATAGGCAACACGTCCTACAAAACCAATATAGCTTCGGGGAATAGAGGCAAACTGTGAAGGTCCGCTTACATAGTAAGTCATGCTTTGATTATACATAGCCAGTGCAGACACATGATGCTTATCGAAATCACGCTTATAATTCAGAGCGAACTCCAAGTACCAGTCTCTTGCCTTACCCGGACTTTCCGAATAGCTCAAATTAGATTTATCTCCCACTCGGCGGAAATTATTGGTTCCGTCTTCATTGGCAACCACTTCATAATGCGGATACGAACAACTAAATACCTTAGTTAAAGTCATTGTATTATTATAGGAAGCTTTTACATGTGCTTTCAGTCCTTTGGTCAGGAAATCCAATTTCTGTTCCAACTGGAAGTCAAAGTTCAGTGTATTGCCATTACGCGTGTTATATCCTTTACCATAATAAGGAAACAAAGCATCGCGTACAGTACCCGGCAAGTTATGAGTTTTAGAGTCAATCCATAACCATTTTCCGTCTACTACACCAGCACCCGACATAGGCGGTGCCCAATAAATATCACGGAACAGATAACCGATATCACTACCATCATAATTAGGTTGATTTTTATTGTTCACTCGGCCACCCAAGTTAATACGCATCAAAGTAGTTTTGGTCAAATCAAAATCCAAATTCATACGATAGTTATAACGGGTATATTTGAAATTGCCGTCATACTCGTCTTCGAACGATTTGAAAAGACCATCCTGAGTAAATACACCGATAGATGCAAAATAACGCACTCTCTCCGAACCACCGGAAATAGAGAAGTTGTGTTGACTCTGCAAGGCAGCCTTTTTAATCAGCAAGTCTGTCCAATCAGTATCGGGGTAAGCCAACGGATTGCTATGAGTGCGATAAGCCTCAATGGCTTCATCTGTAAATGCCAATTGATCTTCTGCTACTCCGTCACGGCGTTGTGCATTGACATACGTTGTCGCATACTCGTAACTGTTTGCAAATTCAGGCAAACGGGTAGGCATCTGAACTGCAAAGGAAGTAGAAAAATTCATTCTCGGCTTACCTTCTGTTCCGCGTTTTGTAGTCACCAATACTACACCATTCGCACCACGTACACCAAACACTGCAGTAGACGATGCATCTTTCAAGATAGTGATATCTTCTACTTCATTGGGGTCGATCTGGTTAAAAGAACGTTCCACACCATCCACCAATACCAACGGAGCAGACAAATCGGTAGAAAGAGAACCTACACCACGTATAAAGATAGTAGGATCATCAGCTCCCGGCTGACCAGTGCTCTGAATCGATGAAAGACCAGGCATTTTACCGGTCAAGGCATTGGAAAGACTGGAAACAGGAGTTTTCAACAGTTCTTTAGAATTAACAGATGCCATAGCACCAGTAACCGTAACTTTCTTTTGGGCACCATAAGCAATGATCTGCACTTCCTGGAGTTCCTGGATACCTTCATTCAGTTTGATGTTCAGTTTAGGCTCACCTTTGTAAACAATGGTTTTGTCTTCGTAGCCCACATAAGAAATCACAAGAGTAGCTCCAACAGGGACTTCTAACGTAAAGTGACCATCTACATCCGTAATAACACCATTCGTGGTGCCTTTCACCAACACACTGGCTCCAATTACCGGACCAAAATTATCCGTCACTGTACCTGTCACCGTTTTGCGATTCTGTTGCGTGATAGCAACTGCTGTTCCTTCCGGCACAAGATTCTCTGAAGAAAAAGCTGTCTGCCCGAACAGTAAGGAGGCAGTCAACAGCCATACCTGCTTTTGAGGTATCTTCATTGGAGTGAAGAAGTTTTTCATCTCAATTAAATTTAAGTTAATAAATAATTTTAAATTCAGTACTATCGTTAATGAAAGTTGCACAAATGTAGACCTTTGTTTTCAGTAATCCGCCCTACATATATTCTAAAAAACGGTAAAAAACATACAAATACCTAACAACGCAAAAGACGTACAAAAAGCACCCTTTTAAGTACAATTTTACCCCATAGACACGTTACCTGATTTTCGGATTTCGATTTGGCTTGCAATCTTTTCCTCGCCTTATTAAGGTCCGTTTCGGTTCTACAAGTATGAGAATAACATTCTCATAACTATGAGAATAGTTTTCTCATAAGCATGAGAATGGTCTTCTCATACCTATGAGAAACTAACGGAATAAAAGAATGCGTGCAGAAACTCAGTTAACCCGATTCTGAATCCTAATTTATAGAGTTATCAGAGATTAAATGCAGCTCACATTCCACGGGCTGACCATGTTGGCAGAAGACAGTAAGCAGGGTATTCCCTTCCTGATGTTTCACAGAGAGTTTTTCGTTCTTGCAACTCAAATTCCAAACACCCTTCAACAGAATCTGTTTAACTATAACCCGACTTGGTTCCTTCGTTGTATAAGTCTTAGTACTTATATTCAGGTTAGGATCGCACACACTGATTCGGATACCTTCATTTACGCGCCGATACATTATCATCGTCTCTGCCGGTAAACGTAAAAGCAACTCGTCATCCGACAAGCTGACGGAATCGAACGCTGCGTAGGCGGTAATTACAGTCTGTGCATCGCGCACAGCATGAACCGTATTATTGCACAAAAGTACGGTATAAGTATTCTGCGCAGATATATTCTTCAAATCTTGCTCATTCGGCTGTATCCAAATCATATACTCATAACTTTCACCCTGAGGAGATTTACCATGATCAATCCAGGCCGAAGCAAACTCTCCATAGGTTACCTCTTTCGTTTTTTCATGGCGCGACTCCTGTCTGGCTATCTGTGCTCTGACTTTTCCATGTTTCACATAGTAATAATTTCCGTAAGCATCCTTCAGACAAACTGGATTCAGGGTATCTCCCATCATTTCCAATGACATACCGATTTCTGCCATCTCATTATCTCCTAATCGGATGCTCATACCGTTTCGGAATACACTTTGAAACAGTGTCGTTTCTGTCGGATAATTCTTATTGCTGTTACGAATGCCTGTTCCGAGGCATATCAACCTGTCGTTAAAACAAAAGACTGACTTACGGGCTACGAAATCGGGTGTAAAGTTCCGATAGTTCCTTTCCATCAGTTTCATGGCAAACATGCCGTTCGTACCTTCCAATGAAGAACTTCCTGAAAAATTCTCTTTGGAATGTGCCATCATTGTTCCCGTCAAGGGGTTTTCCAACAAGTCGAATGGCAAATGAATCGTAGTGGTTCCCGGTAAACGGTTCCAATCCCAGCCATTCTCCTCATATCCGCTCAACCGCCGCGAAGGTTGGCCCATAATCTGAACCGATCCGTAACTCTGATAGCGTCCGTATCTGTTATCGTTCTTATATATTTCCGATCCCCATACATCCGTATTATATCCCTTCAAAGTTACCATCCAGTCCTTACGCCTGAAAATGCCGGCCGAACCGTAATTATACACCCAAAAACCTTCGGGAGCTTTAGCCGGCCTGATGCCCTGCTCTTTGAAATAGCGTGCTTCAGGTGTATCTTTTTCACAAAGCCGAAGATAATCGGCAGCCAAATGATGATCGAACTCACGGCCTTCGCCGGACAAATCACCTGAAAGAGCCAGATAAGCAAAAGCCGCAACATCTTCCTCACCCATTGAAAAACCAAAAGGATGACGCCCGCTGAGGCCTATCCCCCATTCATATTTGTTACTATAATTACGCATGGCAATAAAAGCCGATTTTAAAACCTGCCGGGCATCAACCGTCAGTTCGTAGTCCGTATGAGTGGTGAGCGAAACAAACTGTCCAACCGTCGCCAGTACTCCCGTTGTATAGGCCGGATAAAAACCACCATGATGAAAAGTCGTTCCATCCATCTTGATACCGCCTATGGTTCCCGGCGTATATTGCAACGATGTAGACAGCCAACGCGAGAGTCCTTTCAATGCCCGTACCCGCTCTCTTTCATCTACAAACATCAAAGCTGACACGATTTTAGGCATCAGCAAGGTATGCCAGCTGTCCAGCAGTTCATCCCGTCCGTACTGGCAAGGCTTACGCGTTTCCTGCAAAGCAGACCAAAACACTAAGGCTGAAAGAATCTGGTCCTTGTCCCGATTCTGCCAAATAACCTCCCGCATCAGCCATGCTGTTTTATAAATATCGCGAACCTGATATCCATAATGATGGTTAGTCCCCATGCCGCTTCCAAAAGCAAAGCCCTGATCAATAGCATATTTCCAAACCAGAAAATAATACTCAGCAGCCTGAGAAGAAGCATTATAATACGCATCATAAGCAAAGCCAGACAACATGGTTTCCAAGTCATTCCACGAAATCTCACCTTTTTCCCGATTCAACTCGTCGGGTGCAACAAGCGGAGCCCCCACAAACCCCGAACCCGAAGGGCGGATAGCGACCTGCTGAAATACAGAATATGCGTCAGAAACAGCTTTATCCATATCACCTTTTGAAGAACAAAGCATTTCCGTCAATCTGGATTCTATCGTCTTAAGCTCTGTTTGCTCCTGCAAAGTCAATGCAGAAGATAAAGGAATATCATATTCATATTGTTCCCATTGCCAGACACGACACCAATGCCATAAATCCCTAAAATCAAAAGAATTGTTGTAAGGCATCTGCATATCCGGAGTAGTCCGGTCATTGGTTTCAGTTTCAGGGAAGAGAAGGCGGTCTAAAAAGACACGCCCTTTCCGCTGAGGAGCAACTAACCTACAGCCTGCAATATCCTTTCCTTCTTTACTACCTGCCATATGCTGAAAACCAATCCAGCAAGCACGCCAACCGGAGGAAGCCAGCCGGAACCCGAACTGATAAACAATCTTATTATCCGAAGAAAGAAATTCGAAACGGATAGAATCCTGTTGAGGAACTTCATTGTACATCCACAACGTAATGCCATATCGTTGTTTTACTTTTGACGTCAGTTCCAAAGGAGACTCTAACGGTATATACAATGCCGAACCGGGTTTATAATTCCACTCCAGGCACTTTGTTCCTTCTTTATAATAAAGAGAAGTCAACGCCAAATTGCCATTCCCGTCACACCGGAAACCAGCAGGTATTCCATCCTCAAATCCCATCACTTGTGCCGACAGATAACGAGCGACTGAGAATAACAACAAAAAACATAAGCACAATCTACGTATTATCATAGTATCTTGATTTTAAATGATCCGAATTATTTTTCCATATCTCGTTTCCGCTTCAAGGCTTCCAGAAAATAATAATCTGCATAAACCAACGGAACATCCACTTCACTTCCATGCGGAATACTGCCGACCGAATGCATCAGTAAAAATCCTCCATTCATACCTAAAGGCGAGCGATATGCCGGAGATGATAAAGATTTCAGTATCAAATCGGCCGTTTTCCGATATTGCTCTTTACGAGTATAACCGCTCAGCTCATAAAGAACCGAAGCAGTGATAGCCGCAGCAGAAACATCACGTGGTTCATGAGGGATGTTTATTGCATCATAATCCCAATAAGGAACCAAATCGTTCGGCATATTGGAATGAGTAAAAATGAAATCACACACTTTCTCGGCTTGTTTCAGATAAGCAAGATTCTGTGTATAACGATAACACATTGTATAGCCGTATATGGCCCATGCCTGTCCACGAGCCCATGCCGACTCGTCAGAGTATCCTTGAGCTGTACATCGGCTGCGTACTTCTCCTGTCTCTCCATCGTAATCGACTACATGAAATGAGCTTCCATCACTGCGAAAATGATTTTGCAACGTTTTGTCTGCATGAGATACCGCTATACGGTAGTATGTCGAATCGCCAGACATGCGAGTAGCTTCGAACAACAATTCCAGATTCATCATATTGTCAATGATAACAGGACATTTCCACCCCCTTTTCGCTTGCCAACCCGAATGCACATTCCACGACTGGATAACTCCTGCTGCAGGGCGAAAACGAGTCGACAAGGACTGTGCAGCTGAGACAATAATCGATTTATATTGTTCTTCCCCTCCTAACCGGATACCATTCAAATAACTGCAACCAATGATAAACCCTACATCGTGAGTCGACTTGTTATATTGCACTTTTTCCAATAACGCAGTGTATCTCTCTGCCAGACTTTTCCAATGTTCGTCACCCGTCAATCCATAAAGATACCACAGACTGCCGGCATAAAACCCTGCTGTCCAATCCCATCCGGCAGTTGAAGCATACACCATCGTCCCGTCAGACTTTATCGTACGAGGAATGTGATTCTCTCCTCTATCCGTCAGTTCATTTAGTTGCATAGCATACTGTTCGGTTGCAAATATCACATTTTCTGCAACAAATCCAACAGGATGATTATCCGCGATACAACTTAGAATAATCCAGCACAGTATTCCAGTACACAATCCTATTTTTATTGGCTTTTTCATAGACACATAACTTTATATTTTTCAAACGGTCAACAAAGACATTACAAATGTAACCAAAAACACATTATATGATGTAGCCTAATATTCATGATAAGGGAAAAAGCATACGTTATCTGATAAAATCGGAGAATGTACAAAAATGACAGGCAAAACGTATAAAAGAAGACCATTTTTACCTAGAAAAAACATCTCCTCTTTAATTAAAAAAACTATCTTTGCTTCTTATAAAACCGAAATACAATGAAAAAAGAATTTCTGCTGACCTTTTATCTTTTATTTCTATACCTTTTTCAGTGCTTTTCACAAAGCATACCTTTTCACCACCTGACAACCGACAATGGGCTATCACACAATTCTGTAGTATCCATCTATCAGGACGAACGCGATTTTATGTGGTTCGCAACAGCTAATGGACTCAGCCTATATAATGGAAAAGACTTCAAAATCTATCAAAAAGAGAAGGACAATCCTAACAGTATCCAGTACAACGACATTTATCAGATATTGGGTGACCGGAAAGGACACTTGTATATCCTAACAAATAGAGGAGCCTCAGAATATGACATATCTGAAGATAAGTTCACCCATCTGACAACTCAAGACGTAGCTGCAGGATTCTTTACCGACTCCTTATACATAGCTACTTCTTACGAAATATTCAAATACAATGGTAGCAAACTTCGCCCCGTATATAAGTTAAACAATCAACGGAACATACGTCGGTTACTTGTATCCAACGATTCCATCTTCATCGGAACTAATCGCGGACTTTATCTGCTTACCCCCTCCAAAGAATTGCAAACACTCATACCCAACGGACACATTAGTGACATCTTCAAAGACAGTAAAGGCTGTTATTGGGTGGCAGCACGTTCAGGTGAGGGTGCATTCCGCATACAAGGGAAACAGATAACCCATTTCGTACACGACCCCAATAATCCCGCCAGCATTAGTTCCAACTTCGTTCACCGTTTTTGCGAAGACCCGCAAGGAAATATCTGGATAGGCACCTTTAACGGTTTGGACAAATATAACCCAGTAAACGAACAGTTCCGACATTATGAGAAACAACAGACTCCGAAAAGTCTGTCCTATTCATCTATCTGGAGTTTGTATTGCGACCGTCAAGGCAATATTTGGGTAGGAACCTATTTTGGAGGTGTGAACTACTTCAATCCCAAGCAACAAGTATTTCGCGAATATCAACCCTCTCCTATTGAAGAAGAAGGGTTAAGTTCTAGTATAGTTAGCCGTATTACCGAAGACAATCGAGGTAACCTTTGGATAGGAACAGAAGGAGGCGGAGTGAACTTCTACAACAAGCAGACACAAACATACAAATGGTATACACTTGAAAAGCCTGAAAACGGAACTATAAAAAACAACATAAAAGCCCTCTACTACGATCCGCAACAGGAAGTATTGTGGATGGGTATACACATGGGAGGACTTTACAAACTTGACATCAGAACAAATAAAGGTACACGTTATCTGAAACACACCCACAACCTGCCTTCCAATAATGTTGAATCTATACTCCCTTATCAAGGCAAACTTCTGGTTGCCACTGATAATGGAATCATTTTCTTCGATCCAACCACAGAAAAATGCGAACGTTTTTTCAAAAACGATGAAATGTACGAAAAAACGCGCTATAGCAAAGGACTTGTACTGGATAGTCGGGGCATTTTATGGATTATCAGAAACAATAGTGGAGTATGTTCCTACAATCCAGCGACCAATAAACTGTCTACTTACAAAGTAAGCCACGCCATTGAGCATAGCCTTAGTAGTAATAGTGTCAACTCAATCTATGAAGACAGCCAGCACCGGCTTTGGTTCTGTACCAACGAGAACGGATTAGACTTATATCATGCAGAAACAGATAATTTTGAGAATCTCGATGCTAGCCATAACGGACTCTCCAGTAACATTGTCTATAACATTTGTGAACTCGATAGCAACAGGCTGTTGGTTACTACCGACAAAGGTTTGTCCATCCTAAACTATAAGGAAAAAACATTCAAAAACTACAATCAGCTACCTTTAAGCTGCCTCAACGAAAATGCCCTCTACAAAACCCGGGAAGGAGAAATCATCATCGGTGGAACTCAAGGAGCCATCTCATTCCACAAACAGGATCTGAAACAAGAATCGCGTTCGTACAATATTCTGCCCTACCGGCTATTTGTTAATGGTAGAGAAGTAAAAGTAGGAGACAAAAGTAAAATACTAAAACAGGATATCAGCTTCACCAAAGAAATTACGCTCAGAGCCGGACAAAACATTTTCAGTATAGAATATACTACTACCGACTTTCTGCCTTTCAACAAAGCCAACATCATCTACCGTTTGGAAGGATTCTCGCGAAGCTGGAACGACCTGAAACAGAATACTATTACTTATTCCAATCTGTCACCCGGCAAGTATACTCTGATTGTAAAAGCCGAAAATACCGACGAGACATTGGTTCCCCCCAGTCGGCTGACTATCCGGGTACTTCCTCCGTTTTATCTAACGGTTTGGGCTTATGTGCTTTACTTTATCATTCTGGTTTTGGCTGTATGGTACCTGAACCGAGTCTACAAAAGCCGTATCAGAATGCAGGAAATGCTGAAATATGAAAAGAAACATGCTGACGATATCGAACAGATGAACCAGTTTAAACTGCGTTTCTTCACCAATATTTCGCATGAATTCCGCACTCCTCTATCGCTCATCATCGGGCAAATGGAAATGTTGCTCTCACGCCAGCTTTCGCCCGAAATTTATAACAAGCTGTTAGGTACCTACAAAAGCTGCCTGCAACTGAAAGGCTTGGTAACCGAGCTACTTGACTTCCGCAAGCAGGAACAAGGCTATATGAACATCAAAGTAAGCGAGTACAACATTGTAGACTTCGTATACGAGCATTATCTGCTCTTTGCCGACTATGCCAAACTGCGCAACATCACCTTCACGTTTGAAAAGAGCCATGATGACATACCGATGTGGTATGACGCAAAGCAGATGCAGAAGGTAATGAATAATCTGATATCCAATGCCTTCAAGTACACACCAGATGGAGGACGCATTTCTATCTCTGTCCGGAAAAGAGGCAATGAGGTCATTATCGAAGTAACTGACAACGGACAAGGAATCGCTCCCAAAGACATCGAAAGAATATTCGACCGTTTTTATCAGGCCGATCATATCAACTCTATGTCACAAGCAGGAAGCGGTATCGGGCTGTCACTGACCAAAGGTATTGTCGAACTTCATCATGGTACTATCGAAGTTTTCAGTAAAGAAGGAGAAGGCTCTACTTTCTGCATTCATCTGAAAACAGGAAACGAACACTTCACTCCCGAACAAATTTGTACTCAGCAAAACTGTCAGGATGCCTCGACAGGTATCGACCTGAAAGAATACAACCAGTACAAAGCCTACTTGGACAAACAGGAGATAGCTATGCAGGACAATGAAAACCCGAAAGAAAAATACAAAATCCTGATCGTAGAAGACAATGACTCGTTACGCGAAATGCTGGTAGGAATCTTCGAATCGTTCTATACGGTAGTCACTGCCACCAACGGAAAGGAAGGGCTGGAAAAAGTACGGACCGAGCAGCCCAATATCGTACTAAGCGACATAGTTATGCCCCAAATGTCTGGAACAGAACTATGCCATGCCATCAAAAAAGACTTTGACCTCTGCCACATTCCGGTAGTGCTGCTCACAGCTAAAACAGCTATCGAATATAATATGGAGGGGCTGAAAATGGGAGCCGACGACTACGTAACCAAACCATTCAACATCAACCTGCTGTTGTCGCGTTGCAACAATCTGGTAAACAGCCGTATCATGCTGCAAGAGAAGTTCAGCAAACAACCCCAGACCGACATGCAGATACTGGCAACCAATACCCTCGATAAAAAATTCCTGGACCAGGCAATGGCCATCATTGAAGAAGAGATAGACAATGCCGACTTCAACGTAGACCAACTGGCTACCCGAATGGGCATTGCACGTACCAAGCTGTTTACTAAATTGAAAGCCGTCACCGGGCAGACTCCTAACGACCTGATTATCACTATCCGTCTGAAACGAGCAGCCTACATGCTGAAAAACAATCCGGAACTGAACATCTCGGAGATTGCTGACCGTACGGGTTTCAACATTCCCAAATACTTCAGCAAATGTTTCAAGGAGAAATACCATATCAACCCGACCGCTTATCGGAAAGGGACAGACGCTTCTTCACCCGAAGACGCAAAAGAGGATGAAGAAAATGATAAAGAGTAATAAATGAAACATAAATCAAAAGAACAAATATCTATGAAAAAAATTCATTCGGCCATTATCGCATCCTTATCAGCGATATCACTTGTTCAAGCACAGGAAAAGCCCAATATAATAGTCTTTCTGGTTGACGACATGGGAGTTATGGATACTTCCGTTCCTTTTATAACAGATTCCAAAGGGAATGTTCTTCCACAACCTTTGAATGAATGGTACCGTACTCCAAATATGGAGCGTCTCGCCAATCAGGGAGTACGTTTTTCTACCTTCTATGCACAAAGTGTAAGTTCTCCCTCGCGTACCTCCATTATGACCGGACAAAATGCAGCCCGCCACAGAACCACAAACTGGATAAATGCAGAAAGTAACAACAGAGACCAGTTCGGCCCGTACGAATGGAACTGGAAAGGACTAAAATCTACTGACGTAACCTATCCTTCAGTACTTAAAGCCGCAGGATACAAAACGATTCACGTAGGCAAGGCACATTTCGGATGCAACGACAGTTTTGCTGCTGACCCGTGTCATATCGGTTTTGATGTAAACATAGCCGGTTCTGCAATAGGACACCCAGGCAGTTATCACGGAGAGAATGGCTATGGCTGGATTAAAGGACAAAGAGCCAGAGCGGTTCCCGACCTGAAACAGTATCACGGAACCAATACCTTCCTTTCCGATGCGCTTACCCTTGAAGCTTTGAAAGAAGTAAAAAAGGCTGTGGACGAAGGCAAACCATTCTACTTAAATCTTGCCCATTATGCGGTTCACTCCCCCTTTGAAACCGATGAGCGTTTCATTAACCATTATCCCCAAGGAGAGAAAAATGACAAAGCCCGTGCGTTCGCTACTCTTATCGAGGGAATGGACAAGTCTTTAGGGGACTTAATGAACAAACTGGAAGAGATGGGAATAGCCGAAAATACATTTATCATATTTCTTGGAGACAACGGAGGCGACGCACCTCTTGGCGATGCTGCTGATTATGGATCTTCCGCACCTCTAAAAGGGAAAAAAGGATCGGAATACGAAGGAGGTGTCCGAGTTCCCTTTATTGCAGCCTGGGCCAAACCCGATCCGTCCAACAAGTTTCAGAAACAGTTTCCAATAGCACAAAATTATGTGCAGACACAGTTTGGCACAGTAATGGACATATATCCTACCGTACTTTCAATAGCAGGAGTTGACACTCCACAAAATCTGACTTTGGACGGAAGCAATATGAAGAAGCTAATGGCAGGAAAAAAAGACAGAAGCAGGAGAGATGATGTACTGACCCACTTTCCACACCAGCACCGTGGCAGTTATTTCACAACCTATCGCAAAGGAGAGTGGAAGATTATCTATTATTACAACCCTGAAAAGGATGGTATTCCTTCTTATAAACTGTTCAATCTGAAAGAAGATCCATACGAAACGACCGACCTGGCGCCTGTCAATCCCCAGAAACTTAAAGAAATGAGTCGTTTGATGATAGAAAGATTGCAGCTTGAGGATGCATTATATCCTGTTAACAAAGACGGTAAGACACTATATCCGGTAGAATTCAAACCACAACCATCCGAACAGCAATAGTTCTAACCTCTCATTTAGACATATTCACTAACCTAATAATTGCATCAATCATGAAAAAAAACATGGTATTACGTACATGGAGCACACTGTTTCTGCTCTTACTTATTACAACAGCATCGCATGCGTACACCGAAAGGAACCTCCTTCAAAACGCAGTAAGTAAAGAACAGCTGAAAGAAATACTTGTCATGGACGCCGCATGGGTGCCCTACCCTGCCTATGCCGACCGTGAAGGATGGAACGCCATGCTTTCTGATAAAGACAAACAGGCATTGATCCGAGCCGGAGAAAAAATGCTGAACTACCGATGGCAGGTAGTACGAGCTACAGACTATCTGGAATATGAACGCAGTGGGGAAAGAAACATCATGCAAAACCCATACGAAGCTAACAGAAAAGCCATCAGCACACTGATGATGGCCGAACTGGCTGAAGGAAAAGGCCGCTTTGTAGACCAACTTATCAATGGAGTGTTCTTCAGTTGCGAAATGACTTCTTGGGTACTGTCAGCCCACCTGACACGTCAAAGTACGAAGCGCTCGTTGCCCGACTGGCGTGAACAGGTCATCGATCTGGGCTCAGGAAACTACGGTTCTCTGTTGGCATGGGTGCATTACTTCTTCCATGATACATTCGACAAAGTCGATCCGGCAATTTCTCTACGCATACGCCATAGCATTCAGGAAAGAATAATGGATCCTTTTATGCAGAACGACCGCGAATGGTGGATGGCTTTCCACTGGAAACCGGGAGAAATCATCAACAACTGGAACCCCTGGTGCAACTCCAACGTATTGCAATGTTTCCTCTTGCTCGAAAACGACCGTAACAAACTTACGGAAGCCGTATGGCGCACCATGCAGTCTGTTGACAAATTTATCAATTTCGTAAAATCGGACGGCGCCTGCGAGGAAGGACCTTCATACTGGGGACATGCAGCCGGAAAGATGTACGATTATCTGCAAATCCTTTCAAACGGAACCAATGGGAAACTATCACTATTCAATAATCCGATGATACGCCGCATGGGCGAGTATATCAGCCGCTCGTATGTAGGAAACGGATGGGTTGTCAACTTTGCCGATGCCTCTGCAAAAGGTGGTGGCGACGCACCGTTGATATACCGCTACGGAAAGGCTGTCGGCAGCGAAGAGATGATACATTTTGCAGCATATCTCCTGCAAGGGAAACGTCCTACCATCCAATTGGGTAGCGATATTTTCCGAACATTGGAATGTGCGTTATTCAATAAGGAGCTTGAGCAGACTGCCCCCGAGCACAATATTCCGGCTTGCACATGGTATCCTGAAACCGAATTCTGCTACTTTACCAACAACAACGGATGGTTTCTTGCCACGAAAGGAGGTTTCAACAACGAAAGCCATAACCACAACGATGTGGGAACCTTTTCGTTATACATAAATACATTGCCTATGCTGATAGACGCCGGCGTAGGAACATATACACGCCAGACTTTCAGCAGCGAACGCTATTCCATCTGGACCATGCAGAGCAACTATCATAACTTGCCTGTCATAAACGGAGTTCCGCAACGCTACGGACAGGAATATAAAGCCACCAACGTAGTATGCCGTGAAAAGCAACGCTACTTTTCGGCCGATATCTCAACAGCTTACCCTGAAGAAGCAGCCGTAAAGAACTGGATTCGCTCGTACAAACTTGGTAACAATGAACTTACCATTACAGATAAATTCTCACTGAAAGAGGCGAAAGCGGCCAATCAGGTCAACTTCCTGTCCTGGGGCAAGATTGATATAAGCAAGGCAGGAAAAGTGACCATCGAAGTAAAAGGGCAAAAGGTTACACTCGAATATCCATCAAACTTCAAGGCTACACTCGAAACCATTGAATTGCCCGACCCACGTCTTTCGAAAGTATGGGGAGAACAGATTTACCGCATTGTGCTGACCGACACACAACAGAAACTGAACGGTAGTTACAAATTCGTTATAAAATAACATTTCATACTACTTGCAGAAAGCCTTAAAAGTTAACTGCATAAAAAAGAAATGGGCAAATATCCCAATTATAAAAAAGGATATTTGCCCATATTCGTCAATGCTTCGTCTATTTCTTCCAAGGCGCCAGATAGAGTAACCCATCTATATTTCCGCCTCACTACATGACTCTTCCGTATCAGAATTCGCTCGTAAAATGGAACTTGATGTGCTTGAAGTCCATTTGAGCCATCTGCAATACGTAACCCGAATCGGCCAGGAACACGTCGCGGCCTTCGCGGTCCTTGGCCATGTACTGGTATTTGCGCTTCTTGAAGGCATCCAGTTCGGCCGGATCGTCGCTTTCAATCCAGCAGGCTTTGTACAGACTGACGGGCTCCCAACGGCACTTGGCATTGTATTCGTTCTCCAAACGGTATTGGATCACCTCGAACTGCAACTGTCCTACCGTACCGATAATCTTGCGGCCGTTGAACTGATTGACAAACAACTGTGCCACACCTTCGTCCATCAGTTGGTCGATACCCTTGGCCAGCTGTTTCTGCTTCATGGGGTCAGCATTCTCGATGTATTTGAACATTTCGGGCGAGAAGCTGGGCAAACCGCGGAAGTGGAGCAATTCGCCTTCGGTCAGCGTATCACCAATCTTAAAGGTTCCGTTATCGGGCAAACCGATGATATCACCTGCCCAAGCTTCGTCAATGGTCGTTTTACGCTGTGCCATAAACTGTGTAGGACTGGAAAAACGCATTGTCTTGCCATGACGCACGTGATAGTAAGGAGCGTTGCGGACAAACTTGCCCGAACAGATCTTACAGAAAGCCACACACGAACGATGGTTCGGGTCGATATTGGCCGTAATCTTAAAGATGAAACCGGTGAACTTGGGTTCTTCGGGCATCACGATGCGTTCTTCGGCCTTCACAGGACGGGGACTGGGAGCTATCTCCACAAACGTATCGAGCAACTCTTCCACACCGAAGTTGTTCAGAGCCGAACCAAAGAATACAGGAGCCAGTTCGCCCTTCAGATAGTCTTCTACCTGAAACTCGGGATAAACGCCGTCTATCAGCTCCAGTTCGCTGCGCAACTTGTCGGCAAGGTTCTGTCCGATCCGGTTGTCCAATTCTTCGGTATGGATGTCAACTTCCACCTTTTCGGTTACGACCTGCTTACTGGGTTGGAAGAGGTTGAGCTTCTGTTCGTAAATGTTGTAAACGCCCTTGAAGCGGGGACCACTCTCAATGGGCCACGTCAGCGGACGCACGTGAATATGGAGTTCTTCCTCCAGTTCGTCAAGAAGGTCGAAAGGATCTTTGGCTTCGCGGTCCATCTTGTTGACGAAGATGATGACCGGCGTGTTCCTCATACGGCACACTTCCATCAGCTTGCGTGTCTGCGTTTCCACACCTTTGGCACCGTCCACCACGATGATAACGCTGTCTACCGCCGTCAGCGTGCGGTAAGTGTCTTCGGCAAAGTCCTGGTGGCCCGGTGTATCAAGGATGTTGATTTTATAGTCGTGATAGTCGAACTCCATCACCGAAGTAGTCACAGAGATACCACGCTGTTTCTCGATATCCATCCAGTCGGAAGTAGCCGTTTTCTTGATTTTGTTACTCTTCACGGCTCCTGCCACTTGTATCTGTCCGCCGAAAAGCAGCAACTTCTCGGTCAACGATGTCTTACCGGCATCGGGGTGTGCAATGATTGCAAATGTACGTCGTCTTTCTATTTCCTGATTACTTGCCATATATCTGAATTACTTTTCTGATTCTTCTAACAATTTTCCGATGCACTCGGCAAGCGACGCTTCCCAATGGGGAATCTCAATGCCGAATGTTTTCTTGATCTTCGTCTTGTCGAGCACCGAATAGGCCGGACGGGGTGCCTTGGCCGGATATTCATCGGTATGCAAAGGACCGACCTTGCAAGTGGTGATGCCTGCCAGGCGATGAATGGCTACGGTAAAATCGTACCACGAGCAAACGCCTTCGTTGCTGAAATGATAGATGCCGGGAACGATTCCCTGACGGATAGCGGCGAAAATGGCACGAGCCAAATCGCGGGCATAGGTCGGAGTACCAATCTGGTCGAACACAACTCCGAGCGACTCACGTTCACGACCCAGGCGGATCATAGTCTTTACGAAATTGTTGCCATAGATGGAGTACAGCCATGCCGTACGGATAATCATGGTACGGCTGCATTTCCGCATAGCTTCCTCCTCGCCTGCCAACTTCGTTATACCATATACCGAATTGGGGCAAGGCTGCATTTCTTCCGTATAGGGGATGTGCCCCGTACCGTCGAACACATAGTCGGTCGACACCTGTATCAATGCTGCTCCACGAGCTTCGGCAGCTTCGGCCAAGTAGCCGGAAGCCAGATGATTGAGTTTATCGCACAGTTCGCGATTGTCTTCAGCCTTATCCACGGCCGTATAAGCGGCACAATTCACAATCACGTCGATTGCATGATCGCTTACAAAGGCACGCACAGCCTGCTCGTCGCAGATGTCCAGTTCCTGCACGTCGGTAAAGAAATAGGTATATTGTTGGTTTTCGGCGGACAAAACCCGCATCTCATTGCCAAGCTGACCGTTGGCACCGGTTATTAAAATATTCATTTAAAAAATTGATACTTAAAAATATAATGTTACGATGAACAATTTTCGTCTTTGAGCAGAAGCCTTCTCCGGAAATCCTGTCACAGGTCTTCCAGTTCACCTTTCCGCTCCTTGGCATAATAGGCCGCCAGCATGGAAAGAAAACTGCTGATGGCTTCGATGGCACGTGCTGTTCCCTGAGTGATTTCCCGTTTCTGAAGTTTAAGCAGCAATACGCCGTACAGGGCTTCGAAACAGGTTTCCAGTTCGGGTTCGTCGGTCTTTCCGTTTTTTTGACGCAACTCCACGATGAAAGGCAACGCCTTGAAGTAAGCTGCGTTGTAGAACGGATATTTGGTAGACGACAACAGGGCGGCATGCAGGTCGGTCAGGTTCAGTATCACATTGCGGTTGATCTGCAGATGCCCCTTCTTCGTCACTCCTTCGGCACGCATCATCTCAATAAGGTTGCCATACCATTCCTTCAGCGCGGCACGTTCTTCTTCGGGATAACGCGAAACGATGTTGCTGCACATACGGTCGATGTCGCACCCGTTGGCACGTATCAGATCTTCCACTTGCCACATATAAATAAGGTATTCGGCAATGTTTTCTTCTTTCAGTTTCTGTGCTACCTTCATACCACTCTTCCTGATTAATCTTCCAAATCTGCTTCTTTCGTCAATACAAAGATTCTCCCATCAACGTAAATACCAGTCCCACGACCGATACTATCACCACTATGCTTCCAATGATACGGTTCAGCATCCAGATGCCTCGCAAGTTGAAGCGAGTCCGCACTTTATTGACAAAATAGGTGATACCGAACCACCACGAAAGGGCACCCAATGCAATGGCCAGATAGCCCGTAACAGCCTCGAACAGCAGCACGCCGGGGCTAATGAAAGCAAAACGGGCGAAAAGTCCGACAAACAGCAATATGATGAGCGGATTGGAGAGTGTAACGAAAAAAGCCGTAATAAAGTTGTGAAAATAAGTGCCTTTGCTGCCCGAAACCGGACGGATGGACTGCACCGGATTGCTCCGGAAAGTATAGACACCGAATGCCAGCAGCAGAATGCTGCCAAAAAGTTGCAGATAAAAGATGTTTTTATTCACATAGTCGAATACGAAACTCATTCCGTATCCCGTCAGCAACGCATAGAATATATCGCTAAGCGACGCGCCTATACCTGTCACGAAACCATACCAGCGTCCCTTGTTCAGCGTACGCTGTATGCAAAGCACCCCTACAGGACCCAACGGTGCCGACACGATGACACCTATAATAAAGCCCTTCCACAATATGTCCAATATGGTTTCAATCTGAATCATGGGTGCAAAGATAGTGCAAACCAAGGGAAGTACAAAGCGAAAAACGAGTTTTTGACTCTTGTGCATCCACATGCATGCCCTATAACAAAAGCGGACGATGCAAGCAAATGGTATATGAAACAAAAACAACACTTGCACGGCTCGTGAGCCACACTTGTACGGCTCGCGAGAGACACAAGCACGGCTCGCGAGAAACACAAGCAATACTCGTGGGCGTTGCAAGCAATACTCGGCGGGATTACAAATAAAACCCGTGGGGTTTGTCAGCAAAACCAGTCGGCATTGCTTGTGAAACCTGCCTGCATTGCTTGTGAAACCCGACGGCATTGCTTCCGATACCAGACAGCATTGCTTGTTACGCCAGCTAACTACCGATGTTACACGGATAAAGAGGGACGTTGAGAATGAAAAATGAATAATTAAAAATGAATAGTGAAAGGGATACATTTCAAACTTCAAACCCTCATCCCTCAACTTTAAACCTTAAACCCTCCAATTTGCCTTCACGCTTTCACCCGGCTTTCAGCATACTGGTTTTCAGCACAATACGGTGAAACATATGGTTTCACGGAAGATTCACCTTTTAGTTTCACCACTTCCGAATCTGCCCATTTTCCTTGGCTCCACCCCGCGAAAAACAAATTCATTAATCATCTGATAAACAGAAAGATGCGGTGAAGGATGTAACGTACGTGCAAGTATCGATGTAACGTACATGCAAGTGAAGCAGCTTTTACGCTACCCTAAAAACCAAAATGAAACATACCACACCTCCGAAGTAAAAGCTAAAAACAAGGTTTTTGCTTTGTACTTCACTCGGTTTGCACTATCTTTGCATACGAAAAAGGACAAAGGGAGCCATAATCCCCGAAACAACTTGATAATAAAGAATTTTATCATCAATATAGCGCTATAATAATTATGATTTCTTTCTACAGAACTCCTCAAAAAAGCGTGATTGCCGTAGAATGCGAACACGCCATTTCGCAGGCAGAAAGCGAAAAGCTCTGCTGGCTTTTTGGAGAAGCCACCCCCGAAAGTGAAGAAAACCTGAAAGGATATTTCGTAGGCCCGCGCCGCGAAATGATTACTCCCTGGAGTACAAATGCCGTAGAGATCACTCAGAACATGGGCCTCAACGGCATTCTGCGCATAGAAGAGTACTTCCCCGTAGCCGACGAAAACGCCGACCACGACCCTATGCTGCAACGCATGTACAAAGGACTCGACCAACAAGTATTCACCACTAACCGCAAACCCGAACCTATCGTCCACATCGAAGATCTCGAAGCCTACAACGAGCAGGAAGGTCTGGCCCTCTCGAAAGAAGAGATGGACTATCTGAAAAAAGTGGAGAAAGACCTCGGACGTCCGCTGACCGACTCCGAAGTATTCGGCTTCGCCCAAATCAACTCCGAACACTGCCGTCACAAAATCTTCGGCGGTACGTTCATCATCGACGGCGTAGAGCAGGAATCCTCTCTCTTCCAGATGATTAAGAAGACAACACAGGAAAATCCCAACAAAATCATATCGGCTTACAAAGACAACGTAGCCTTTGCCGAAGGTCCCGTTATCGAGCAGTTCGCACCCGCCGATCACTCGAAACCCGACTACTTCCAGGTGAAGGACATCAAGAGTGTCATCTCGCTGAAAGCCGAAACACACAACTTCCCCACCACTGTAGAGCCCTTCAATGGTGCATCAACCGGTACGGGTGGTGAAATCCGCGACCGTATGGGTGGCGGTAAAGGCTCCTGGCCCATCGCAGGTACAGCAGTCTACATGACCTCCTACCCCCGTTCGGAAGAAGGACGCGAGTGGGAAGAAATCCTGCCCGTGCGCAAATGGTTGTATCAGACACCCGAGCAGATTCTGATCAAGGCATCCAACGGTGCCAGCGACTTCGGTAACAAGTTCGGTCAGCCGCTTATCTGCGGTTCGGTGCTGACCTTCGAACATAAAGAAAAAGAAGAAGTCTACGGCTACGACAAAGTGATCATGTTGGCCGGTGGCGTAGGCTACGGCACGCAGCGCGACTGCCTGAAAGGCAAACCCGAAGCAGGCAACAAGGTCGTAGTGATGGGTGGCGACAACTACCGCATCGGTTTAGGCGGCGGCTCCGTATCGTCTGTAGACACAGGCCGATACAGCAGCGGCATCGAGTTGAACGCCGTACAGCGCGCCAACGCCGAAATGCAGAAACGTGCCTACAACGTAGTACGCGCCCTTTGCGAAGAAGATGTCAACCCTGTTGTCTCCATCCACGACCACGGTTCAGCCGGACACGTGAACTGTCTCTCCGAATTGGTAGAAGAATGTGGTGGACACATCGACATGAGCAAACTTCCCATCGGCGACAAGACCCTCTCGGCCAAAGAAATCATTGCCAACGAGAGTCAGGAGCGTATGGGATTGCTTATCAAGGAAGAAGCCATCGAACACGTACGTAAGATTGCCGAACGCGAACGCGCCCCGATGTACGTCGTAGGCGAAACAACCGGCGACCACCGCTTCTGCTTCGAGCAAGCTGACGGCGTGCGCCCCTTCGACCTGGCCGTTGACCAAATGTTCGGTTCTTCACCCAAAACATACATGGTAGACAAAACCGTAGAGCGTCATTACGAAATGCCGACTTACGAACTACCCAAACTGCATGAATACCTGGCCAACGTACTCCAACTGGAGGCTGTAGCCTGCAAAGACTGGTTGACCAACAAGGTAGACCGTTCCGTAACAGGTAAGATTGCCCGCCAGCAATGCGTAGGCGAACTTCAGCTGCCGCTGAGCGACTGTGGTGTGGTAGCCCTCGACTATCGTGGTCAGGCAGGTATCGCCACTTCGCTGGGTCATGCTCCGCAAGCCGCATTGGCCAACCCGGCTGCCGGCTCTGTACTCTCTGTCAGCGAGGCATTGACCAACCTCGTATGGGCACCGCTGGCCGAAGGTCTGGATAGCGTATCGCTCTCCGCCAACTGGATGTGGCCTTGCCGCTCACAAGAAGGTGAAGACGCACGCCTCTACACGGCAGTCAAAGCATTGAGCGACTTCTGCTGCGCTCTGCAGATCAATGTGCCTACCGGTAAGGACTCGTTGTCCATGACACAGAAATACCCCGACGGAAGCAAAGTCATTGCTCCGGGTACGGTCATCGTATCGGCTGGCGGTGAAGTGAGCGACGTGAAGAAAGTGGTTTCGCCCGTATTGGTGAACGACCATAAGACCACACTCTACCACATCGACTTCAGCTTCGACACCCTGAAACTGGGTGGTTCGGCTTTCGCACAGTCACTGGGCAAAGTCGGCGACGACGTACCTACCGTACAGAATCCCGAATACTTCCGCGACGCCTTCCTCGCCGTTCAGGAATTGGTGAACAAAGGCCTCATCCTGGCCGGACACGACATCTCGGCAGGCGGTCTCATCACCACGCTGCTCGAAATGTGCTTCTCCAACGTAGAAGGCGGTATGGAAATCAGCCTCGACAAGATTAAGGAAAACGACCTCATCAAGATATTGTTTGCCGAAAACCCGGGTATCGTTATTCAGGTAGCCGACAAGCACAAGGACGAAGTGAAGAAGATACTCGAAGACGCAGGTGTAGGCTTCGTGAAGATTGGTAAGCCGACCGATGAGCGTCACATCCTCGTCGAAAAAGACGGTGCCACTTATCAGTTCGGCATCGACTACATGCGCGACGTATGGTACTCTACTTCTTACCTGCTCGACCGTCGTCAATCAATGAACGGTTGCGCCAAGAAGCGTTTCGAGAACTACAAGATGCAGCCTATGGATCTGGCCTTCATGCCCGAATTCACTGGCAAGCTCTCGCAATACGGCATCAGCCCCGACCGTCGTACACCGAGCGGCATCCGTGCAGCCATCATCCGCGAAAAGGGTACGAACGGCGAACGCGAAATGGCCTACTCACTCTATCTGGCCGGCTTCGACGTGAAGGACGTAACCATGACCGACCTTGTAAGCGGACGCGAAACGCTGGAAGATGTCAATATGATTGTCTTCTGCGGCGGATTCTCCAACTCCGACGTACTTGGTTCAGCCAAAGGTTGGGCGGGCGCCTTCCTCTTCAACCCCAAGGCAAAAGAAGCGCTTGACAAGTTCTATGCCCGCGAAGATACTCTCTCACTGGGTGTATGTAACGGTTGCCAGCTGATGATGGAACTGAACCTCATCAACCCCACCGACGAGAAACGTGGACGCATGCTTCACAACGACTCGCATAAGTTCGAAAGCCGCTTCCTGGGTGTGACTATCCCGACCAACCGCAGCGTAATGTTCGGTTCGTTGAGTGGCAGCAAGCTGGGCATCTGGGTGGCTCACGGCGAAGGCAAGTTCTCCCTGCCTTACGACGAAGACCACTACAATATCGTGGCCAAATACACCTACGACGAATATCCCGGCAATCCTAACGGTTCCGACTACTCAGTAGCAGGTATTGCCAGCCCCGACGGCCGCCATTTGGCTATCATGCCTCACCTGGAGCGTGCCATCTTCCCATGGCAGAACGCTTACTACCCAGCCGACCGTTTGGGCAGCGACCAGGTAACACCGTGGATAGAAGCCTTCGTCAACGCACGCAAGTGGGTAGAAGAAAAGATGAATAATAAATAAAATCATTTTACCTCCCTCTTTCTAGAGGACACCATACGGATTGTACGCAGTGTCACGAGGATATTCCTCAATTATTCAGTGACTTCACGTACAATCCGTATTTATTTTATCCGTAAGATATGCCACCTCCTTTTTGCTTATCTCAAATAAAAATCCTATTTTTGTAATCTTAATACAAGGGCACATTCTCTGTTAGTGCCAATAAAAACCGACAATCATGTTGAAAAAGGTTCTTTCTTTCATATTCCTCCTGTTTCCACTGCTTTGCATAGCTCAGACTTACAAATACATTGGAGTAGAAAACGGACTAAGCAACAGACAAGTATATGCTATCCAAAAGGATAAAAAGGGATACATGTGGTTTCTTACACACGACGGAATAGACCGTTTCAACGGAAAAGACTTCAAGCCCTACAAACTGATGGACGGAGAAGAAGAGGTAAGCTCTATCCTGAACTTGAACTGGCTTTGTATCGACAAGAAAGGAACATTGTGGGAAATAGGCAAACAAGGGCGTGTCTTCCGTTACGATGACGTACACGACACATTTCAACTGGTCTACAAACTTCCTAAAAGTGCTTTTGTCAAAGAAATCCATTCCCCTGTCAGTTATGGCTTTGTAGATGACAACTGTGTTGTCTGGCTTTGCACTTCCGACCTCATCTACCTGTTCCATTCGGATACAAGCAAGGTTACCACCATTCAAAACGAAATAAACGGAAACATCACAGGAATCGAACAAATAGATTCGACACATTACTTTATAGGAACTGACATCGGCATTCATTATGCCCAACTTCAGAACAATACTCTAAAGGTGTCGCCTTGCGAACAGCTGGACAACCTCACACTCCAAATCAACGAGTTATACTACCACCGTCCTTCACACAAGGTCTTCATCGGTACCTTTCAGCGCGGAGTCTATGTCTACGAACTGGACAACCACCGGATACGCCCTCTTCAGGCCGGCCTGATGGACATCACCATCAACTGCATCCAAGCTCTGAACGATAACGAAATACTGATAGCTACCGACGGAGCCGGAATTTACAAAAGCAACGTCCATACCTACGAATCGGAACCATATATCGTAGCCGACTACAACAGTAACAATGGTATGAATGGCAACAACATCAGCGATATCTACATCGACAACGAACAACGTATCTGGATGGCCAATTATCCCATAGGAATCACCGTACGTAACAACCGCTATGCTTCCTATCAATGGATCAAACACTCCATCGGCAACCGTCAGTCGCTCGTCAACGATCAGGTAAATGCCATCATCGAAGATCATGATGGCGACTTGTGGTTTGCTACCAACAACGGTATCAGCCTTTATGAAGTGAAGAACGGAAAATGGACTTCATATCTCAGTATGTTCGACCAGGAACTCCATAGCAAGAACCATGCTTTCCTCTCTCTGTGCGAGGTAGCTCCCGGCATCATCTGGGCAGGCGGATACAGTTCCGGTATCTACGAAATCAACAAGCACAACAACAGCGTAAACTTCTTTACTCCTTCTTTGTTCGGCAACCTGAATATCCGTCCCGACAAATACATCCGTTCCATTACACTGGATTCGGAAGGTAAAGTGTGGTCGGGTGGTTATTACAACCTGAAAGAGATAGATTATAAGAAGAAGGAGATACGCTATTTCGACGATCTGACAGGAGTCACTACCATTCTTGAAAAAGACAAGAAACACATGTGGATAGGAACGACAAACGGACTTTACTTGCTTGACAAAGAAAGTGGAAAGCCGCAATCCATCTCCATGCCTATTGAGTCTTATTACATTTATTCTCTTTATCAGGCCGGCGACAGCCTGCTGTATATCGGAACAAACAATGCCGGTCTGTTGATCTACGACATCCGGACAAGCAAGTTCGAACGCTACTATACAGAAAACAGCGCACTGATATCCAACAACATTTACGATATTCTGTCCGACGGACAGGATAACATATTTCTTAGTACGGAAAGCGGATTAAGTAACTTCAGCACCGTCGATAAAACTTTCCACAACTGGACCAAGGAACAAGGTCTGAAGTCTGACCACTTCAACGCATCCTCGGGAACGTTGCGCAAAAACGGAAATTTCATTTTCGGAAGCACGGACGGTGCCATCGAATTCAGCAAAGACATTGTGCTTCCCAGTGATTACAAGTTTAAAATGGTACTTAGCGACCTGCGTGTGCTATACCAGACGGTTTATCCCAACGACGAGGACTCTCCTCTGAAGACCGACATCAACGAAACAGAAACCCTCAGGCTGAAGTACGATCAGAATACATTCTCCATGCAGGTATCGTCCATCAATTATGATTACCCTTCGCTGATTCTTTATTCCTGGAAACTGGAAGGCTTTTACGATGCCTGGAGCCGCCCCAGCCGGGAAAGTAGCATCCGCTTCACCAATCTGAATCCGGGAGAATACACCTTGCGCATACGAGCCATCTCGAATGAAAACCGCAATGTAATTCTGGAAGAACGCAGCATGCAGATCATCATAGAAAAACCAATATGGCTGAGCGGATGGGCTATCGCCTTTTACATCATCCTGTTGCTAAGCATTGTCGCTACCGGCATGCGTATTTTAATGATGAAAAAGCAAAGGAAAGTTTCGGACGAGAAAATTCGTTTCTTCATCAATACGGCACACGACATCCGTACCCCGTTAACCCTGATAAAAGCCCCATTGGAAGAAGTGGAAGAACGCGAACAACTGAGCGAAAAAGGAAAAAGCAACCTGAACACCGCTTTGCGGAATGTGAATGCCTTATTGCGTCTGACTACCAACCTGCTCAATTTTGAACGGGCAGATACATACTCCAGCAACCTGCACGTAGCCGAATATGAGCTGAATACTTATATTGAAGAAACTATTCATGTGTTCAAGGCATATGCCGATGTCAAACGGATTGCCCTGACTTATGAAAAGAATTTCCAGTACCTCAACGTCTGGTTGGATAAGGATAAAATGGATTCCATCCTGAAAAATATCATATCGAATGCCCTTAAATACACACCAGAAGGAGGTAGCGTACAAATCTGCGCTACCGACAACAACGACTCGTGGAGCATCGAAGTAAAAGATACCGGAATCGGTATACCGGCATCCGAACAGAAGAAACTGTTTAAAATGCACTTCCGTGGAAGCAATGCCGTCAACTCAAAAATAACAGGAAGCGGCATCGGATTGCTACTGGTATGGAAACTGGTCAACATACACAAGGGAAAACTCAGCTTCAGCAGTACCGAAAACAAAGGCTCGTCCATCAAAGTCACGTTCCCGAAAGACAAAAGGAAGTACCGAAAGGCACTTGCTCATCCGGAACAGAACGATGGAAATGCCGGACATAATATAACTGTCCAGACTGCACAGGTCCGTATGCCAGCAGAAAAACAATCAAACCCCAACCAACAGTCGGAAGACCTGCCTAAACTGCTGATAGTAGAAGACAACGACGAACTGAGAACTTATCTGCAAAACAGCTTGTCCGACGAATATCGTATTCAGGTGTGCAACAATGGCAAGGAAGCCCTTGGCATGGCAAAAGAAATAATGCCAAGTCTGGTCATCTCGGACATTATGATGCCCGAAATGCGTGGCGACGAATTGTGCCAGATATTGAAGAAAGATATCGAGACTTCGCATATCCCCATCATTCTGCTGACAGCACTCAGCACAGACAAAAACATCATAGAAGGCCTGCAAAGCGGTGCCGACGAATACATAGTGAAGCCGTTCAACATCGGTATTCTACGAGCTACGATAGCCAATCTGCTGGCCAACCGTGCACTGTTGCGCCGCAAATATGCCAACCTGGAGCTGAATGACAAAGGCGCAGACATACCTTGCAGCAATTGCAGCAACGACCTTGACCGAGAGTTCATCGCAGCCGTGAAGAAAGGTGTCGATGAAAACATGGACAACCCCAACTTCAATGTCGATACCCTCTGCAGCCTGATGAATATGAGCCGTACCAGCTTCTACAACAAGATAAAAGCACTGACCGACCAGGCGCCGGCCGACTATATCCGCCTAATAAAACTGAAATATGCTGCCCGACTGCTGGAAGAACAAAGATACAGCATCACGGAAATTGCCGAAAAGACAGGTTTCAACGATGCCAAGTATTTCCGTGAAGTGTTCAAAAAGCACTTCAATGTCAGTCCGAGCCAATACGCCAAAGACAAGCTACAGGAAAAAGAGAAGCGCCTGTCGCCCGAAAACCCATCGTAAGAGAAAGGGCAACATACACATTTCATCTTAAGAATTGACTAATAAACTCTTATCATTTTATGAATATTTATCTCGAAGCCTTCTCCATCTTCTTCAAAATCGGTGCCTTCACCATCGGTGGAGGTTATGCCATGGTGCCGCTGATAGAAGACGAGATTGTAACGAAACGCAACTGGATAGCCAAAGAAGACTTTATAGACTTGCTTGCCATTGCACAATCGTCACCGGGCATTCTGGCCGTCAACATATCCATCTTCATCGGCTACCGTCTGCGAGGCATCCGCGGCAGTATCGTCACCGCATTGGGTACCATTCTGCCTTCTTTCCTTATTATATTGGCCATTGCCCTGTTTTTCCACAACTTCAAGGAAAACACAGTTGTCGAACGTATATTTAAAGGCATACGTCCCGCTGTTGTAGCCCTGATTGCAGCCCCTACCTTCAGCATGGCAAAATCGGCTAAGATAAACAAGTACAACGTCTGGATTCCGGTCGTGTCTGCCCTGCTGATCTGGCTTCTTGGCTTTTCGCCCATCTGGATTATCATTGCCGCAGGAGTCGGCGGATACGTATGGGGAAGATACAGAAAAATGAAGAATGAAGAATGAAGAATTAAAAAGGAGGAAACAAAGATATGATATTTCTGCAACTATTTTATACCTTTTTCAAGATAGGCCTTTTTGGATTTGGTGGAGGTTATGCCATGCTTTCGATGATACAAGGCGAAGTGGTCACACGCTACGAATGGCTCACACCTCAGGAGTTTACCGACATTGTCGCCATCAGTCAGATGACTCCCGGTCCAATCGGTATCAATTCGGCTACCTACGTCGGCTTTACGGCTACGGGCAGTGTATGGGGATCGGTGATTGCGACGTTTGCCGTGGTACTTCCGTCCTTTATCCTGATGCTCACCATCAGCCGTTTTTTCCTGAAGTACCAGAAGCATCCGGCAGTAGAAGCCGTATTCAGCGGTTTGCGCCCTGCTGTGGTAGGACTGCTTGCTTCCGCAGCGCTGGTTCTGATGAACACCGAGAATTTCAGCTCGCCTACCGAAGATACTTACTCGTTCGTCATCAGCTGCATCATTTTCCTGGTGGCTTTTGTCGGAACAAAGAAGTACAAGCTGAACCCTATCGGGATGATTATTGCCTGTGGTCTGGCTGGGCTGCTGCTTTACTAAGCGGTCTACACTTTTCTATATAAAAGGCGCGGATTTCACAGAGTGTACGGATCAAAAAACAACAAGCGATCCGTCGTATCTGCGAAATCCGCGCCTTTTTTCTGTCCGAAGATACCGACAATCAATCGGCCATCGGGACATCTATCTATTCCGTTACAGTTTTATTTTCTTCGATACCTGCTTGGATTCGTTCTGCAAACGATCGAGGGCAGTTACTACATAACGGTATTTCTTCTTTCCATCTACGTAAGGCAGCTTGTAGAAGCAGTCGCGAGTAATGGCTACAATATGCGAGGGGTCGTCCAAATCGACATCTTCCTTGCTATCGAAACGATATACTACAAACTGCACGGCACGGTCCATCTCGTCCTTATACTTGGGAGCCGTCCAGAAAAGGATATATCCGTCTTCCGTCCATACTGGTTTCAGCTTACGTACCTTATCGGGAGCCTGATTGTCCATGAAGTCGAACACTGGCGGCAAAGCCGGATACTTGTGATATTCGGCAACCAATGCGTCGCGATAACGTCCCTGATTCTCGACTACGGCAGCTGCATACCACTGGCAACTTCCGCCGATGGTCTGGTAAGCACGCTGCAAAGCCATCTTACGCGGCAACTGGTTTATTCCGGGATCCTGCGGATCGGCATTCTGGATGGTGTTCTGCACCGACTGTCCGATAAACAGCGGACGGTTTTCGGTATGTTTGGCCCACCATCTTACCAACGTTTCGTAGTCGGCAGCCGGATGTCCGATGTGCCAATATATCTGCGGGATGTTATAGTCGATCCAGCCCTCGCGTGCCCACAGCAATACGTCGGCATACAGGTCGTCGTAGTTCTGCAGTCCTTTCGTCTTGCTGCCCAGCGGGTCGCTGCTTTCGTTGCGGTAGATGCCAAAGGGCGAGATACCGAATTTCACCCAGGGTTTCACCTCACGGATAGTCTCGTGCAACTGCTTGATAAGCGTATTTACATTACTGCGGCGCCAGTCGGCCTTGTTATCAAAACCGCCTCCGTAACGGGCAAAGCTGGCATCGTCAGGAAAATCGACTCCCTTAATCGGGTAAGGATAGAAATAGTCGTCCATGTGGATGGCATCGACATCGTAGCGCGAAACGATATCGCCCACTACCAGACAGATATGACGGCGACTTTCGGGCAAGGCCGGGTCGAAGTAAATCTGGTCACCATAAGTCACAAACCACTCAGGATGCAGATTGTACACATGATTGGGCACAAGCTCGTTCCTCAAAGATGTCTTTACCCGATACGGATTGATCCACGCATGAAACTCCATGCCACGCTTGTGGCACTCTTCAATCATAAACTGCATGGGGTCCCAATACGGTTCGGGGGCCTGTCCCTGTACTCCCGTCAGATAGCGGCTCCAGGGCTCCAGACGCGATGCGTACAAGGCATCCGCCTCGGGACGTACCTGAAAGATGATGGCGTTGAAACCCGCCCCACGCAGCGAATTCAGCTGTTCTATCAGCGTCTGCTTCATTTTCTCTGTCGACATGCCTTTGAATTGGCCATTCACGGCCTGAATCCACGCTCCACGGAACTCACGTTTGGGATAGCGTCCCGACGCGATATTTTGTGCTGATACCGTCAGCATCGACACACACAGCAACAGGTGCAATAATAGTATTCTAATCTTCATAATCCGGTATTTTCAATTAACTAAATTCCACGTAAGGTCGCAAAGTTAAACATTTCCGCGAAAATAACGAATAGAAATCTTTTGTTTCATGCGCTTTCCTGTTAAGCATAGGGGGTATAAAAACAAACTTTCACCACAGAAAGGCGCGACACAGCCACAGACCATCAGACCTGATCATCTGAAGCTAATAAAACGCTAAGCCTATCTGTAGTGAAAGATGATATCCCTCGTTTATTGGTTATTTATACGCTTCCTTCAATTCTTCGTACCACTTCTTCAACACAAAGAATGCTTTCTTCTTTTGTCCCTGATCCGAAACCACACCTTTGCGGTTGAAGTCATCCTGTATACCCGGCACCTGACGACGGGGCGAACGGAAATCTTTCAGAATCCAGGGGGTCGTACCTGCCAATCCGGGAACACGCTTCAGCATATTCACGTGGCGAATGTACAAATCCTCCTGATATTCTTCCGTAAAGCGTTCGTTCTTAGGTCCATGATGTCCATACAGAGCACCACCTCCCCATTCGCTGATAAAGACCGGTTTCTGCACGTCGAATGTCCAGTTCACCCGGTCGCATTTTTCGGCATTACCGTCGTACCATCCCACGTATTCATTAAAACTGATAATATCCAGCAACTTGCCTAACGGATCGTTCACCGTCAGTACGCCCGGTTCTACTTCCGACTTCTCCATTGCTGCACCAATCAGACGCACGTTGTCCAGACTACGCGCTTTCTCGGCCAATGAAGCAAGAAAAGCCTGACGCGGTTCACTGACCGGAGTTTCGTTGGCAATCGACCAAATAATGATATTGCAACGGTTCTTGTCTCGTCCGATCATGTCGCACAATTGCTGTTCCGCATTCCGGTACGTATCCTTATTCTCCCAATGAATAGTCCAATACACTGGAATCTCCGACCAAACCAGGAATCCCATACGCTCAGCTTCACGCACCATTGCTTCGTTATGCGGATAATGTGCTAAACGGACAAAATTACAGCCCAACTCTTTGGCCCATCCCAACAACGTACGGGCATGGTCTTTCGAATAAGCCCGACCGCTCGAATAAGCAGTTTCTTCATGAATACTGATTCCCCGGCAAAAGATTTCCTTACCATTGAGCAGAATCTTGGTACCTTCCGTACGGATAGTTCGGAAACCTATCTCATCGGTCACTTTATCAGACTGGGCAACCAAAGAAACAGTGTAGAGTTTCGGCTCCTCGGGTGTCCAAAGCACAGGCTTGGCTTTCACCTCAAACGAAGCATATCCGTTGGCATCAGTCTTTACTTCCTTCTTCAGTTTCAGTTCAGGTATGTCCAATAACACTTTCTGCGACTTGCTATCACCATCAAGCTGCACCCATCCTTCAATTGTATTGGTATCGTTCTTCTTCAACTGCACATAATAATCGCGAATGTAAGTCGATGGAACCTCAACCAGCGTAACCGGACGTGTAATGCCACCAAAGTTCCACCAATCCGCATTTACGGTAGGCACTCCTTCAGGACGACGTTTGTTGTCTACCTTAACCACAAGACTGTTAACTCCTTCTTTCAATAAATTGGTTATCTCGAAATTGAAAGCTGTAAAACCACCGACGTGACTGCCCAAGCGTTTACCGTTCAGCCAAACAATAGCTTCATAGTTGACGGCTCCAAAATTCAGGAACAGACGCTTGCCTGGCTGTAAATCGTAAGTGAAATGTTTCCGATACCACACCGTTCCTTCGTAATAATAAAGCTGTGGACGTTGCGTGTTCCAGTCGCCCGGCACAAAAAGAGTCTTGTTCGTTTCAAAATCATATTCCTGAAGCTTTGTCCGGTCCGAATAAGTTCTGTCCTGAGCATAACCATCATCGTATGGATTCAAACGATAGTCGTAATACCCATTCTCGAAAGGATCGACAATGGTTTTCCACTGCCCGTCAAGCGAGGTTACCTGTCGTGCATCAATATTCATGATTTGTGGAGCTAATTGCGCCCACGACAACAACGGGAGAAGTGCCCCCAAAATCAACAAACTGTTTCTTAGTTTCTGTTTCATGTTTTTAAATTTAAGATAATCCATTTATGTTTGTCATTACAATAGCCAAAGATAAGCACTTCCTGCGAACAAGGCAAATACTCAACAAAGACAATGTAAAACCATTATGTGAATATTATTCGTACATCACAACTTACGGTATCACATTATTTTCCACAGACAATTTTGAAACTTTTCTCTGCATCTACCGGACGGATAGTTCCGTCTTCATTATAATAAAGAGGTGCTACACATACAGAACGACGCCATTGGATAAAGTCACGTTCTGGGGATCCTTCCGGGATAAGTGATAATGCTCGCTCTGATGTATGATAAAACAAATACCACTGCCCTTTATATTCTACAATAGACGAATGATTGGTACCACTGCTTACCTCCTCTAATATCACTCCTTTATATTGGTAAGGTCCGTATACGGAATCGGCCACGGCATAAGCAATTTGCGGTCCCCTGCCCGGAATATTAGGACCTGTTGAGTACGACAGATAATACTTGCCTTTGTATTTATGCATCCAGATGCCTTCAAAGAAATAAGGCAACTGATTCACATTGTCCAATACCACAGGCTTGCCTTCATACGACATCATGTCCTCATTCAGACGTATGATGTTCAATGCATTCTGCCCAACCAACAGATAGGCTGTACCATCATCATCTATAAATACAGCCGGATCTATGAAATCACGTGGAGCCTTTATGCCCGGCGAATGACGTGTTACCAGCGGTTTGCCAATCACATCCTTGAACGGTCCGACAGGAGAATCACCTACCGCTACACCGATATAATCCTGATCTGTAGGAAAATAAAAATAATACTTTCCGTTTTTCTCTACACAATCGGGAGCCCAAGCATATTTCTTCGCCCAACTCGTTTGCTTCAGTGGTTCGAATACCAGACCTTCGTCCTTATAATGGCACATGTCTGTCGTAGAGTATACATAATAATCCTCCATATCCCACCAACGGGCTTCGTCACGGTCGTGACTGGGATAAATATAAAGTGTATCGTTGAACACACGTGCCGACGGATCGGCACTGTAGCGTATGTCAATAACTGGATTTATCACTTCACAAGACTCTTTCTCATAGTAACGTACATAGTCTATTTCCATTGTTTTCGGAAAAATAGATTCATCCACGCCCCAGTCATCTCCCCAAGTACCTCCAACCGCGATATTCATTATCAAATAGAACGGCTGGTCGAAAGGCCACGTTTTATATGAATCTTCCTTCTTGTGATATGAGAAGATGACCTGATCGTCAAACAAAATATCCAGTCGCTCCTCTTCCCACACCAATGAATACAGATGAAAATCAGTATCCAAAGTAGAAGAATGCCCATACCCGGACCCTATTTTATTTCCGTTCCTGTCAGAGTCAAACGTATGCACGGTCGAATAAGTCGTACTATGTTTTTCGTCGTCTCCCCATACATATTCCATTATATCTATCTCGCCTCCATTGGGCCATCCCCCATAAGGACTTTTGTCTGGAAGCAGCCATATAGCAGGCCATACGCCACGACCCGTCGGAATTTTGGCAGAAACATCAATACGTCCATATTTAAAAGTCTTTTTGCCACAAGAATGTACCTCTCCAGATGAGAACTTAAAATGATAATCCTCTTTACTTCCCCAGCCCCGAACACCTTTGTGCGGATCTTTATAAGCAGTAAGTATTAGCTTACCATCCTCCAATCGGGTACAATTCAGGTTCTCTTTCCGATAGTCTTGCCATTCGTTATTGATGACACCACCCGTATCACCTGTATTCCAATAGTTTGAATCAGGCAATCCCGCACCTTCAAATTCTTCTGCCCATGCCAGACGATAACCAGGGTAAGATACAGCTTCCTGCGCGAAAGCCCCCACTTGGAGTGACGAAGCTACAAGACATCCCATTATTAATGTTTTCAACTTTATGTTCATATACCTTCTCATTACATTGATGTTTTATTCAGTTCTGATTCATTTCTTTATTTCTCAATAACGATAGCCTATCAAATCTTTCAGCACTTTCTCTTTGAACCAGAAGCTATCTACTTTCCTTCAGCCGTCAAGCGTACAGTCAGCCCTTCCATACAATTAGGAGCCACACGCAACTCAAACTCTCCTGCTTCAACTTCCGGTTTAAGGTATTCGTTCAGAAAGGAAAGTGAAGAATAAGGCAGAGTAAAAGAGACTGTACAAGTTTCTCCAGCAGGGATATGCACACGACGGAAAGCTTTCAAGCGTTTTTCCGATTGGGTAATCCGGCAATACAGGTCTGTCAGATACACCTGTACAATCTCATCGCCATCCATCTGACCGGTATTGGTAACGTCTACCGTAAAGCGGATATCTTCTCCTTCTTTTATTGCCGTTTTTTCCAGTTTCAGATTCGTATAAGTATAGGTAGTATACGAAAGACCATAACCAAAAGGATAAAGGGGAACATAACGATCCTTCGGCAGAAAATCCTTCCCGTTATTATCGTACTCTACAATGCGCCCTTCACGACCGTAAGGACGATGGAGCAGACACATCGGTAAATCGCCCGTATTCCGTGGCCAGGTAAGAGAGAGTTTACCAGACGGATTGACCTCTCCTGCCAGTACTTCGGCCAACGCATTACCTCCTTCCTCACCGGCATAGAACATCATGACAATGGCATTGGCCTTGTCCATCCAGCGAGTCATTGTCACAGGACGGCCTTCGACCAGCACCACTACTATCGGCTTACCGGTTTTGGCAATTTCCTCGATAAATTCTTCCTGTACTCCCATCAAGTCAAGGTTATTACGGTCGCGAGTCTCGCCGCCAGTATGCCAGTTAGCCCCTCCCATCACCAAAATGCAAGCATCAGCCTCACGGGCGTTCTTGATTGCCTGTTCAAATCCATCTTTGCTGTTATCCGTCATTCCACAACCTTTCGCGAAAGTTATCTCCGCACGATTGCCCCAAATATTACGGATTCCCTGTAACGGACTAACACCGGAAACGCCTTTGGCCGAATAACCTCCCAACTGGACAACATCAGCATTAGGCCCCATCACAGCAATTTTGCGGGCACCCTTCAAAGGAAGAAGATTTTTCTCATTTTTCAGCAATACGATGCTTTGCCTGGCTGCTTCGCGTGCCAAGCTACGAAAATGAGGAGCATCACACAACTTTTCGGCCAAAGCCTCATCGACATACGGATGTTCGAACAAACCCATTTCGAACTTTACCCGAAGTATATGACGGACATTCTCATTAATATCTTCTTCGGATATTTTGCCTTGCCTGATCATCTCGTCCAATTTGACATAAGTATTCAATCGTGGCAACTCCACATCCATTCCAGCCTTTGCGCACAAAGCCGCAGCTTCGGCTTTGGTCGGAGCGATGTGAAGAGCACCGTGTGCATGATTGACAGCACTCCAATCCGACACTACATAACCGTCAAATCCCCACTCTTTCCGCAATACGTCGGTCAGCAACCAACGGTTGGCCGAACAGGGTATGCCGTCCAAAGAGTTATAAGCTGCCATCAACGACTTTACATGGGCCTCACGGACTGCTGCCTCGAAAGGTGGCATATGAATTTCGCGCAATTCACGTTCGCTCATTCCGGCATTACCGGAATCGCGCCCTCCATCGCCCACGAAATTGGCCAGAAAATGCTTGGGACTACATATCACACGGTTCTTCTGCACGCCTTTAATAAATTCCACTCCCATTCGTGAAGCCAGATAAGGATCTTCGCCATAACATTCATCCAGACGTCCGTGACGCGGATCGCGTGCCAAATCCAAAGTAGGCGACAGCACTTGGTGAATGCCTCGACTGTAAGTTTCTTGCCCGATAGCATCGGCTATGCGCCCCATCAGTTCCGTGTTCCAAGTGCACGACAAGGCAATAGACTGAGGATAAGAAGTGGCCCCAGTCGCCCGCAGCCCGTGAATAGCTTCGGCATCGATAATCACCGGAATGCCGAGGCGGGTTTCTTCCACTGCTATTCGCTGTATTTTGTTACCGGTTCTGACCGCCTGCCGGGCAGACATGTCTGTTGTAGGGCAGCTCAAGTGTCCTACTCCGTGCGTACCGAACTGTTTACGGACTTCGTCCATGGAATACTCACCGGTCGCATCAAAAATTTCGGCATTCTTTCCAAAATAAATGGCGGACATCTGATACAGTTTCTCTTCCAGCGTCATACGTCCGATTAAATCCTCTACCCGCTCTTCTACCGAAAGTTTCGGATTCTGATAAGGTAACTGTTTCTCCCAATCCTTTGCATAACTGGCCAAGGACATACTACCCAACAAACACAAAGCAAAAATCTTTTTCATTTTAATCATGGTATTCTATTTTTTCTAATTCTTATCTATCGTACAAACCTGTAAACAGACAAACACTTGTGTCCCATGCGTTGCACACTTGTTGCAGAGTTACTGCAAGCTTGTTGCAGAGCCGCTGCAAACCTGTATGCAGTGACACTGCAAGCCAGTTGCAGAACTGCTGCACACTTGTATGCAGTAAATTCATGACCAGTGTCCGACAACAATACAATGAAGTCAGCACCCAAACAAGTTCTGTCCTGCACACGTGGCATTCATCACCAATTCATCAAAGTTTCAGGCATTTTTCTGCTCCGGAGGTTTACAGTTTTACAACCGTAGGCTTTCCGCATAGCTCGCCCTGCGACATCGGACAAATATAAGTCTTACCATTCCAATTTACTCTGATTTCTTTCAGATTTTTATCCATACAAGCATCGGTCACACTAAGCAATGTACCTTCGGAAGTCTCTTCTATCAATACTACGCAAGGAGCAGAGACAGACAGCTGAAGATGTTTAGCTTTCAAACCCTCATCGGCACGATAGAAGACAGCTCCTGTCACTCTTCCGTCCGTTGAACGAACCGCTTGCAGCGTAGTATCGTTGCGCAATACCCGAAAAGGATAACGGTCGGCAGGCAAACCATCGCCACAGTACACTGCATAACCGTAAGTGTCGTCCGTAGGAGTAGTTCCGTGATCTATCCATAGACGCAACATATCAACCTCAGCAGGCAGATTCTTTCGTCCCCGGTTGGCAGGATTCATTTTCACCCAATCCGTCCGTTTGGTTTCACAGACATAGTGCATCCGTTTCTGATACTCCGGGAAAGCAGAATAGGCAAAACCACCCCGTTGTACAATCCAGTCAATACCTTTGCCATGATGAACAAAAACGTTGCCCGTACGCTCCGTCTGATCAAGTGTGGTACGAATATTCCCGTTTACCTCGGGTATAAGATTAGTAATGCCTGCTCCCAAAGCTACTACATAATCACCTAAAATGAAAGCCGCTTTATGCGCCTTCACTCCATAAATCACACGGTCGGCTCCGCCACGGCCTTTGTCATTCACTCCTTTCTTGTCAGAAGCATTCATCTTCTCGAATACAAAACCTGCCGCAGCGTTTTCGCCTCCCGAAGTAGCAGCACCGGCAAAATTGTATTTGCTGCAATAGCCACGCCAATTTTCAACAGGTTTCAGCTGTTCCATACCTTCACGGGCTGTTACTCCCGGAAATGCAGTCACATCGTACGCACCATACACGTTACGATATTCATTTCCTCGACGCTGAAACATCAGTGCACCATCGTTCGTGTAATAATTGAACGCATCGGCAAAGGTGTAAGCACTTTCCAAACCATCGCAGCGCACCGACGCCATATTGGCTATCACGTGGTAACGGTCGTTCTTTTTCACCAGATCATCGTTATTGAAAAACCAGCGCGTACCATTGTAGCGGCCATCACCATTCATATTTATATTCATCGAGGGTATTTCACTCCGTAAACGTTTCAGTTCCTCCTGTTCGTCAGGAGTGAACGATTCAATCCAGTTAGCCAGTACATTATCCAACAGACTGCTGTAAGGGATAGCAGCCGGAGCATCCATATACAACATCGAACTGCGATCTACGCAAGCCAGCTTATACCCTTTATAATAATAGAAATTAGCCCCTCGGAAATAGTTCATCAATGCTTCCACATTTCTTCTATCCAGCTGTTGTGCCCAAGGAGTGCCTTTCAGTAAAGTAAGTATCCCCAACGCTCCGCGAGTACCGTCGATGGGATATCCCCACACCAAGCATTGACGTCCGTGCCCCCAACCGGCACCATCGGCCGTAAAGCCTTCGTTCCAAAAAGAATCGTCGTAAGTAGTCTGTGAAGTAGGCGTAATCCCCTTACGGCACACTTCCGCCAGCACATCGATCATAGGAATAGAACGGTACATAAAAGCCGTTTGCAACAGTGCCCGATATCCCACACCGTTACCTCCTACCCACCACACATGTTTGCGAAATCGTTCTTCCGACACCACATTCAGGTCGGTCTCATCCTTGCGATAGGGCTGCGTCCAAGCCTGTAAAGCTATCATCTTCAGCATATCACATGCCTTTTTCAGCAAGAAGTCATCCGTTTTGCCCTTCTCCACGGCATCCATTTGAGGCAAATGGCAAAAATAAATATTGACGGCAGCCTCGGGCAAGGCAAAACACGAAGCATGAAAACGATACCACTCGTTACCGCGCGAAATCTCCAGTTCGCCATAATGCACAATGGCCTTCTGGCAACGCCTCCAAAGCTCACCATCTTTCTGCCAATCCAGTTCGCCTCGCCGGAAAGCTTCGGAGATAGCCCACAACCGATAGTACCCTTCCGTAATCGAACCTCCACTGTTGGCCGAATTTCCACCAACCACTTTCCCCGCATCCTTGTCATGCAAATCGGCAAACGTACCATCTGCCTGCAAAGTCTCCAGATAAGGGCGATAGTCCTTGGAATAATTATTCAGATTCAAATAAGTATGTTTGGCATAAAATTGCCTGAAATTCTCAATGGCCTGTCCTTTGGCGGCATCCTGCACCTGACGGGCTTCCTGATAATAACGCAAATAACAACGTTCAGCCATCTGTGCTTCACGGTTCTGTGCAGCAACTTCCCCTAAACAAAAACAGTTTAAAGCAAAAAACAAACCTATTCCGATATTCAATACATTATTTTTCATATATCACAAACGTTTTATCACAGAAAAAGGAAGAGGTCATCCCTTCACCCCAAGAGCTGAATGCCGAAATGTCCTCTCCGGTTTGGTTATCCTTTCAACAAAGCAGTATTACCTTTTCTTCAGCTAACCAGTCATTTCCTAATCAAAGGATACATATTTTGTCAATGATGCAAATGTAGTTCACATTCCTACAAACCAGAATACTGAATTGTGCAAAAGAAGAGAATGTAAGTTCATACCCTGCTTAAAAACATACTCTGTACGATTCAACCTCTTTTGTGTACGATTCAGCCTCACGCTTCAAATAGCCTAACTGCTCTTCCAAACAGATAACCGCTAAAGAATACAGTCATAAATAGCCATCTGCAAATTGGACAACTCGTCCAAAAAATGAGCAAGAATCGTACAACAAGGCTAAAAAATACACTATTCTATTGCTCAATAATACTTCTCAATCTATTTTTGCATCAGACAAACAGTAAGAAAAAAACAGGAAAAGTACCATGAAAATAAACTTATTATTGCTCTATCTGCTGCTGGCCACTCTTCAAACATACAGTACTCCTATATTTTTTCGCCACCTCACCGTAGCCGATGGACTATCCCACAACTCAGGCATGACATTTTACCAGGACGAACGTGGTTTTATCTGGATTGGTACGCGTAACGGACTAAACCTTTATAACGGACAAAATATACAGATATTCAGATATAATAAAAAACAACCTGAAAGTTTACACAGCAATCTGATTCATCAAATAACTGGTGACGGCAAAGGAAACGTCTACATCCGTTGCAACAAAGGACTCGTACGTTATAATATTCCTTCCAATCGCTTTAGCCGCTTGACCAATCATCCTGTAGAATCAATCTATTTTAACCAAGACCTTTATTATTGCCAGGGAGATCAAATTTACCGATGGAAAGAAAAAGGGGAAAAAGAGGAGGTTTTCCATTTAACAGGACGTGCAGCCGGACAAAACATCTTATGTCTGTTACAAAAAGCAGACTCTCTATTGGCAGGCACAAGCAATGGACTCTATTTGCTGAAAGGAGGAAAAACGATTTGTCTGATAGAGAACATACGCCCCAGTGATTTATTCTGCGACTCCCACGGATGGATATGGATAACCAGCTATGACGGGAAAGGATTATATTGCCTGAAAAATGGGAAAATAGAACATTTTTTCCATTCTAATTCCGATCCGGAAAGCCTCAGTCATAACCAGACACACCGTTGTTGTGAAGACCATAACGGTAATATCTGGATTTCAACATTCCACGGACTAGACAAATACAACCGAGAAACAGGTAAATTCACAGCTTACTACGCAGCAGAAGCCAATGGACTAACAGAATCGTCTGTCTGGGGATTAATGTGCGACCGTCAAGGAATCATCTGGGCCGGCACCTATTACGGAGGTGTTAACTACTTCACTCCAACTTCGCAATATTATCAGAAGTATTATGCAGTGCCTAACGACAAGAACGGATTAAGCTCACCCATTATAGGAGAAATGACCACCGATATCAGAGGAGACTTATGGCTTTGCACAGAAGGTGGTGGAATATGCCGTTACATACAGAAAGAAAACAGATTTCAACAATACCAACATAATGAGTCGTCCAACAGCCTGTCGCATAACCATGCAAAATGCTTATACTACGATGCCGACAGTGACTTATTGTGGATCGGTACCCATTTAGGAGGATTAAACCGAATGGACATTTCAACCGGACAGTTTAAACATTACCACCACAACCCGCAAGATACAACCACCATCCCATCGGACATCATTATGAGCATAACTCCCTATCAGAACAGACTTCTTTTGGGAGGCCAAGGCCAACTGGCTCTGTTCGATCCCAGTACGGGAAAATCTGTACCTTTCTTCTCTTCTACAGAAGAACAAGCCATTACCAATTATACATACGCCCTCCATGTTGACAGTCAAAACAATTTGTGGATCATAAGCGGTGCAGGCCAAAGGCTCTGTAAATATGATATCCGACGCCGTACACTGAAAGAATACAAGCACGACCCAAATACTCCCAACAGCATCAGCGGTAACCTGTTCAACGCCATTTACGAAGACAGCCATCATAGAATATGGATTTGTTCCAACGGAAATGGACTGGATCTGTATCATCCCGAAACCGACCGTTTCGAAAACTTTGATACCGACAAAAACGGATTGGGTAGTAATGTCGTTTATGAAATGCGCGAATTGTCCGATGGCAAAATGATTGTAACGACCGATCAAGGGTTCTCCGTCCTAAACGAAACTTCAAAAACATTCACTAACTATGAACGTGGGCGTGACTTCCCCCTGAACTCAGTCAACGAACATTCTCTATATTATTCTACGACCACCAAAGAAATCTTTATCGGCGGCTTGGACGGTATGGTCTCTTTCCAGGAAGAGATCCTTCACAAAAAGCCTCATACCTACTCCATTTTCCCTTACAAGCTGACTGTTAACGGTGCCGTTGTTTCGGTGCAGGACGGAACCGGAATTCTGAAACAAGATATTTCAATGGCCGATCAGATTACTCTTCATGCCGGTCAGGATGTCTTTACCTTAGAATACACAACCACTAATTTTCTACCAGTCAAACGAGACCGGTTATCCTACCAACTGGATGGTTATTCTAAGAAGTGGATTCCACTCAACGAAGAAAATCTCATTACATACACCAACTTGCCGTCTGGTAATTACACACTAAAAGTCAAGGCAACAGACGAAAACGGAGAGACTTTGTCTGCCCATCAACTCCATATCCGGATAATTCCTCCCCTGTATCGAAGCGGATGGGCTTATGCAATCTACCTGGCAGCAGCTTTACTGATTGTGCTCTACTTGCAGAAAATGCACAACACACGCATCCGCTTGTCCGAACAGATTATTTACGAAAAGAAACATGCCGAAGACATAGAACAGCTGAATCAGTCTAAACTAAGTTTCTTCACCAACATCTCACACGAATTCAGGACTCCTTTAAGCATTATCTTAGGGCAAATGGAGATATTACTGGCCCGGCAACAGGCCGGCAGTTCTTTGCACATAGCATTGAAGAGGGTTTATCAAAACTGCCAGCAGCTGAACAGTCTGATTACCGAATTGCTCGATTTCAGGAAATTGGAACAAGGTTTTATGACGATTCATGCCCGACAACAGGATATTGTCGGCTTCCTCCACTCACAATACCGTTACTTCGAAGATTATGCGTTTCAAAAAAACATTGATTTCCGCTTCGAAAAAAGCCATCAACATATCCTCCTCTGGTTCGACGACAAGCAAATGCAGAAAGTTATAAACAACTTATTATCCAATGCATTCAAATATGTATCGCCTAAAGGTCGAATTGTATTGTCGGTACGGAAAGCCGACGAAGAAGTACTTATTGAAGTAACCAACACCGGCAATGGCATCAAGCCGGAAGACATCAACCGTATATTCGACCGTTTCTATCAGGCAGACTATACCCATTCGTCTACCGGAACCGGTATCGGACTGAATCTGACTAAAGGTATTGTAGAACTACACCACGGACGCATCGAGGCCTACAGCAATCCTGGCGACGAAACCACCTTCCGCGTACATTTACTAACAGGATATTCACATTTCAAGCCGGAAGAAATAGAACCTGTTTCCCCAGCAAATGCAGAAGAGTTAGAAAGCAAAGAAGTTCCTGATAATGAAGAGAATTTAGCTGAGCCATTGCCCCTAACCGACGATCATAAAGACGCAGAAACAACTGTGACTTCTCCCGCAAGCAAATGCAAGATGCTCATAGTAGAAGACCAACAGACACTACGGAATATGTTGGTAGAGCTTTTCACACCTTTCTACCACATACAGACGGCTGTCAACGGCAAGGAAGGATGGGAAAAAGTGCAGGCAGAATTACCCGACATTGTACTGAGCGACGTAGTAATGCCTGAAATGGAAGGTACAGAGTTATGCCGCCTTATCAAAGAGACCAAAGCAACCTGCCACATCCCCGTCATCATTCTTACAGCTTGCATCGAGCAAGAGCAGATATTAAAAGGATGGCAAACCGGTGCGGACGATTACATTGTGAAGCCATTCGATATCCAGTTACTAATTTCACGATGCAACAACCTGATAAAAAACCGGATGAGAGTAAAAGAACAATTAACCGATCCTTCCTCCACCATAACGCATATTCCCCAGCAATTGGCCAACGACATTCAGTCTCAAGACTTCATCAACAAAGCGACAGAAGCAATACGCAGACATTTGGAAAATTCAGATCTCTCTGTCCAACTTCTGGCTCAAGAATTAGGTATATCCCGTACACTGCTGTTCACCAAGTGCAAAAAGGCAACCGGACAGACTCCGTTAGAATTCATTCTAGACATTCGCATACAGGAAGCAGCCAGACTATTGGATACCCATCCGGAATACAACGTCAACGAAATCGGGGATCGTACCGGTTTTACTTCTCCGAAACTCTTCCGGCAACATTTCAAAGAAAGATTCCAGATGACGCCAACAGAGTACAGAAGACGGAAACGCCCGTAGAAACATGTGGGACCTTATAAAATCCACCCCAAAATTACTGTTTCATCCGTTTTTTGCGTAAGTTTGCATCCTAATAAGCGAAAGACGAAACATGAGCGAATCAAAATCTATCATCATCAAGGGTGCACGGGTCAACAACCTGAAAAACATTGATGTCGAAATACCGCGCAACAAGCTGGTTGTCATTACCGGACTGTCCGGTTCGGGAAAATCGTCGCTGGCATTCGACACACTGTATGCCGAAGGCCAACGCCGCTACGTGGAGAGCCTCAGCAGCTATGCACGCCAGTTTCTGGGGAGAATGAGTAAACCCGAATGCGACTTTATAAAAGGAATACCGCCCGCCATCGCCATCGAACAGAAAGTAAGCAGCCGTAACCCGCGTTCTACCGTGGGCACATCGACTGAAATATACGAATACCTGCGCCTGCTCTATGCACGGGTGGGCAAAACCTTCAGCCCCATCAGCGGGCAGGAGGTGAAGAAACACTCTACCGAGGACATCGTGAACTGCATGACCGAATACCCCGAAGGAACCCGGTTCACCGTACTGGCTCCTTTGTTGCTGCGCGAAGACCGCACACTGGCCCAGCAGCTGGAGGTGGACATGCAACAAGGATTCAATCGGCTGGAGGTAAACGGTCAGATGGTACGCATCGACGAATACCAGCCCCGTGAAGGCGACACCATCTTCCTGCTGGTCGACCGTATGACTGTCTCGACCGAGAAGGACAGCATCAGCCGCCTGATTGATTCGGCCGAAACTGCCATGTACGAGGGCGACGGTGCCTGCTTGCTGCGTTTCTATCAGGCGGACGGCGGAACCAGCCTCTACCGCTTCAGTACAAAGTTCGAAGCGGACGGCATTACCTTCGAAGAGCCCAACGACCAGATGTTTTCGTTCAACTCGCCCATCGGTGCCTGTCCCGAGTGTGAAGGATTCGGACGGGTGATCGGCATCGACGAACACCTGGTAGTTCCCAACCGCTCCCTTTCGGTATACGACGGTGCTGTAGTGTGCTGGCGTGGCGAAAAGATGGGCGAGTGGAAAGACATGGTGATCAGAGGAGCCGAAAAAGCAGGATTCCCCATCTTCACTCCCTACTATCAGCTGACCGACAAACAACGCCGCATGCTGTGGGAAGGAACGCCCTACTTCGAAGGCATCAACGCTTTCTTCAAGATGTTGCAGGAAAACCAATACAAGATACAATACCGCGTCATGCTGGCCCGTTATCGCGGAAAAACCCTCTGTCCCAAATGCCACGGCACACGGTTGAAACCCGAAGCCGGCTACGTGAAAGTGGGCGGACGAAGCATTTCCGAACTGGTAGACCTGCCTGTCACCGAACTGAAAGTCTTCTTCGATAACCTGAAACTAAGCAAGCACGATGCTGACGTAGCCCGACGCATCCTGACCGAGATAAACAGCCGGCTGCAGTTCCTGCTCGACGTAGGACTGGGCTATCTGACCCTGAACCGACTCAGCAATTCACTCTCGGGCGGTGAAAGCCAACGCATCAACCTGGCCACATCGTTGGGAAGCAGCCTGGTAGGAAGTCTGTACATTCTGGACGAACCCAGCATCGGACTGCATAGCCGCGATACCGACAAACTGATACACGTACTGCGGCAGCTGCAACAACTGGGCAACACCGTTGTCGTAGTAGAACATGACGAGGAAATCATCCGCGCAGCCGACTACATCATCGATATCGGTCCTAAAGCCGGACGACTGGGCGGACAAGTAGTTTACCAGGGGGACATGAAGGACTTGCAGAAGGGCAGCGAAAGCTACACCGTACGCTACCTGCTGGGCGAAGAAACCATCCCTGTACCGACCCACCACCGGCCTTGGAACAACTACATCGAAATAAAAGGTGCGCGCGAGAACAACCTGAAAGGTGTGGATGTACACTTCCCTCTAAACGTGATGACAGTAGTCACCGGTGTCAGCGGATCGGGAAAAAGTACACTGGTACGCGACATCTTCTACCGTGCCCTGAAGCGCGAACTGGACGAGTGCACCGAACGCCCCGGTGAGTTTGTATCGATAGGAGGCGACCTGAAGAGTCTGCGCAACGTAGAGTTTGTCGACCAGAACCCCATCGGAAAATCATCGCGAAGCAATCCGGTGACTTACATCAAGGCTTACGACGAGATACGAAAACTCTGGGCCGAACAGCCACTGGCCAAACAAATGGGATACACCGCCGGCTATTTCAGCTTCAACAGCGAAGGCGGACGGTGCGAGGAATGCAAGGGCGAAGGTACCATCACCGTCGAAATGCAGTTCATGGCCGACCTGGTGCTGGAGTGTGAATCGTGCCACGGCAAACGCTTCAAGGCAGACACGCTGGAAGTGAAGTTCCACGACATGAGCATCTACGACGTACTGGAGATGACTGTCAACCAGGCTGTCGAATTCTTCACACAGCACGGACAGAAAAAGATTGTAAAGAAGCTGCAACCGTTGCAGGAAGTCGGTTTGGGCTACATCAAGCTGGGACAGTCCTCGTCCACCCTGTCGGGAGGCGAAAACCAGCGCGTCAAACTGGCTTACTACCTGAGTCTGGAAAAGGCCGACCCTACCCTCTTCATCTTCGACGAGCCTACCACCGGCCTGCATTTCCACGACATCCGGAAATTGCTCGAAGCTTTCGACTCGCTGATCAAGCGGGGACACAGCATTGTCATCATCGAGCATAACCTCGACGTTGTCAAGTGTGCCGACTACGTCATCGACCTCGGTCCCGAAGGTGGCGACAAAGGTGGTTATATCGTAGCCACAGGCACTCCGGAAGAAGTAGCTCAATGCGCAGCCAGCTATACCGGACAGTTCCTGCAAGAAAAACTACAGGCATAAAAACAGCACCATCCGCACCCGACGAGGAGAGCATCTCCTTATAGGGTGCGGATGGTAATATCAAAGAAACATAAGCCAACTTTACTTTTTCACATAACGCCCTATGATCTTATTCGTTTCTCACAAGTATGAGAACAACATTCTCACGCTTATGAGAAAACTATTCTCATACTTATGAGAATACCCTTCTCATGCTTTGAGAAAAAATAAGAAACAATAAGGAAAAAAACAGGAAGCAGAAGAAAATTTTATGCTCAGCTCTTCGCATAAAAAAAAGTGTGAACAGCGCATCTTCTTGCCCTGTTCACACCTTTATTATATCCTCCTGTTTGCCCAAGCGGCACACAGAAAAGCAGTTCTATCAGAAATACAATCCGAACCCGACTTTTACTCCGAACTTAGAGCGGTCGCCATTCACATTCCAGTAAGCGGCAGGCTCGATGGTCACCGTACGCGAAAGGAAGAATGCGTATCCGGCCTCCATCCCGAATGAGAACTTGGTGTCATCCAGATTTCCCCAGTCGTAACGATCCACATTAACATTAGCACCCAGGAACACACCAACCTTACTGAAATAATAACGGCCACCCACACCCAACGAATAGATGTCGGCTCCATTCTCATTCCACTTGGCGGCACCGTTCACCAGCAAAGCCACGTTATCAATCAAAAAAGCACCTCCCTTAACTTCCAGTCCGAAAGAAGTCTTATCCGTACCGGTATCGTGCGACAGTTCCAATCCTGTCAGCGAAGGATTAACAACCCATTTTCCTTTCTCGAACTGTGCCCGGGCGGCTACCGAAGCGACCAACAGGCAAACAAGCAACATCAGTTTTTTCATATTATTTCAATTTTAATCCGTAAATATTCAGTTTCTACGCTCTTCATCCCGCCGCTTCTGCTGCAGCTGTTCTTTCTTACGGAGCACCAGCCAGAGCAACAGCACTATGACGTACGAAGCCACTACCGTAATATACTTCTCCGCCTGCTCAATTTCCGAATTACGGGGCAGGAAATAAGCAGCCGTTGCCGAAACATAGATCAGCAAAGCAATGGTCAGTCCGGTCGATTTTCTGATTTTCTTCATCAACAAAGTCTTTTAGTAGTCTTGAAATACCATATTCTGAACCACACTGCAGCAACCACCGCAGCCAGTACAGCTATGATCGCCGCTTTATCCACCGACAAACCAATACCTTCGGGAGCTACACAAATGTACGTAGTACAAACAGCTGTCATAAACAAAGCCGGCAAATAAGTGACATAGAAATAGTATCCTTTCCGTTCACGTGCCAGATAAACCGTTATAGCCCACAAAGTAAATACCGACAACGCCTGATTGGCCCATGCGAAATAACGCCATATCATATCAAAACCAGCCGCATCGCGCATGCTGTACAGCAACAAGGCAATAGCCACCAGGAACATCGGAATACATATATACAAACGTTTCCGCATGGATTTTTGTTCTATACCCAAGAAATCGGCTACAATCAGACGAGCCGAACGGAAAGCCGTATCACCACTGGTGATAGGAGCGGCAATTACTCCCAAAACAGCCAGCACACCGCCAACCGTACCTAACCAGTTTTTGGTGATATCATCGACAATGACAGCTGCATTCGTTTCTGCCATACCGTTTTCATGGAAAAAGTAAGTAGCTGCGGCAGCCCATATCAATCCGACGATTCCTTCGGTAATCATAGCACCGTAGAAAATAGGCCGACCGTGACGCTCGCTGGTCATACACCGTGCCATCAGCGGACTCTGAGTTGCATGAAAACCACTGATAGCGCCACAGGCGATACTGACAAACATGATAGGGAAGATAGGCAAGGTATCGGCATTCGGATGAGTATTCTCAACACCGTCCCAAAGCTCGGGCAGTGCAGGATGATTGACATACAGCATCACCAGAATACCTACTGCCATGAACAGCAATGCGATGGCAAACAACGGATAGATCTTACCGATAATCTTATCCACCGGCAACAGTGTAGCCAAAATATAATAAAGGAACACCACGATAATCCAGAAAGTCACATCCAGCGCATCCGGGGTGAGCTTAGCCAACAGTCCTGCAGGACCAGCCACAAAAACAGCACCGACCAGAATCATCAGAATCACCGTGAAACCACGCATAATCTGCTTGGTTGTCAGTCCCAGATAGCGTCCGACTATTTCAGGAAGGCTTTCTCCGCCATGTCGCAAAGACAGCATACCCGCCAGATAGTCGTGAACAGCACCGGCAAATATACTACCCAACACAATCCACAAATAAGAAGCCATACCGAATTTGGCTCCCATAATAGCACCAAAGATAGGTCCTAGACCTGCTATGTTCAGAAATTGAATCATAAAGATTTTCCAACGAGGAAGCGGCATATAGTCTACTCCGTCGGCTTTCGTCAAAGCCGGAGTCTGACGGTCGTCCGGACCAAAAATCCGTTCTACAAAACGACCGTAAATGAAATAGCCTGCAATAAGAGCAAGCAAACAAAGTGTAAAAGTAATCATTGTGTGTTTCTTTTTATCATGTTAGAGTGCACAAATGTAACAGTATTTTAAATAATGGCACAACTTTATTCGCATTTTTGCTATCTTTGGCACAAAAAAGAAAGAACGATTTAAATGAAACGACTCATTTTTCTTCTGATATCCCTAATCTGTCTGGGAAGTATGCAAAAACTTACAGCCCAGCCCAAACAAGAAGTCAGAGCAGCATGGGTTACCGCCGTCTACGGATTGGACTGGCCCCGGACACGTGCCACCTCACCCCAAAAGATACAACAACAGAAAAATGAACTGATAGAAATACTGGACAAGCTACGGGATGCACATTTCAACACCGTACTGTTTCAGACCCGTACGCGGGGCGATGTGCTGTACCAATCGGCCATCGAGCCATACAATTCCATTCTGACCGGACAGGTCGGAAAAGATCCCGGTTACGACCCGCTGGCCTTTGCCATCGAAGAATGCCACAAACGTGGTATGGAGTGCCATGCCTGGATGGTAACCATCCCTTTGGGAAACCGGAAACACGTTGCCGCCTTGGGCAAAGCCTCGGTTACCAAGAAAAGACCTGCCATCTGCGTGCCTTACAAACGGGAATACTTTCTGAATCCCGGTAATCCGCAAACCAAAGAATACCTGATGAGCCTGGTGCGCGAAGTGGTAGAACGATACGACGTAGACGGCGTGCACTTCGACTATCTGCGTTATCCGGAAAACGCCCCCAACTTCCCCGACAAGTACGACTTCCGCAAATACGGCAAGGGACGCACACTGGACCAATGGAGAAGAGACAACATCACAGAAATCGTGCGCTATATATATAAAGGTGTAAAACAACTGAAGCCTTGGGTCAAGGTGAGCACCTGTCCGGTCGGAAAGTACCGCGACACCTCGCGTTATTCCTCGCGCGGATGGAACGCCTTCCACACCGTCTATCAGGACGTGCAAGGCTGGCTGGGAGAAGGCATTCAGGATCAGGTGTATCCCATGATGTATTTCCGCGGCAACGGATTCTATCCCTTCGCCCTCGACTGGAAAGAACAATCCAACGGACGGCAAGTCATCCCCGGCTTGGGCATTTACTTCCTAGATCCCAGTGAAGGAAACTGGACTGTGGACGAAGTGGAGCGACAGATCCACTTTGTGCGTACCCACAAGCTGGACGGAGAAGGACATTACCGGGTAAAATACCTGATGGACAACACACAGGAACTGTACGACATCCTGACTGAAAAGTATTACACAGCTCCTGCCCTGCAACCACCCATGACATGGATAGACAGCATACCGCCTACCGCACCCACCGCACTGAAAGTGGAAAAGCTGAAAGAAGGCTACTGGAAACTAAGCTGGAAACCTGGCACCGACAATGATTCTCGTAATGCACCCACCTACGTGGTTTATGCATCCGACACCTACCCTGTCGACACCAGCCGTCCCGAGAACATTGTGGCACAACGCATACAGGGCACAGAATTCATCTATGCCCCTATACTGCCTTGGACCGTGAAACGCTACTTTGCCGTCACCGCATTAGACCGCTGTGGTAACGAAAGCACAACGGCAGCCGAGTCTTACAGTTCTACCCGATGAACCTCGTCTACTCCGTCGATACTGCTAATGGATGCTATCACCTTTTGCAGCTCGCTGAACGAATGAACCGAAAAGTTGATAGTACAATCGGCAATCTCGTCAACAGTCTCCGTATTCAGACTAGAGATGGAAAGCTTCATGCCGTTAGTAATGCAATCCACCAGATCGATCAGTAAATGATAGCGGTCGACAGCACGTACATTGATACGCACGGGATAGAACACATCCTTATCTTCTGGAAAATCGACTGAGACAATGGAATCGCCGTCCTGCGACGCTTGGCGGATAGCCAAAGCACAATCGCGCTTATGGATGGTTATCGTACCATCCAACTCTCTGAAACCTATCACTTCATTGCCCGGCAACGGATGGCAGCATAGGCAACGGTTCTTGGGAATAGACTTTATCTGCCCCAAATAAGAACGCAAGAAACTCTTGGCCTTATACGTCTGCACACAGTCGAGCCAGTCGGGACGAGGAGCAAAGTCCGGATTAACTCCGACTTCCACACAGTCACCATGATGAAGTTCAGTCTTGACCGAGCACAGTTTACCATTCACCTTGGCATACTGAGCATGCGCCCCGATCGAATTGTGCAGTTCGAAAGCAAAGTCGAGCACCGTAGCCCGTTGTGGCAGATTGATAGGTTTACCCTGTGGAGTGAAAACTGTAATATCCTCGTTGTAAAGCGAACTTACCACACTGTCCATGAACCAGCCTTCGGCAGTCTGGCTGGCCGCATCCTTCAGCAAGGCACGGAACTTGGCAATCCAGTTGTCCCACGCCCCTTCCATCCGTTCAACGGCACACCCCAGCTTGGAGTTGAGTACCATACGTTCGGAAGAGATATGGATTTCTTCCCAAATGCCATGCTCGCTAAGCAGACGGATATGGAAACTCTGATAACCATTCTCCTTGGGAGAGTCGATAAAGTTGACGATACTGCCCGGTTTTTCCTTGAAACGGTCGGTCAGGATGGAATAGATATGCAGACAGATGCGCTTTTCATCTTCTTCACGTTCGGCCGGATAAATCAACCGGACTACATGACGGTAATCCAGATGCTTGAAGTCACGCCCGGTAGACTGTATCTTCCGCCAGATGCTGTAAGGCATACGATAGCGCACTTCCGTACGCGCCTGAATGCCTTTGCGGCGCAACAACTCCAGCATTTCGCCGGTAAAGGCATCCAGACGCTGACGGTCTTCAGCCTTATCGGCTTCGATGGCTCGTTCCAGTTCCTGATACTCCAACGGACAACGGTAGCGTAAACTTAGATTCTCCAGTTCGCGACGAATACCGTACAACCCCAGACGGTTGGCCAGCGGAGCATAGAAGTAATCGGTTTCGCCCGCTATCTTCATCTGCTTTTCAGGACGCATACTGTCCAGCGTACGCATGTTATGCAAGCGGTCGGCCAGTTTGATAAGGATGGCACGGATGTCGTAATGCAGCGAGTCGAGCATTTGCTTGAAGTTTTCCACCTGCTTGGAAGTTTCATACTGCATTTTTTTCTGTTTCGTCACGACTCTGACCAAGTAGGCGACATCGGGACCAAAACGTGCCTTTATATCATCGAGTGTAAACGACGTATCTTCGGCCACGTCGTGCAGAAACGCAGCAATCACCGGATTAGGCCCCAGTTGCAATTCTTCGGCCACAATCCGTGCCACTGCTACCGGATGTATAATATAGGGTGCACCACTTTTACGTTTCTGTCCGGCATGAGCCTCTCGGGCAAACTCGAACGCTTCCCTAATGCGTATACGATCTTCGGCCGACACGTTACGCCGGTCCATTACGGACAAAATGCTTTCCAACTGTCCGTTGATTAATTTATCATAGTCTTCCATGGATAATGTTTTTCAGTAGTCAGGAAAATTCCGGCTGCATTATGCAAAAATAATAAAAAGGAAGAATATATAAAACGATAAGGACATTTTTTGAACATTACAGATAGCAAAACTGTTACTCAGCAACTTTGACGTAAGCCCGATAACGGCTTTCCGAACCGACCGGCACCAATGGTAAATAACCCGACAAAAGTTTACCGTCGTGTATCACAGCCTGCGACTCCCGCTTTTCAGCCTCGTGCGCACGGTGCAGACTGGCAGGATCGGAGAAATATTCCACGCGAAAACATCCGTTAGCAGAGGGTAA
>NZ_JAULLJ010000021.1:0-69171 GCF_030518095.1 Bacteroides sp. ET489
AAGTGACACGTCCGTTTTTCGGAAAAGACTAACGGAAGAGTAAACCATGTAAAAAACGTTATAAAAGCCGGAGCAACGCTTGCACCGCTCCGCCGGATTGCTTGTACCGAACACGAACAATGCTTGTGCGGAACGCCAACAATGCTTGCAATCCGGCCCCAGATTGCTTGTCAATAGCCCTGAAAAAGCATGTCCGACGAAAAAAAACGGTACTTCCGCATTCCGGAAGTACCGTTTCCGTGTTTCCGGCTCCGTTTTTTCCGTTTCCGGAGCCTGTTTTTATTCTATTTCAAATGTAAAGTTTTCGCTATACGTCTATAAATAAGGCAGAAAGGCGTTCTCCGCTCCGTTTTTTTCCACCGTTCCCGCCTCGCGTCCGAAATACGCGATTCTCGCGGGATTGGGGAATCAAAGTGTCACTTTGACAACGCAGATATCCGTTTCTCCAACTTCTTTTTCAAGATTCCCTTCCGATAGCCTTTCCATATCTCCAGTATCTTCCCGTCGGGAGCTATCAGTACAAAATAAGGGATGCCGCTCATTTTGTAACGCGAGGCAAGCGTCCGTCCGCCAGTTTTCAGTTCGTTCCACTGGTGGCCGGGCATCTCGTGTTCGGACAGAAAAGTAGTCCACCGCTCTTTATCGTCGGTACAAATGCCTACCAGCGCCAGTTTGCCCGCATAGATTTCGGCTATTTCCTTTAATTCCGGTTCTGCCATGCGACAAGGCCCGCAAGTTATACTCCAAAAGTCAAGCAGGATGTAGCGGTCTTTCAGCTCGGACAAGTGATGCTTCCCGCCGTCAGCGTCATAAAGTAGGTCGTCCACCATCTCGTCACCCTCTTCCACCGTGGGAGCGGGAAAAGCGTACGACTCCATCAGTTTCCCCCTTTCCGTGTTCTGCCAGTCGAGAGGAAGACGGGCATAGAGCTGCTGAAAGTCGGGACGACAGGAGGCCAGGAAGTCTTGTTGGCCTGTGGCATACCAGGCGATTTCCAGAAACTTATCCAACCATGCTTCCGTTACGGGTATCGTCTTCAGATAGGAAAGTCCCTTGCTGACAATACGGTTGTTCAGCTCACGCAAGCGTTTCGAAGATAAGCTGTCCCCTCGCTCGGTTTCTGCGTCCAGACGGAGGATTTCTTCCACTTCGGCGGCAACGCAGGCCTCATAACCCAACATGTCTTTCTGCAGACCGACGTTGGTCGTCACCATCCACCGGTTCAACCATTTGTCCTCGCCCTGAAAGTCAATCCAACCGCCAGGCTCCACCCACAAGTCGAGTACCCAGTTGGGAAAGCCTTTTCCCCAACCGAAAAACCTCAGATGACGAGGGCGGGAAATCGTATCTTCATAAACCATCTGTCCGTCCTGCAGGGGAAACTCGGCAATGGCTTTGCCGACACCCATACGGGGATTAAAATCATAAAGTACCCCCTTCACACTGTCGGGCATGTTCTTCAAGTTCCAACGAATGACGAATTTCCCATCGGAAGGGGAAGCCCCCCAAACGGTTCCACAGCAAACAAACCAAACGAGCAGCCATGGCATGCACCTCATCACCGACATATTTATTCTTTTTCCAACGTTACTACCATCATCGGAGATACCTTCACGCTGGCCTCCTTCATGCCGATAAAGGCCACCTTGAGTATGGCGCCGCTGGGAGCAGGCAACGAGAACTTACCGTCCACATCGGTCACGGTACCTTTGTTCGTACCTTCAATCAGAATCGAAGCGCCGATGACGGGCTCGCCCTGCGGGTCTACTACCAGCCCGCTGACCTTCACCTCGCCATCCTGCACACCAGCCGTGGCAGCCTTGGTACGGACGTAAAGAACACCTTTCTTTCCCGCCTCGCCATAAAGTGAGACAGCTGCCTGAGACTTCAATACGGTAACCGACTCAATCTGGTCGGGCGACAAACTCTTGAGGGTAGCTTCATCCGACACTTTATCGTCAATCACCACCAACGCCTTCTGAGCATTGTCCGACACGCGGATGGTAGCCACCGTACCTGCCAAAGGTTTCGGCTCCTCCTTCTTCAGTGTGACCAGCATGACGGCTTTCTTGCTCTTGTCCGTCGTATACTTTGCTATATCGGACGGTTCCTTCAGCACGCTGAAAGACTGGATGCGGCTGGGATTGAGAGCCTGAAGTATTTCGGGGGTCACCTCCCGTCCGTCCACCAGTATCAGTATGTCCGCATGGTCGGTAGTACTTGCCCCCCTTATAATAAGGGGCTGGTTCTTTGAAGCGACTTTCTCATTGCCCTCATCCAGCATGAACTTGACAGGTACGGTAAACTTCACCGACACCGGCTTTCCGCCCTGCATTCCCGGCTTCCACTTGGGCATAGCGTTCACCAGACGGATGGCTTCGGCATCAAAATCGGGCTCCACACTACGCAGCACTTTCGCACCGCTGATGCTTCCGTCTTTATTCACTACAAACTGAACCGTTACGCGTCCCTGCATACCGGCCTCCTTGGCCGCTTCAGGATAACGCATATTCTTCTTGAAATACTCCATCAGCCCGGCCATGCCACCATCAGGATACTCAGGCATCTGCTCCACCACTTCGAAGACGGGCGTACCTTTCAGGTCGTCTTTCACTTCCTGAGGCACATGGATTACGCCCGGCGGCAGCGTGTCTTTCACTGCTTCGACCACACTTTCCGGCAGATTTGTTTTCACCATTTCGGCCAAATCATTAACTTTGGCACTTGAAATCTCGTCGGTCACAGCCGACACTTCGGGACGGGCAAAGGCCGTTACAGCCAGTGCCGCCAGCGGGAGTACGTAGAGGTACTTCACCCGCGCCCACGGATTGGACTTTTCTTTTAACATCATAGTGATACGTTTTTTAAGTGAACTGTGATTAAAGCTGTTGGCCATAGAGTAGAGCCTTGTGCCGACAGCTTTTTTTATTAATAACATCTGATATTTCCTGGCATCCACCCCCTCGCGCAGCACGGTTTCATCGGCCTCGTACTCGTGAAGGGTCTGCAACTCCTGCTTCAACAGCCATGCGGCGGGATTGAACCACTGCACAAAGATGCAGAGGTCGGCCAGCAGCAGGTCCCACGAATGTCGGTTGCGGATGTGCGCCAACTCGTGAATCAATATCTCGCGGCCGTTCTCCTCCAGATCCTTACGCGACAGGACGATGTAGCGCATCCAGCTGAAAGGGGCGATGTCGCGATCGTGCACCACCAGCCTTACATGCTCCGCACGACCCGGCAGATAATCCGATACCCGCTCCAACCGGCCCCGGCGCAACAACGCGCCCAGCCTGCCAAGCGACCACAAATTGCGTACGGCAAAGAAAACAATCCCTGCCAGATAGACCAGCAATGCCACACGTACCCACAGTGCCGTAGCTGGCTGTGCCACGACTGTCTCCTGCCCTTCCTCCACATCGGCCAGCAGAAGCAGCTGTTCCAGCGTAAGCATCGTTTCCTGCACTCCCACCGGTTCGTTCACACTGACCTCCACCAGCGGAAGCACGGACGACAGCACCAGCAGTCCCAACAAGGCAAAGCGGTTGAACCGATGAAACGTGTCGCGACTCATCAGCAGCTTATAGAACAGGTAGAACACCGCCAGACAGGCAGCAGACTTAAGTATGTAGACTAAAAAGATTCCCATATAATTTATGTTTTAGTTGACGAGTTAATGAGTTGACAATGCCTTCTCCAATTCCTGCTTCATGACCTCCGTACCGGGGAAACCCACATGCTGGCACGCTACCCGGCCTTCCCTGTCCAATATCAGGTAAGCAGGAATACCTGTGAACTGGTATTTCTTCAACAGGTCGGCGTTCTGTGCGTTGGTCAGGTAATAATGCTCGCCGTGAATGTCGGTAATCATCTTTTTCCACAAAACCTGCGGAGAGGTTTCGTCGGTCACGAACACAAAATCCACATCCTTGCCCTTCAGTTCCTCCTTCATCGGCTTCATGCTCTTCATGGCCTGACGACAAGGAGCGCACCACGTGGCCCAGAAGTCTATCAACACCACCCGTCCCTTATGTCGGGCAGCAATGGCCGGCAGCAGGCTGTCGCCCCTGACGGAAGCGTCCAGCGTAGCAATGGTGTAACCGTCTCCTCCATGGGCAGCCTTTTTCAGAGCCTCTGCGTATTCGTGGTGTTGGGTCAGGACATATTCGCGGATGGCAGGCGTCTGCAAGCTGTCCACCTTGGCCAGCAACGTATCGGGCAACGGAGCCATGCGTCCTAAGTAGCGGCGCGCCATCTCGTTCAAGACCATGCTTTCCAAATCCTTGCACCAGGAATGGTCTGCGGCAGGATCGTGAGCCTTACTCAAGGCCGACACAATGCTCGGATAGCGCGTAGTCATCATCATGGTCGGTGAGCGGAGGGAATCAAGTGCCATGATTTCATCGCGGAAGCCGGGACCCTCGGTCAGGCTGCCCCGCTCCTGTCCTTTGGCCCGCAGAGCAAAACCTATGGTGTACTTGGCAGAAACGACATTGCTGAATGTAAGAGCCTGCAATTCCAAGTGCAGCAACCTCTTCACAGGGGCACTGAGCGAAGCATCGTTCTCCAGCCACTGATTCACCCGGTCATAATAAGCCAATACCTTCTCTTTCAGCTCGTCCACCGACATGGTGCCGATATCGTCCAGCTCGTCAGTCGCATCCAGACTGTAAGGGCCGTTGTTCAAGGCAGTATTCAGCCCGTCGTAATCGCCCTCGAACCACACTTTCTGCACGTCCTTGTATTCTTCGCCAAAGAGATGTGTAGTAGCCATCTGTATAGCATGGTAGTTGATGGTCATCGTCACCTCACTGCCCGGCGCCACAAAGACAGAATACTTCTGCCTGCCCACGTAGAACGACTTCAGTCCTGGATGGGTCAGGTAGTCATCTATCACACAAACACCGTCCTTCTCTTCGACAGAAACAGGCAGTAACGACTGCGCCCCCCATTCGCTCAAACCATAACGGATACTGCCCGGCGACACCTTGCCCAGGAAACGGACGGTGATGCGGAACTTTCCGAAGACGGGCTGCGCCGCCGGCAGAGGGCGGTCGTAGTCGGGCCGATGATTGACCAAACGTTCGAGCACGGCGATTTCGGGCTTTTTGCCGTCCAAGTGTATCTGAAGCAGTTTCCACCCCCGGTCCACATTTTCCTGAAAATCGAATGTAGCAACATCGGCCGGAAGGGGCTCGAACGTCCACTGCATACTGACTTTCCCGTTAGCGGCTACTTTCATACCCTCCGTGGTCGAAATGCCTTCAGCCTTCTTCAAGGCATATTGCTTGCCTCCGGCGGACAAGGTAGCCGAAGGGGACAAACTGATTTCATCGCCCATGGCTCCGGCATAATAGTCTACGTCGACCACCGTACGGTCATCATAAAGAGATACACGACTCACTTCCAGCCTTGTCTCTCCACTCAGGAAGTAGGGCTTCTCCACCACCTTCAGTTGTGCGTACCCACTCAGCCAGCACAGCACGGACAACATTACCAATAATATCTTTTTCATACGGATTCTATATTAAATGATCCAACTTATCATTGCTTCTCGTCCGACACCTGCCGGATGGCCTCCAGCAGCTCGTCGCGCTTCTGCTGACTGGTGCCTGTCACCAACTTGCGCACCACGCCCTGCTTGTCCAGCACCACCGTGGTAGGTGTCTGCTGCACGCCGAACATCTTCCACAGCACCGAGTCGCCTGCCACCTGATGGAAGCGGAAACCACGACGCTCTATGATCTTCTCAATCTGTTCGGGCGTATTCCAGGTGACGGCCAGGTAGTTCACGTCGGGACAGACGTCCATCCACCCGTTCAGCTCGGGCATCTCGCGAATGCAGGGACCGCAACCGGTGTACCAGAAGTTCAACACCAGCGGACGCCCTTGCGTGTTGCTGTCGGTCCAGCGACTACCGTCCGTGGCTTGCACACTGAAAGGCTTGATGCGCTCGCCCTCCTGCAGGGCCGACTTGGGGGCGTGGTCGATGATGGACAGGAACTTTTTATTCTCCTTCGCCTTCTCCAGCCAATAGTCGGCATCCTTCACTTCGGACAGGGGAACGGCATATTTCTTCGATTCTTCGCTCAGCTTGACGCCCGTCACCAGCATCATCATCCGTCCGTCGTCATTCTTCAGGATAGACATCTGATAGGCAGCTCCCTGCAGCTCCGAGGGCGACTCCGTAAAGAAGCAGCCGTCCACCAGCAGTTTCGCTTCCTTTTTCCCGTCCGTCTGCCCCCACGAAAGCATGGTCAGGCCACACAGCAGCCACACCGTCAGCAGCAACCGCTTCTTCATAACTGTCCCTCCTCTACCTTCTGTATCAGTTCCTTCAGCTCTTTCAGCGAAATGTCTTCCTCCTTCACCAGCGATGACACGGCACCCAGATACGAGTTATTGAAATACTTGCTGATAACGCTCCGCAACGTACGGCGGCTGAAGTCGTCGCGAGTCACCGTGGCATAATACTGATAGGTGTTGCCAAAAGCCTTATGCGCCAGATAGCCTTTCTCCTCCAGCCCACGCACAATGGTAGACAAGGTATTGAAGTGTGGCTTCGGATCGTCGTAGAACGCCAGCATTTCTTTCACAAACAACGGACCTTTCTCCCAGAAAAATCCCATGATTTCTTCTTCTTTTGCAGTCAGTGTTTTCATATCTATTTTTTAGTTACAATAAGCTACGAGTTACGAGCTACGAGCTACGAGTTACGAGCTACGAGTTATGTGCTACGAGCTACAAGTTATGTGCTACAAGCTACGATATGAGTTATGAGCTACGAGCTACAAGCTACGAGTTATGTGCTACAAGCTACGAGTTACGAATTACGAATTTGCAACCCGCCACTTACTTGTAGCTCGTAGCTTGTAGCTCATAACTCGTAGCTCTTCCATCCGCAAATAACGAAATATTTTAGTTCATAAACTAATTTTCATAGTTAATAAGAACTAAAACTTTTAGTTTGCCTGAAAAGCCGGGAAGAGAGTGAATGAAAAATGGTGAATGGTTGAGGGTTTGGAGATTTTTTAGACGCGGAGAACACAGATAACACGAATTTAAAATTTTTACTCTGTGTCCTCTGTGGTTGTATATACAGACGCAAAATTTTGCGTCTCTACTGTAGCGGATTATTCATTTTCAAAATACCTACAAATAGGGATTGCACCATCTGCCCAAAAATCGTTAATTTGCGCCCGGAAGAAAACAATGACCGCCACAAGGCAGTTATTACACTAAAACAAGCATTTACGCCTATGAACGAACCGCATAAATACCGTGCTACGGACAAGATGAGCGACCTCATCTGCGACAATTACTCCCTACTGATGGTGATGAGCCGCTTCGGCCTGTCACTGGGCTTCGGCGACAAGACGGTAAAAGATGTCTGCCAGACACAGGGAGTGGACTACCGCACCTTCCTGGCCGTGGCCAACTTCATCAGCCACGAACCCTACACCTATAGCAACGAGGAAGAAGATTTCTCGCTCACTGCCCTGATGGACTACCTGAAGCGGGCACACACCTACTTCCTCGACTTCAACCTGCCCGCCATCCGCCGCAAGCTCATCGAAGCCATCGACTGCTCGGGTACGGAGGACGTATCTTTCCTCATCCTGAAGTTTTTCGACGAGTATGCCAAGGAAGTACGCCGCCACATGGAGTACGAGAATCAGGCCGTTTTCACCTACGTCGACGAACTGCTGAAAGGCCATCTGTCCGCCACGTACGACATTGCCACCTTCGCCAGCCATCACAACCAGATAGACAGCAAACTGACCGAACTGAAGAATATTATCATCAAATACTATCCCGAAAAAGATAACAACAACCTGCTGAACGCCGTTCTGTTCGACATCTTCAACTGCGAACAGGACCTTGCTTCACACTGTCAGGTAGAAGACTATATGTTTGTACCCGCCGTGGCGCAAATGGAAAGGAGACTGAAAGATGAGCAGCAATAACCTGTCGTTGAAAATAGTGGTAGCCGAAATCTCTGTCATAATCCGCAGCGGTGTGTCGGCCGTACTTCGCCGCATCCCCAACTTTGACATCCACCCCGTAGAGGTCAACTCTGCCGAGGCTCTGGGCCACTATGCCAACCTGCACCAACCCGACATCATTATCATCAATCCTGCCCTCGACGGCTGGTTCAACCTGCCTGCCTTCAAGGCCGAACATCCCCGGCTGGCGGGTGTCAAATACATCGCCCTCATTTCGTCAGTGACCAACAACAACGTGCTGAAGGAATACGACGAACGCTTCTCCATCTGCGACGACCTCGACATCATCACCGCCAAACTGAATAGCTTGCTCCGCAACGACGAAGAGGAAGAAGAGGAAAAGGACAACGAATCAGATACCCTGAGCCAGCGCGAGAAGGAGATCGTCACCTGCGTCGTAAAGGGAATGACCAACAAAGCCATTGCCGAGAAGCTCTTTCTCTCCATCCACACCGTCATCACCCACCGCCGCAACATTGCCCGCAAGCTGCAGATCCACTCTCCCGCCGGCCTCACCATCTACGCCATCGTCAACAAACTGGTCGAGTTGAGCGACATCAAGGAGAAGCTGTAGTACTATTCAATTAAAAATGAAAAATGAGGATTATTCCTTGGTGTTCGAATAAATAAGGTTTTAAGCAAAACTAATCCGCTACAGTAGAGATGTAAAATTTTGCGTCTCTATGCACGTATACACCATGATTCTGTTCACCACAGAACACACAGATTGTCACAGATTAGAAATCCATGTTTTTTCCGTGTCATCCGTGCCTCAAACCTAACCTCCCAACCATTATTCATTATTAATTATTCATCAACCCTAAACCTCCATTTCCCCTTCTCCCCCCTCTCTCTTGGAGAGGGGTCGGGGATGAGGCCCCACAAACAAAATTCCCGCCCTGCGATATCACATCGGAAGGCGGGAATCCTTTTATCTTCATAAAAGTGGTTACGTAATTATGACTAACTAATTCATTCAAATCTGATACTGCAAAGATAGCGCATCGGCACAGATGGTGCAATCGCATGAATTAGGTATAATGCCGTCTCCCTTTCATCAAATATAAGTAATAAAGCTTGGATATTCTTCTTTCAGGCATAACTGTGCATTCCTCCCAACAGGAAATTGACTCCGAAATACGTGGCCAGCACACATAGGAAAGCTGCCACACAAAACGCATGGAAGAACACCGGACGACGGAACCAGGGTAACGAAGCCGGATGTAAAGCCAGGGCATAGACCAGCATCGTCACCAGTGCCCACACTTCCTTGGGATCCCATCCCCAATAGCGTCCCCACGACACATTGGCCCACACTGCTCCCACAAAGATACCTGCCGCCAGCAGGAACACTGCCGGATAGAGCATCAGACGGCTCACCGTCTGCAACTGTTCCATTTCGTCTCCGCAGTCTTTCCGCATCGCCCTCAGCAAAAGGGCTGCCACACCGTTCAGCATCACAAAAGCCAGCAACGCATAGGCTATCATGATGACCGCCACATGAATACTGAGCAACGGCGAAGCAAGTACCGGCATCAGCGGAGTGATCTGTGGATTGCGCTCGCCCAGCATCGACACCATCAGCGCCAGCCCGCACACCAGAAAACCGAAAGGCAAAGCCAGCGGAAAACGTCTCCGAAAGCACAGTGTCAGTACCGCTGCACATACGGCCAGCAGATGCATCGTCTCGTGCCCGTTCGACATCGGCAGATGCCCGCTCACCACTCCGCGCAGCACCATCAGTACCAACAGCCACAATACAACGGCTCCCATCACTCCCGTCAGTCCGCGGCCAACGGTCTTCCCTGCCTGTCTGCAACGTATCAGGCAACGCACATAGTAAACAAACGTTCCCAGTCCCAACAGCACCAACGTCACTGCCAGAGGCAGACTGTTGTTCAGCCGGTTGTAGAGCCGTTCGGCACGAAAGCGCAGGTCCGAAGGCAACATTCCGGCTGCCTCACGCCGCTGGTAGCTGCGTATCTTCTCCACCAGCCGCTCCACTTCGGCATAGTCTTTCCGGGCCACCTGCTCGGCCACGTAGTTCATCACTCCCCGCACAAAGGCTCCTTTCTCATACGACAGGTCCTTCGGCAGACGATCAGCCAGCGACAGCCACTCCAACCGGTAGCGACCACCATGCAGTGTGTCACTAATAACCCGATACGGAAACAGTTTCCACAGACTTCCGGCAGCTGCCGCACTCACCAGACTGAACTTTTCGTTTGCCTCACCTGCGCCATGCGTGTCTTTCACCGCAGCTCCGGCTAGCCGGTCGGCGTCGAGCTTATAGCCTTCCGGCCCCACAAAGTCTTGCAGGCTGGCATAGCTTCCGTCAATTCCCAGCAAACGGCGCACTTCCCGGCTCTTCACACGGATGCACGGCTCCGTCTTCCAGTCGTCGTAGTAGAAGAACCAGCCAGTCAGCACCTGCTCGGCCGAAAGTCCCTTGTATTCCGGCTTGCCATACAGCTTCACCGTAAAGTCCCTGGCCAGCGTCTGCAAAGGGCAGATGCGGTCACGATAGTACACGTACATTTCGCCCATAGCAGCCGCTGTCTCCCGAGGCAGTACCCGTGGCAGTCCCTCCTGTGCCCGAACGGACGGAACCGACAGCAACAGTACCGCCGCCAGCCCTACTCCCCGCATTCCCCGAGCACTGCGAAGCAGCTGCCTGAACGTACTGTGCGGACTGAAGAAGAACATCAGCCCCGAAAACAGCAGAGCGAGGTAGCCCGCATACGTGATGCCGATACCCCACGGATCGCATGCCACCGACAGCGTAGCGCCCTGCCCGTCGGCATCGTAAGCCGACTGGTAGAACCGGTAAGGCCCGTAACGGAAAATACGGTTCATGCTCACCACTGCCTCCTGCCGCTCCCCGTTCGCCACCAGTGCAAAACGGCTTACAAAGTCGCTCGGTGCCGATGTACCCGGATAATACTCCACCCGGAAGTCATCCAGCACCAGTGCAAAAGGCAAGGGTACCACCCGGCCGTCCGAAGCGAGAAAAGAACTTTCCGTTCCACCCTTCCGCAAATGTACCCTGCCTTGCACACCCCACACATGGGTAACCAATGCTCCCAGCAGAATCACCGCAAACGACAGGTGCAGACAAAAAGTCGCCCGGTGCTTCTGCACCCGGCGACCTATCAGATAAAGGATGGCTGCGACAGCCGTCACGGCCCAACAGACAGCAAACCACGAGGCTCCGTATACATACCGGACCACCCAACCGGTGCCCCACACTTTCTCCACACACGTGGCTGCCATCAGCACCACCAGCAACATCCCCAGCAGACCGAAAGAAAGATTTCGTAAATGTTTCTTTGCCATAACTAAAAAGAAAGAGAACCCGTCAGATGGAGTCAATGAACTTCACGATCGCGTCGCGATCCTCCTTCGAGAGCTCGCGGAATTTCTTTACGCTATAGTAGGCATCACTCTGCTCGCTCGTACCGTGCCACATGATGGCCTCCAGCGTCGTACGTGCCCGGCAGTCGTGCAGGCGGTCGGCATACTCGGCACCGGTACAACGCTGGTGCAGGCCACGTCCCCACAACGGTGTAGTACGGCACCATCCCGTACGGATGTCGTTCACCATGTGCAGCTTGTGTTGTACCATGTCCGTATAAGGCCATATCTTCTGATTGGGATAGCGTGGCAACAGGTTGGCCCGTTCGCCCGTAAAGAAACGTGCCGGGTCGCGTATCTCGTCCTCGCCCGTCGTCCAGCTGGGCTTGTGGCAGTAGGCACAGCCTATTTCCGAAAAGAGTTCCTTGCCGCGCACCACAGCTTCGTCGTCTACATTGCGTGCGGCAGGCACGGCCAGACCACGGTGCCACACCATCAGGTCGATGTAGTCCTGATCGCTGATTTCTACTGGCAGGTTCTTCGATGTCAGATAATTATAGATGTTATCGGCTACGTTGTCCGTAAACCATTCGGGATGCTCCTCGGCAGTAGATACCTTGGTAATGTATGCCGGAAATCCGGCCTGAATGTCCGGATCCTGCGAAGCATACGTAGCATACGTACCTGCCGCATCCAGATAATGGAAACGCCGGTCACTGCGGGTCACGTTCGTAATGTTCCAGAAGGCATTGGCTCCGGCAGCATCCTGCAGGGGCCCGCGACTCAAGGCATACGTATAGCGGTAAGGATACTTCGTACCGTCACCTCCCTGAGCCGTGTTGGCATACTGTCCCGTCCACTCACCGTTGGCAAAAATGTTCGGGTTCAGACCGTTGGGCAGAAAGCCGTCCTGTTCTTGCCTGGCATACTCGGCTTTCAGGTCAGCATCGCTGATGGCATCCAGCAGACCGGTTCCGTATATACCGATGGTCGATTCCAGACGCACCTCATAGTCACCCACGTCATATCCCCGGTTGGCCACATAGATCGCACTTTTCGGAATCGTCACTTCCGGATAGCGCAAACGGTAAGTCTCCCCGTCGGGAAACTGATTACCGAAAGCATCGGTATACTCGTGCCACGTGATGCGGATCTGCGACTCGTCAACCGGTGCCTTGAAGGGAGCTACTGCCTTCGTCTGCGGCATACCGGCCAGCCAGGGCACATAGGCATTGGTCGCCGGATTGTAGACAACAAGCAGATAGCCGTTTCCTATCTCGCTGGTGTTGAACGTACCGTTGTTCTGACTCTTGCCATGACCGTAGCCGGGATGGCAGTGCATGCAGGAAGTACGGATATAGAGCGGCCCCAACCCGTGACGCACCCCTTCGTTGTTCGAGTTGAACGACTTTTCAAACAGCTGTTCTCCCCGTTTGAATTCCTCAAAGAAGTTTTCTTCCACAACAGCCGTAGGCTGCTCAAATGCTGTTGTGGTCTGCAGGAACGAAGTTCCCAGTTCTCCCCCTGTATAATACCATTCGGGCAGTTCCGTGGCTCCTCCGTCCGTTGACGGGACAGCCGGTCCGTCGTCCTGGCAGGCGGTCAGGCACAAGCCCAGCGCAGCCATCAGGTAAAAATAGTTACATTTCATTTTTTCCTCAGATATTGACATTTAACTCCGTTGTTACGATTCTCCTGCCTGCTCAATTCTGTGCCACTGCGTTCATCACCGCGCTCAATGCGTCCGACACCTCATTGCAGGCAGCAATGGCGGCCTGGTTAATGGCATCGTACTGCGGGTCGCGTGCCGTCTTGGCAAAAGGTTCCTGCATCTTTCCGATGGCATCGATGGCAGCCTGGATGGCGTTCTTCAGGCGGGTATCCGCCTCCGGACTGATAGTAGCTACGTAAGCGCTCAGCGAATGGTCCACCGGCTGAATGTAACCGTCGGTCACATTTCCGTTCTTGCCTACCTGATAACCTTCGTACGCATTCTGTATGCTCTTGATGTTGTCGGTAAAGTCTTCAATCGAATTCAGGCTGTAAGGCGATTCTATGTAGTCGGGATCATCCTCCTCGCCGTGTCCGGTCGGATTGCCTATCTTCAGGCCACCCACTTCGTCGGCAATGTCCTGTGCTCCCACCAGCAGTTCCTGAATGGCGTTGGCATAGCTCACCCACGTCGATCCCAGCTGTCCCGAGTTGATCATCTCATATCCGTACTTACGGGTAGGCTCCAGTTCGAGTTCGGCCAGCAAGTCGCGCTTCTCCTGATCAATGTCGGCTACTCCGTCGGCCCACGATACTTCCAGACGGATGCACTGGTTGCGCAGGTCGGCAGCCACGGCAGTCAGGTAAATCAGTTCCTGTTTGGTATACAGGCTCACGTCACGTGGTTCTCCCGTACCGATACCGTCGGTACCTACCCCGTACAGCATGTATTCCACGGCATGAAATCCCAGCAGACTCTCGCCCAGCGTCGAGATAAACACACCGTCCTCGTCCATGTTTGCCATCTGCTGCTCGTTACTCAGCATGTTCTCCATGGCGGTACGGTCCAATGGCCAGGTATCAATATGCGGATCGATGTTGTAGTCGGCAGCAGGCCCATAAAGCCATGCCTCGCTCAACTCCCAGTAGCGGCGTGCTTTCTCCCACGAGTCACAGGCTTCCTGCACCATGGCTCTGGTCAGATTGCCTGCACCGGCATTGCGCAGTGCCAGGCATTTTTCATACAGTTCCATCGTAGCATCGGCCATACCACGATACGTCGGCACTACCGTCTTCTCAATGTAGTCCTTGGCTACCAGCTGCAAGGCTTGTTCCTGGCCAGTCAGTTCTCTCGGATCGCCCGTGTTGTCGTCGTCGCTGCAGGCAGCGTTACTCAGTCCCAATGCTGCTGCCATCATCAGGCAGGCAGTTCCTTTCCAAAATTTCTTCAATTCCATATCAGTTTATTTATTATTGGTTATTCATTCTATTTTCGTGTATAAATGGAGGTATTCTCTTTCAAGGAGTCAGAGCAGTTAAAGATACCCTCTTCCCTCCTCTTATCTGCCAAACAACCCCGCATACGCCACTCCCAGCGAAATGGAAGGCTCGTTGTTGTACTTGCTTTTCAGCAAGCCGATGGAATATTCTCCTTTGACCACAATGTCCTTGATGGGATAATAGTTGACACCCGCCGCCAGGCGCGTACGTCCGCACCAGTCGTACTGATACACACCGGTTTCCACCTTATACATGGAGTCGTAATAGTCATATCGGGCAAACACGTAGAGTTTCTGTTCCTTTTCCCGCAGTTTGGCGATTTGCGAAAACAGGTCATACCCCGCTTCTATGCCAACGGCAATGGCATCCGATGCCACGTCCTGCGCCTTCGACGGAGAACTTTTCTGCTGATTCTTGTTCCAGGTAGTAATGATATCCGAGTCCGACAGATGACCGTAGTCCGCATAGCCGCGCACAATCCAGTTATGTCCGTGGTAGTCGAAGTCGAAGGCACCGATCGTCACCGTTCCCTTCACGCCCTCATACTTGGCCGACGTGCTTCGCATCAGGCTGTTACTGAACGAATTGCCCACGTATCCGCTGACCGACAGGCGCAGTCCCTTCACCGAATAGTTATCCACCCGGAAAGCTCCCGCCATCGCATTGGCTATCTTGAATTCGTACGGACTTCCGGCAGCGTCGTGTATCCATCCCTGACGTCCGAAACGGTCCGAGTCCAGTCCCGGCAACAGCATGGCTTCGTAACGCCAGTCACCGGCCTTTCCCCACAGGCTGATGCCCGTCTCGTGCCACGTACAGGGCAGGATGGTATTCTCTCCTTCGGGACGGTACACCCCGAAAAACTCCGTGGGGAGGTGATGGGCATTGGTTGCGCCCACCGGCACAATGATGTGTCCCAGCTTGATGTTGAATGCCGGACAGAACGACTTCTGAATCCAGAACTGTTCCAGCGCCACTTCGCCGCCGCGCTCTATCTCGCTTTCGTATTCGCCTCCTTCGCTTTCCTCTATCTCGATGGCACTTTCCGTACCGCCGTGCTCAAACTCAATCTCGCTGCCCATCGTCCAGCCCTTGCCGAAGTCGTACCCCAGCATGATGACGACGTGCGGCAAGTCAAAACGTCCGTGACTCTTCGCGTCTTTATACGCTTCCGGACTCTTATACCTCAAATAATGGTCACTGTAGAAGTTGCGCGAGTAGACCGCCTCTCCGTATCCACCCAGTGTTAAACGGCTTTTCTTCGGCTCATTCTCCACTGTGCGGTTGTTCTCCACCGCTTCTATGCTTTTCAATTTGGCCTCTTCTCCGGCCTTCTGTGCAGGCTTTGTCTCATTCCCGGCATAAAGTGCTCCCGCACAGAGCATCAGGCCGAGCGACACGCCCCATACCTTTTGTTTCATTTTTCTTATTTTTTATAATTTTTTGTTGACGCAAAGATACGGGGAGCCCCAGAGGAGGACAATACCCAGAAACGGGTATTGTACGAAGAGAAATAAGTAGAAGTAGGTAATAAAATTCCCGCCCTGCGATGTCACATCGGAAGGCGGGAATCCTTTTATCTTCATAAAAGTGGTTACGTAATTATGACTAACTAATTCATTCAAATCTGATACTGCAAAAATAGCGCATCGGCACAGATGGTGCAATCGCATGAATTAAGTATAATTACGTCCTTCTTTCACTAAATATAGGTATATACACAAACAGCTTCAACGTTTTTCATAATACTTCACCCAATCTACTTCCATATAGACAGGCAATTGCAACGAGTCAACCGGTCCTACCCAGTTTCCACCCAACTGCGAATCCAATCGCAGGTGAAACGGGTCGTATGCAAAAGGAAATTGTCCGTGCTTTCCTCCGTTCACCTTCGGATAACAGATGGAACGTTTCCCGTTAGTAAAGTAAACCAGACTGTCGGGATACATCTCTACCGCAAATACATTAAAGCCGTCTTTATCAATAGGTGCCGTAGCATATTTGGGAGGATCATTCCGCTTCAGATTAATGGTATAATGTGAATGCGAGGTCTGATAGACAAAATCATCAAAATTCAAATGTTCCATAATGTCTATTTCGCCTCCGTACGGATAAGGAATCGGATCCGGACACATCCATATAGCCGGCCAGAATCCCTGCGCACATTTTACCTTCGCCCTCACCTCAATACGGCCGAACTTGAATTCTTTCTTATAACGGCTCCATATTCCTCCCGTCAGATATGTAGCGGTATCAGACGGATGAAGCGTATTCCGGACAGCCATCAGCTGAATGGTACTGTCTGTCCACTGATACAGTTCCTCATACGGAGCCATATACGACGACCACGCTCCTCCACGGGGAATTACAGACCAGACCGCCGTATCCAGTTTCTGGTCATTGAAATTCTCTTCCCAGGTCAAAACCCACTGTTCCTTCACCCGACAACTGCTGCAAACCAACAGCAACAAGGCACAGAATCCATAAAGTAATTTTTTCATGCTATTCTTCTTTAGTTCCTGCAAAGTATTCTTAAAACAGATTTCTTCATCGCATCCTGAAAGCCAGTAACATATAGCAGACTACCGCCACCACCATCAGTGCAAAACCGCCGGCATACAGATACGCAGCCCACGGAACCGTTTTCCCAAGCACTCCGCCCAGATTCATGCAGCCCGCCACAATGTTCAGCACCTGACACAACCGGATGGCCAGCACATACTGTCGGGCAAGGTTCGCCTCTGTGATGCGGAAAGGAAAGTTGAACACCCGGACCGGCAGAAACATACTGCTCCCCAGTACCAGAAATACCAGCAGTGCCACAATACCTTCAACGGCTCCCGCCGCACCGAAGCTCATGCCTGCCGCACCGGCCCGATACGCAATGATGCCCCACTCCACCAGCACTGGAATCAGCGCAATACCCGTCAGGATATAGTCTACTTTCGCCCGCCTGTAACGCAGGTCGTGCCCGTTTCCCGAATAATGTCCCAAGTTAATCATCGTTTGTTTCCTCCTTTTCTTCTTTGCTAAACCCGTCCTTCCAGAAGCGGATTCACAGTAAACTGATTGAAATTTGTCATTCTTACTATAATCGTTATTGCTTTTTAATCCATTCATAAACAGGATCTATTCCCTGTCTGAAATCATCAAAAGTCATCGGAATTTTTACATCGGGCACCAACGTGTTCATCTCTTCATCCACATTCTTAAAATATTTCGTAGAGTATTGCACCTGTAAGCCCGAAGTAGGCAGGGTAAAGCTACGCACTTCGCCCAAATGATTAGGCTTTCCTGAAGTTTCCTCCCCTACCCAGCAAGCCCCCAGCAGTCGCTTGAAATCCAGCGCGTTCAAAATGGCAGACGAAAAAGTAGCAGCTCCCAATACTACATAAACACGGGGTGGAACGTCTTGTTGGTGCATGAAGCCAGCCAGTTTCTCAGCCAGACGTGTACCCGGTATCGAATTTCCACCTCCATTGAAACGGACATCCCACACCAGTCTACTGACCGGCCGATGACGGAGTGTAGCGAACACACTGTCTTCCAGTGCGGCAAACGAAGGCAGTCGGGAAGCCTGTTCCCTATTACCATATTCTTCTTCCAACTCCCTGCTCCAGCACTTGTTATATTGAACATAAAGCAGACTATCTGCTGCTTCATAATGTACAGAAAAAAGAGTGCGGGCATTCCGATAACAAAGAGCCACTCCTTCAGGACGGAAAGAAACCAGATTTTGAGGATTTACACTGCCAGGAGTCAGCTCATGCAGTTGCATATTACCGTCTGCCGATGCCAGTTTGAACATGACTTTACCGTCCGGCACGAATCCAAAATGCTCCAGCAGTTGGACGAAACACAAGTAGTTAGGAACCATCGACTTGCGTACAGCCTCATTATCAGCTGAAAAAAGCGTACCTAGGCTGTCAGCCACTACTTCTATAGGTGTACCGTTCAGTTCCATCAGCCTGCAGTCTAACATGCCTTCCTTCCCCACAGGAGCCGTGACGATATACAAACCATCATCCATCCACTTCAGTCCCAAAGGCAATAAGCGATTACGGTCAAGCAACGGTACAAAATTCAGATTAGTATGCAGGTCGCCGAATGTAGCTATCCACTGCTGCAGCTTCAAAGCCATCTGCAGGTCAGACAAGCCATTGTTTCCTTGATGTTTCCAGTTCTCTATGCCTTTCTCAAAATCTTCCCTGCTACGAACAGTAAAAAAGTTGTAATGCAATCGGGGTAGCCAACAGGCCAGCGAATCCAGATCGCGCTGCCAGTCTACATGTGTCGCCGGCTGTGCTTTCACTCCTAACATCAGCCAGAACATTCCTATACATAGTAATATCAGTCTTTTCATTTCTCTTCCCTCTCATTTATTCTTCTTTCGATACTTTATCATCCACTTTATCCGAGCTTTCTCCAGCCGTTCCCTTTTTCGGCTTCTTCAGCCGCCCGCTCTTCCGCAGCGCCTCGTTGATAATCCACTGCAGCTGGCCGTTGGTACTGCGAAATTCGTCTGCCGCCCACTTCTCGATGGCATCCATCGTAGCAGCGTCCACACGCAGCACAAAGCTCTTGGTTGTATTTTCTTTCTTGCTTGCCATTTCTATTTCATCCAACCGTTCATTCTATCTTACATCCTTTCTCCGGATAAATCCGGCAATGTCATCTGCCACGTAAGCTGGTACCGGACGTGCCTCGTTATACTCAAACGGGGTCGACTTTCCTTTCCCTTCCTGCAGCACATGGTTCAGTTCGGGATACGACTTCAGCTGGGCCTGCCGGTTCGATATCAGCCCCATCAGCCACAGGCCGTAGTCCTGCATCGTCACCTGATAGTCACGCTCGCCCTGAAGCACCAGTACGGGACAGGTCAGGGCCGATACTTCCTTCACAGCGTCGTACGTCCGTAAGAATTCCCAGTACTCTTTCGGAAGCCCCAACGGCAATGGAATACTGTCACTGAAGGCATCCGTCCCCAGTCGCTTTACGTTCTCCACCTGCCGCTTCAGCTCGTCCAGCTGCGCACGCGTCGCTTCGTTCACCGTCCCCGACAGGGTAGCAATATACTCCGACTGCTCCAACAACGCATCCTCGAAGCGTCGTGCCAGTCCGGCCACAATGACGATACCCGCCACCGGCTCTGCCCGCCGGGCTATGCGCGGCGCCATCATGCCTCCCTGGCTGTGCCCCAGCACAAAGATGCTGTCCGCTGCCACCTCGGGCAATGCCGCCGCCAGTTTCACTGCCGCCACCGCATCGTCACAGGTTTCCACGTCCATATCCAGTTTTTTCCCTTTCGGCACCACATCGGCTCCATATACCTTCGTACGCTTGTCGTAACGGATCACGCCGATGCCCCGCCGTGCCAGCAGCCACGCCAGGTCGCGGAAAGGTTTGTTGGGTCCGATGGTCTCGTCGCGGTCGTTCGGTCCCGACCCGTGCACCAGCACCACACAAGGCACCTTCCTGCCCGCTTCCACCCGTGGCAGGGTCAGCGTACCCGGCAGGCGATAACCGTCGGTCTCCACCACTATGTCCCGCTCTTCCATCACCGTCTGGTCGAATGCCACCGCCGGCGTACCTACCGGTACCGGAGCTGGTACCACCCGGATGGTGTTCATCCGTCCGTCGGCATCGAACGATAGCAACAGGCGCAGCGTATAGCGTTCAAACATCAGGTCGCGATGCCACAGCTTCACGCCCTGTGCTTCATCCTCGCCCCACGCCCCGGCCGACTTCAGCTTTCCAAACTGTGCCTCCAGCTGCTTCCAGGTGTCATTAAACAAGGCTGGCGACAGCTGACGTCGTCCTTCATCGTTCAGCACCGCATAAATGCTGTCACCTCGACCGGCCATCAGGTGTTCATAGATGCGCTCCGCACGGTTCCGTTCCCCGTCCTGCGCATATCCTGCCCATGCAGTGCAGACCATCAGCCATAACAAAAGTATTTTTTTCATCCTATTTATATATAATAAATTGACGAGTTGACAAGTTAACGAGTTGACAAGGTGACGAGTTAACAAGGTGACGAGTTAACAAGTATGCAAGCCTTGTGGTCTGAAGCCTCGTTCCCTTGTCAACTAACCTTGTGGCCTTGTTAACTCGTTCCCTTGTCAACTAAAAACATCCCCCTCCCCCCTCTCCTTGGGAGAGGGGCCGGGGGTGAGGCCAGTCTTTAATGATTCAACGTCCCCGTATTCACCACCGGCTGAGCAGCCTCGTCGGCACAGAGCACCACAAGCAGGTTGCTCACCATCGCTGCCTTCTTCTCCTCGTCCAGTTCCACAATCTCGTCCTTCGACAGCTTGTCCAGCGCCATGTGCACCATCGACACGGCACCTTCCACAATCTTCTCACGGGCACTGATGATAGCCGATGCCTGCTGACGACGCAACATCACAGCCGCAATCTCGGGCGCATAAGCCAGGTAGTTGATCCTTGCCTCCAGCACCTCGATACCCGCCATGTCCAGACGCTCGTTCAATTTCTGTTCCAGCTGCTCGTTGATTTCCTCGCCACCCGAACGGAGGGTCATCTCACCGCCTGTACTTTCATTGTCATCGTAAGCATACTGTCCGGCCACCTGACGCAAGGCTGCATCACTCTGTATCTTCACGAAGTTCTCGAATGCATTCATCCGGCTCGCCACGGTACTGCCCGCGCTCACCGTCTTTCCGTCGCCCGACGTTGCTCCTTCGCTCGCCATGGTCTGTGCGTCAATCTCGAACATCGCCTTGTACGTATCCTTCAGTCGCCACACCAGCACCAACCCGATCAGGATAGGATTACCGATTTTGTCATTCACCTTGATAGGCTCCACGTCCAGGTTCCGGGCACGCATCGACAGTTTCTTTGCCTCCATGAACGGATTGACCCAGAAAAATCCCGTTTCGCGGAACGTTCCCTTATACTTTCCGAAGAACACCATTGCCCGCGCCTCGTTCGGCTCCAGCATCATGTACCCGCAGTTCAGGATAATCCACAGCACTGCCAGCACCGCTCCCAGCACATAGAACAGCAGACCGCCCGTCACAAAGCACCATGCCGTAAGTCCTGTCCACACAAACAAAAAGAGGAAAAGGGCCAGAAACCCATTCATCTTGAAACCTGTAAAATTCACTTCTTTCGTTTCCATATTATTTCAGTTTTAGATATAAGTCCTACCAAAATCATAATATCATTTTGATATCACAAAGATATAGTTCCGAAACGAGAAAAACAAGCAAAAAAAGATTTTTTTAGTAGGGAGGGGAGGAAAATCAATGAAAAATTAAAAGTTGAGGGGTGAGCGGTGGGGGTTGAGGGGTATTCTTTAGACGCGAATAACACGGAGGACGCAGATTCTATTTTCAGTCTGTGATAATCTGCGTCCTCCGTGCCTAAAATCCCTCAACCATAATGGGCTTTTTTATAAACCAATCAACCCCTCCCACGCGCGAACGCAGGAGGGGATTTTTTGCCCGCTGCCGGGGCATTTGTTCCAAGGCTGCACGAAGCGCGTTCGCAAGCTGTTCGGAGGCCGCCCGAAACAACAACTGATAATCAATAAGTTATACTCATACCGTAAAACTTCCGATTCGCATTAGATTGGGCTTATGATTTAATGGAAATCATTCCATCCGCTCAGTTTCCCCAACATGCGATTGCCTAATTTTTTGACTTGCTTATTCGGGCTTCCCGTGAAAACAGTCCGCTCTTTCCGCACATCATCTGCAAGTCTGACAATATACTCTTTCCCGGGCTTAGTCAAGAAGCAAATAACATTGTCATCACTCTTCCTATACTTCATCTTCGCACCGTTATCCACCTGAATAACCTCAATCTTGGCCTCATCGCCCCAGGGGTTCTGCAAGAAACACCTGTTTCCTTTCAGACTTTTGATGCCTATCTGCCCTACACGTGCCTGTTCGTTTCTTTCGGCCGACACAATAAATGCCCCACGTGCCAACAGCGTAAAAGCAAGCCTGGTGGAATTCCAGGCAGAAGGAACTGCCGGAAAGACCCTGATCTTGCCCTCGTTGCTTTGCAGCATCATTTCATTCATCGTGGTGGCATAATTGCTCATGGCCTCCATGCCGCATTGGAAGAAATCGTGCGAACGGATTACATATTTCCCTCCCAGAAGGTCGTGCTTTGATGCCAGGTCATATATATTGTCGGGATAGCCCGTTACATTGTGCATCAGGCCTTGAGGATACATTTGATGAATCTTCACACCATTCATCACATATTCCAACGCCTCATCGCCCAGACCCATGCGTGCCGCAACTTCCGGAATAGGATAGTGAGCATTGGCATCTTTCTTCCATCTGGCCAGATTAATCACCGCCTTGCCGATTCGCGTGTCTTTGTCGTCAATGCCTATCAAGCCCGCGGGGAAAGCCACTAAGCCGCCATTCGTCCATATCCAGGGTGTATAGCGTGCTTCCGAATAATATTCTTCCGCAGGAGACAGCACCTCCCCTGCCCCTTCCAATTGTTCGTACCCCCGTTTCCAAAGATGGTTCAACACATAGTTCCATCGCTTTACCAAGTCTTTATCGGCCTTCAATATCGTGGCCGCCTTTATGCAATTACCAAAAAGCTGCTCTATGCAATTGCGGTCGCTCATGGAGTTCTTCACATATTCAATCGCTTCAGACTCGTAAAGGGAAGAGAGAAAGTAATACTCCTTCTTCCGCTCATCCCACTGGAGTTTGTCCAAATAAAAGTTGGCTGCCTTCTTCATAAAGGGATAAGCCTTCTCCCTCAAGAAATCCTCGTCATCGGTAAACTCGTAATAGTCCCAGAACAAGGATGCTATTTGCGAGGCAGGAGTAAAGTTGTTCTTCATGCTTTCCCAATCCGTGCTCAGTTGCTCGCCGGTAAAGCAATGCGCCTCGGTTATCTGCAAGGCATCATTGGACGCACCTTTTTCTTTAGCCAAGGCCTGGGCAGCAGGAATCATCTTGAAATATGTATCCAGATACGGAACCATCAACTGGCAGTCGTTCTGCGCACACAATCCCCAATATTGCTGCTGGGTATTCCAATGATGCGGGGTAATCCAGTTCATCACGTCCCTGTTCCAACGCCACAATCCGCCATTGAAGGTCACAGGAAACTCACCCTGAGAACCCGCAGCCATGAGGTAGCGGCGCAGATAATAGATATTCTCAAGATAGTCATCGCCCAGCTTCATGAAGCTATTCGACCAGAAAGCACTATACCACTCGTCTTTCTCTTTCTTGAGCTGCTCCAGCCCTGTGCTCTCGGCCTCGTCCAACAGTTTCACGGCTTGCTCCACCACCGGATTAGCACTCTCACGGTCAGTAGCCACACTCAGCAAAACCGTAAAGCACTCCTTATCGGTTTTCTGCTCTACCGTATGGGTATTCAGCAATGCCGGCGCCATGTCTCCCTGCACGATTCTACAAGCCACGGCAAAATGCAGGCCATTGCCTTTTTCCTCAATCACCATGTCGTTGCCTCTTTTGCCAGCTTCGGTCTCGCCTATGCCAACCGCAGGATCTTTAGGGAATCCTCCCGAATACCACCTGGCAAAAGCACGGCTACCAAGCCTTTCAAGCGTGATGGTAGCAACCGAGTTTCCCTCTGTTTCTCCAGCATCGGGCAGGTTTTCGCACTCAATGACCCATACGTTTTTGCCATGGGCCAGCCACGTCTTGATGCAAGTTCTGGAGAAAGGAGTATCGGCACGATAGCCCGCTTCTCCATTCTTCAACGACAGCCTGCCCTCAAAATCTTTCAAGTGAATCCAGCTGAACACAGGCAGGCCAAAATCAATCTTCAGACGGGCCGCATGTTTCAGAACCGAAGCATTTTCCTCTTCGGGCATCAACGAAGTCCATAAGTCGTTCTTATTGACTTGCAGCTCTATGCCATTCTCATGGTTCCATATCATGCCTCCCATGTCCCCATTCCCCATAGGAAAACCTTCCGCCTCCAGCTGGGTGGGCGACAGATACACGATATCATGCTTCGACAGGTAATTATCTTCCACGACAAACGGGGAAGAAGCCATATTCAGGTGGCTATAGCTCCTGTTTTCTTGGGCTGCTAAAGAGAAACATAAAAAAATACCCAAGAAAAGAAATACATTCTTCATCTGTTTGTGCCTCTCTTATTTATGATACTTATACTCCACATAATCATACAGTCCATAATTCTCCTGCTGCGGAATCTGATCCCCCAAGAATACAAGGTTCTCGACGCTACAGTAAATATGGAATGATATCTCATTGCCGAACTGAAGCTGCACTTCATGCCGCTTCTCCTGGTCAATGAACCATGTAGCATAATATTTGCCATCGACCAGCTTAAGATCTATCTCGAACAGATGCCATCCCGGCTTAATTTTGACAGGCACCGACGTGAACGGAAAATCCTGGCTCGTCATATATGCCAGCATATCATCGTCTTCCGCCCCGACCTCTTTCCTTGCCTTGGAGGTGCCGTATCCTACCTCAAAATCAAGCTCATGATGGTCGTCACAATATATCCAGGAGCCCACACTTGCCTGGTCACCTTTCCCCATCCGGGGTATATACGTCTTCCACGTATATCTGCCAGAAGTGTATATCTTATCAACCGTGCGGACTTTCTTCCTGTCCCTTGATTCTGCTCTTGTAAATATCTTCAATATGCCATCCTTAATTTCACATTGGTTGGCCGGGTTGTCATCTTGGTGCCCGTATCTCCACCCTTCCAAATCATCAAAATTCCATCTATGGTTATTTGCCTCCTGCGCTTGTCCCAACTGAACAGACAACAAAAGCAGGAACAGCCCTATTGCTCTTTTCATATCCAACTTGATTAATTGATAAAAATAATGGTGCGTCATAATGGGTAATCTGACGCACCTTAATAGATGTGTAGCAAAATCTGCATTTTGGCACACCCCTACTTAATAGCGACTCTACCGTTATTTCTCCATCCAGTCACGCGTCACTTTCCACGTATCGGGCGACACGCTGCTGAAATGCCAGAAACCGACTTTAGGCAGCTGCAACTCGTCAGCCAGCTGAAGCAGGCACTCGGTGCTGCGGGCATCGGCCGCATAGAACAGATGGCGGCATCCGTCCTCGTGGTCGTAAAGGTACATGTTCACCTTCTCATAGCACAGCCAGGTAGGAGCAGGAAGTTCCCCAACAGCTTTATCGGGCTTCGGGGCATAAATCTGCGTACCGGCAATGTCGCCTGTGAGTTTATAATCGTTGCCATAGGCGGGAAGTGCCATTACCAGTTTGTCAGCGCTGATACGCTCTTTCCAATAAAGCATGCATTCGCGCGTCCAGAGGTAATTGGATGTGGGTCCCACGCCCTGGCAGTCATCACGGTGAGCCAGCTCTTTCACGCCTATGCAGGGAGCACAATACATATCGTAGCACATGACGCGCACAAGGTCGCAGGTGTTCTCCAATACAGCCGGGTCATAAAATATCTGCGTGTTTTCATCGGCATAAAGAGCCGGGTAAAAGCCCACGCAATGGCTCATCTTCTTGCCTGCGGCATGCAATGCGGCAGATGCCTTTTGCAGGAAATCCGAGTAAGTGGCACGGACTGAAGGCGAAAGATGCTCGAAGTCGAGGTCTATTCCGTCATACCCATTGGCTTGGCAGTCATTTACGTAACTTTCCACCAAAGAGGCAATCTTTTCGGGAGTATTGATTGACTCTTCATTACCGCCTACGGCACGATACACTTCAATGCCAGCCGCATGACATTTATCGATATACTCACGCGGGGGATTGCCAAAAACACTAACGGAGGCAATCATGTCTTTCACTGGTTCAAGATCTGCAAACGAACTTTCCTCTCCGTATACGACCCAAGGGTGTAGCTGTTTGCTTGGGGTTGGCACAGTCTCGGTTTGCTTCACACTGCAAGCGGCCAAGCCAAATGCGGCCAATACCACACACACGAATTTCTTCATACAAATCATCTTCTTCATTATTCTTTTTTGTAGAGGTAGATTCCGCCACACCCCATCCTACGACAGGAAACAGGCGGATAAAAAGTGCAGCAGAATCTACATAAGTGTTAAATTAATAATATCAATAAGGAGTATAGTTAAACCAGTTGTACTTGCCGGTATAAGTGTTGGTGCAGTTGCTATCGCCCTGCCAAGCAGCACCATCGACAAAGTTACGGAATTCCAGCCCGAATGTAAAGTCTTCGGAAGTATATGTCGTTTGCTTGCGTGTTATCTCACGACCGTCCACATACCATATAGGCAGGTATCCGTCTTCGTTAAGCTGCAAGTCCAACTCGAACGTATGTACGCCCGGGTCAATGGCCAAGAAGAAAGGATCCATCTGCTCGGTATAGCAACGTATGAGCATCTGGCCCGGAATGGCACCGGCAGCATCGCGCCAAGCCTGCGCACCCGGACAAACGTAGATCGAGAAGGTGCGCTCCTCTGCATTGGTGGCATAGATGTTGACTCCGTTCAGCCACTTTTCGCCGGCCGGCACTTCGGGCACATCCAGCTCAAAAGCGTACTTGGCAGCACCGGCAACTATATCGGTAGTCACCACCTGTCCGTTAGAAACGTTCAGGGCACCATCGCTGATTACAGCATCGCCTAACGTCCAACCGGCCGGAGCCTCATCGAATTCGAAAGCAACCGTGTTGTCTTCCCCGCTCCCAGATTCACCATATTTCTTATACTCAATATAGTTGTACTTGGTTTCATAGTCACGCGAGCACTCTGTACTACCTTGCCAGCCACCTCCATTTGACATGGTGCTGAATTGCAAGTTGAACTTGTTTTCAGCCGAGGTGTACCAAGTCTGGAATGTCGTCACATCCACGCCATCCACTATCCAGGTACAATAATATTGGTCGTCGGCATTCAGGCGCAAATCAAGCGTAAAGGTATGCTTGCCCGGATCAATAGGATAATTGAACACTCCCAAAGCTTCGGTATAGCAACGTACCAACATCTGACCCGGCAGTGCACCTACCGCATCACGGTCTGCCTGGCTTCCGGCCCATACGAACATGGAGAAGGAACGCTCCACACCGGGAACATTGTTTACAGAAATATTAGGCCCTGCCACGTACTTCTCGCCAACACTTACTTGAGGAACATCAATTTCGAAAGTCACCTTTCCGGCTCCCATATCCTCGTTAATCAAAGTATGGCAATTAGGCATAGGAAGCGTCAGCCATCCATCGGTAACAGTTGCGGTGCCAGGAGATACCCACTCTGCAGGAACCATATTGTCATCAAAGTCCCATCTTACAGTCTCTCCGTCAGGCTCGGGTTCGTCGGTATCGCCACCAATAGGATCTTTCGAATACTCATAAGGAATGTACTCGAACCAGTCAAAGATAGCATAATTCTCTTGCGTGGCAGCATGGTCGCCCATACCCATCAGGTTCTCCACACTAAAGATTGGACGGAAAGCAATTTCTTCTCCGAAATCCATAACCTGCGAAGTGATAGGTTCATCATTAACCAGCCACTCGGCCACATATTTACCTTCGTCATTCAACTTCATGTCTATGGCAATGGTATGCCATGCATCTGCTTTGATGACGGTGGTCACTCCCACAAACGGGTTGGCCTGGCTGGAGATAAGGCAAAGCAGTTCATCATCAGCAGCACCATACGTAGCACGATTTTCGGCAGTTCCGGAAGAAATCTCAAAGTCAAGCTCGTGCCGGTCGTCATTATAAATGAATCCTGCCACACTGGTACGATCGTTCATGCCCAGTTTGGGAATATACACACGCCACTCGTAACGCCCGGAGTAATACATTTTATTGGTGTTCACCTTGAAGCGGTCACCATTGGTACCCATATGTTCTTCTCCCGGACGGGTATATATACGAATACCCTTACCGTCTTCACAGCCTTCATGATCCACCAACGTAATAGGATTGGGAGCATCGTTCAAGCCGGTGAAGAACAGGCCGTCAAAGCTGTCAAGATTATACTTATCCCCTTCCATTTGAGCCTTTTGTTTGACGGTAATATCCAGCAATTCTGCTTGCACGGCAGACACCGTCACTATGGCACTACGTGCAGGCCCCGTATTCTTGTCTGCATGGAAAGTAAGGGTGGCATTGCCAGTACCCTCCATCGGAGTCACAGTAAGCCATTGCTCCGTGCCTTGGGTAATCGTCACTTTCCATGACGCATCGGTTTCCACTTGGATGGTCTGATCCTGATCTGTTGACGGGGCTGCCTCAAAAGAAATGACATTGCCCGACAGGTTCATATCGACCACATCCATTTTCTCTCTCATGAAGTCACTACATGCCGTGAGCACAGACATGCAAACAGCAGCAATAGCTATACAGAAATATTTCAGCTTCATATTATTTGCTCCTTAGAATTAGTTTTTTAAGTTAGGATTGTTCGCCGCATCGCGTGCCGGATAGGGGAAGTACATCTTGCTGTCATCCCACACACCTGTAACGGGTATGGCCTCTTTGACAAACACACCGGGAGCGACCTCTATCTCAGGATTCTCCTTGCGATATTCAAAGTGATCTTTCAAGCGGTTCATGCGGAACATGTCGCGCGCACGAGTAGCAATATTTGCCCAATAATAACCGCCAATCTCCCAGCCGTGCTCGTTATAAGCAGCTTCGGCCAATTCCTCATCACTCATCGAAGCACTATAAATATTGCTCTCTGCACCATCGGCACGATTACGCACCTCATTAAGCAGACGTATAGCTTCAGTCTTATCGGCTCCACCCAATTTAGCACGTCCTACAGCCTCAGCATACCAGCAATATACCTCCGAAAGACGGATTACCTGATGCTGTTTCTGACCCTCAAAGCTCAGAGCTGCAGGATTGGTATAGTCAAATTCTGCACCATTCAATCCTTCCACTTTCTTCATAAAGCACGGAGCCAGAGATACGCGAGGAGATGCCGGGTCGGGATCTTCCCACCAGTCGCGCAGTGTACCTTCTTTCGCTTCGCTTTGCAAAATAATTTTCGGGAAGTAACTTGCTTCCTTGCGGGGACCGTCCGGGAAATCTTTCCAGAATTTTATCTCACCATGCGTGTCTTCCCAACCGCCGCCATAAGCCATATCTTGCATAAAGTCGCACACCACGGCGTTGGTCAACGCACCCGAAGAAAGATTATAGTGTATTCCTAAAAGCACTTCGGGATTGTTTTCGTTCCATTTCATCGAATAAACATCCTTGTACTCATCCAGCAAGCGGTAGTTCCACGTACCGTCTTCCACACCGTCAATCACTTCTTTTGCTTTCTGGGCAGCAAGTTTGTAATATTCTACACCCAGATTCAAAGGCCATCCCGCCATAGTCATATAGACATAGCTCAAAGTAGCTTTAGCAGCCGCGTTATTCACCGCTATGTTCACACCATTACGCGCATAAGGTTCATTGGTATAATTATCCGGCAGCATGGTTTCTGCTTTTTTCAAATCATCCACAATAAGGGCATAGATGTCTTCCACCTCAGCCAAGGGCATATTATACTCCACCTCATCTTTCACTACCATTGGCACACGTCCCCAAGTAGTGACCAGATAGTAGTATGAATAAGCGCGCCAATAATAAGCTTGCCCTAACGTAGCATCCACATACTCTTTTTCTACGGGAGTACGTCCAGCATTCTCAATGATGAAGTTGGCTGCCTTCACCACTTCCCAACGCCGTGTCCACAACTCATCCACCCAAGTATTGTTATCAGACACATCATAAGTATCCACTTCACGGATAGGCTGTTTGTTGCTGGCAGGGTGGGTACTCATGTCATCGCCTCGTACAGCATCAAAGCCTATGGCATTGTTGGCATACATGGCATTAGCCAAAACGCCGTACAGGGCATTAAGGCTCTTATCCAAGTCGCCTTTAGTCTGAAAGAAATTTGTTACCGCCATTTGTCCTTTGGGGTCTTCGGTCAGAAAATCCTGGCAACCAGTCATTGTAAATGGCAAGAGCACCATGCCGGCTGCCGTCAATAATTGATATATCTTTTTCATATTGAGAGTTTTTTTATGTTACTTAGAAATTAAGTTTCACACCGAATGTAAAGGTACGGGGAACCGGATAAGCACCCATATCCACACCATTGAGTCCGTAAGGGCCTGCATTGATTACTTCCGGATCCATACCGGTATAATGGGTCAGAGTAAAGACATTCTGGGCACTTACCGAGAGCTGCAAGTCTGCTATGCGCGCCCACTTACGCGGGATGGTATAAGCCACAGTGATGTTTTTCAGCTTAATGTAAGAAGCATCTTCCAGATAGAAATCTGAATCGGGATAATCCTTGTTATTGCTGTTACTATGGGTTGAGTAAAGGGCATCGGCCTTGTTCTCCACCATGTCCCAGCTCTTGTAGTAAGCATCGGCCAAGGTGATGAATTTATATTTACCCACCATGGAAGACATGGCAAAGCGGCTCATATTAAGACGGTCGGCTCCCAAAGCTGCGTTGAAGAAACAGTTGAATGTCCAATTCTTCCAAGTCACAGTATTGTTCCAGCCAAATGTCCAGCTCGGTTCAGCCTGACCCTTCACCACCAAATCGTCACTTGTAGGAGTGGAGGTATAACTACCATCTGCCTGATGCTTGTAAAGGTTCAGACCATCTTTGCTGAAGTTCTGCCATTCATACACATAGAACGAACCGATGGGATAGCCAACCTTCTTAATCTCGATAGGGCCGGCGCCAAATCCTGTAAGATTCTCTCCCACAATAAAGTCGTCACCACCTAAGTCTATCACCTCGTTGTGCAGCCAAGAAGCATTGAACGAAGTATCCCAACGCAAGTCCTTAGTAGCTACCGGGGTGGCTGCTATATTGAATTCCACACCATGGTTACGAATCTCGCCGTGGTTCACCCAGAAGCTGCCACCGCCGTTATAAGCCGGAATGGGTTTCCGCAGCAACAAGTCCTTGGTATCCTTGCGGAACCATTCGGCGGTAAAGCTCAAGCGTCCGTCCAGTACCGAAGCATCCACACCTACATTATACTGATAAGTGCTCTCCCAAGTGACATCGGGAGTGGCGGGCAAGCCGCTCCAATAGCCGTTCCATATTTGTCCGCTTCCCCACGAGTCGTAATTCTTTTCGGCGAGCATTCCCAAAGTAGAGTAAGAGGAAATACCGGAATTACCCGACACGCCGAAGCTGGCACGCAGTTTCAATTGATCAAATATATTTTGATTCTGCATGAAGTTTTCCTCTGCTATATTCCAAGCCAACGCGGCAGACGGGAAATAGCCCCACTTATTGCCCTCGCTGAATTTCGAAGAACCATCGGCACGCAGAGTAACGGTAGCCATGTAACGGCTCTTATAGCTATACATCACACGACCTAAAGCCGACACCATGGATGAAGCGGAATATCCGTTGTTTGCCGTAATATTTGCGGCATTGTTCACATTCCAATATCCTACAAACTCGTTGTTCAACTCTGAACCTGCTATTGAAATGTTCTTACCCTCGTAGCCGCTCAATTCAAATACTGCCGTAGCAGTAAGATGGTGGTCTTTATTAAACGTCTTGTCGTAAGTAACGTTCTCAATGTTTTGCCACGTCACCCCATGAACACCGCTATTCGTCATTCCGCTCAACTCACCGGGAGCTGTCAATGAAGAAGTGAAGGTATAGCTGGGCGAATGGCTATAATTAAGGTAGCCTTGTGCAGAAAACGTCAAACCGTCAATAATCTTGTAGGTAAGGTTTACATTTCCATCAAAATTATAGTTGTAGCTATCCTCATAGTTTTCCACACGCCGACCGTAAGGGTTAGCGTCAACGGCATTGTACGGGTCTTTATTATATATTCCCGTTTCCGGATCGCGCATCTCCATGGTAGGCGAGTAGTTCAGGAAAGTCATCATGTCGATATCGCCATTATGACGATGCGAATAGCTCATGCTGAGTTTCGTCGACATAGTAAGACGGTCTGTAAGCTCGTTGTCCAGGTTGACACGCATCTGTGCCCGCTGGTTCTTGGTAGTAATGGTGATGGCTGTCTGATCGAGGAAGTTGGCAGATATGTAATACCGGTTCTTCTTATTACCGCCCGAAACACTGACTCTGTAATCCTGGCTCACCCCGGTCTGCAACATTATATCCTGCCAATCAATACCTTTCTGTCCTGTGCGGTATGCCTCCATATCTTCAGCCGATATAGTAGCACCTCCTCTATAATAGTTCAGGGCCTGTGCATATTCGTAAGGCGAAAGCAAGTCATACTTCTTGATGATATTCGAGATACCTACATTAGCCTCAACCGAAATGCTGGGTTTGCCTTCTGCTCCTTTTTTAGTCGTGATAAGGATAACGCCATTGGCACCGCGCGAACCGTAAATGGCCGTAGCAGATGCGTCCTTCAACACCTCGATGGAAGCAATGTCGTCGGGGTTCATGTCAAGCCCGCCGCCCACTACACCATCTGTCACATACAACGGCTCACACCCGGTATTAATAGAGGTAGTACCACGCACACGAATTTTCACACCGCCACCGGGCATACCATCGGTATTGGTGACCTGCACACCTGTGGCACGGCCTTGAAGAATATCGCTCACACGCTTCACCGGCTGTTCCTTGTACTGTTTAGTCGAGATAGACGAAACGGACCCCGTAAGGTCTGACTTCTTCACCGCACCATAACCGATTACCACCACCTCGTCCAGCTGGGTCAGGTCTTCTTTAAGGAGAATCTGCAAATTGGTCTCCTTCCCCAACTGCACCTCTTGCGTCTCATAACCAATATAAGAGATGTGTAACATGGCCCCCTCGGTAGCATGAATGACAAATCTCCCATCCACATCGGTAATTGTACCGGTTTCTGTTTCTTCTTGAGTGATATTCACCCCAATCAAAGGTTCGCTGCTCGCAGCATCGACTACGACACCGCTATAGTTTTGCGTAACTTGTGCCCATGTGGAAGATACGGATACAAGCATACACAAAAACAAGCATCTTGCAACTTTTCTTATACTACTCATATTAAAATAGGATTAAGTAATAAATAACTGTTAATATAGGTTTATTTCTCTGACCACCAAAATTAAATAAACAGCCTTTTATCCTGCTCAACAAATAGTTATAAAGTATCAAATTTAGATTTGGATAAGTCAACAAATAATCTTAAGACATCAATAAATGTTCATTTTGGCTATTTTTACCCAAATAATCTCTATATTTGAGACCGGATTAATCATTTATATCATGAGACACATCATAACTGCCATACTTTTTGCGTTTACTCTGTGTCTGCCCTTACATGCCATCCAGGAGACACTTTCTTTCATCCCCTTCTCGCTTAACGAGGGACTGACACATACCAGAGTGCAATGCATCTTCTGCGATCATGCAGGAATCGTATGGATTGGGACGAAGAACGGACTCAACAGCTGGGACCAATCTGAACTGAAAAACTATCTTCACAATCCCTCCGACCCGAAATCGCTGCCCGACAACTACATTAAATTCATCACCGAAGGGGCCGACCAAAAACTATACCTATCCACCAACCATGGGGTCGGAACGTTTGACCCGGCGCTTAAACAGTTCAGCCCACTTCTGTATGAAGGAAAGCCATTCGAAGCATGGAGTTGCCTGCATACCGACAGTGTCCTGCTGTTAGGTGGCCGCAACACGATTTACAGCTATCATTACCAGAGCCGGTCACTCGCCCCGTTGATAAATGAAGTAAAAGGAGATCTAAACAAATGCATCACGCACATTGCCCTTTGGGATGACCAAACCTACATCGCCTCCTGCAAACACGACGGCATCTGGATATACGACCTGAAGCGGCAAACCATGTCGCGCTGCCCGTTTGTGCAGAAGCACAATGTCAACAGCATTTTTGTCGATAGCCAAAAGCGCCTGTACGTATCGGTCTATGGCAATGGAGTTTTCAGATACCGGCACGACGGGACTCCCGACGGGCACTTCTCCGTGCAAAACGGCAAGCTTACACACAACGTGGTTTCTGACTTTGTAGAAAAGGACAGCATCATCTGGATGGGCACAGACGGAGGGGGAATCAATCTGCTGGACTTGCATACCGATGAGGTAAAATGTATAAAGCACATTCCGAGCGACCCTCTTTCCCTGCCGAACAACTCCATCTTTTGCCTTTACAAGGATAGGAAAGGAAACATCTGGGGAGGGAGCGTGCATGCCGGATTGTTCGCCATCATCAAGAATCACATCAAGACGTACAAAGACACACCACCAAACGTTCCATACGGCCTGAGCGAGCCGACAATCACCGCATTGCACGAGGAGGCAGACACCTTACTGTGGATTGGCACGGACGGAGGTGGCCTCAATGCCTACGACCAGCACACCACACTGTTCCGGCATTTCCCCTCCACAAGCGGCAAGAAAGTGGTGTCCATCGTCTCATTCTCACCCGACAAGCTGCTCATATCATGCTTCAACGATGGGTTTTATCTTTTCGACAAGCGCACGGCCCAGATTACTCCCTACCCACTTATAGACAGCCATACAGCCCGGGAAGAGTTTGCCAAAGGCGACTTGGTAAACCTGTATGCCACCCCCGACGAAATCTACATCTTCGGCTACCACATTTATATATACAACCGGCATACGCATGAAACCTACCGGCTTTCCACCCCGCCCAACGTGGAAAACTACCAGCTCATGAACGCGCAACCTGTGCATGAGGACGACCGCTACATCTACATCATGAGCTATAAAGAACTGCTGCAAATTGAGAAGGCCTCGAAAAGCATCACCCTGCTCTTCAGCGTTTCAGGCAACGAGTCGCTCACCTCGGCCTGCATTGACAGCCAAGGCAACTTCTGGATAGGCAGCGATTACGCTTTGTACTACTATAACACGGCAAGCAAGCTGTCTAAAAAGGTGCAAAACATACTGTTCCAGAACATCCAGAGCCTGACATCAGACTCCAAGGAGCGCATCTGGATAGGAGCCAACAACATGCTGCTGGTCTATTTCATCCACGAGAAGCGGACCATGATATTGGACGAGACGGACGGCGTGAAGCCCAACGAGTACATTTTCACCCCCATGCCGAGGTCGCTCAGCCAGAATATCTACATGGGCGGGACACAAGGGCTAACGGTCATCAACCAGAACATCGAAATAGTGGATGACTATGCCCCCGCCGTAAACCTGCTCAGCATCAACCTGGACGGCAAGGACATCACCCGCGACGTATTGCCGCACCGGAAGCTGGTAGTGCCGTACCAACACTCGTCCATCAACTTCAAAGTGATTGTTGACGAAAGTGTGCCCTTCTGCAAGCACCTCTTCAACTACATCCTTGAGGGAGACGAACCGAGGAAAATCCAAAGCGCCTCGCGAAGCGTAGAACTGGGCCACTTGAATCCCGGCAACTATACCCTGCTGGCCAATTGCAACACCAACAACAATTGGAGCAAGCCCATGGAGCTGCTCCACATCCACGTCCAGGCCCCCATCTGGCAAAGACCCTGGTTCATTGGCCTTTGTCTGCTCATATTCATTATGCTCTTCACCGGCGGAATATGGCTGCTGCAAAAGCGCATGGCGCACAAGTACAAACTGCTGATCGCCAAGAACGAGCGCGAGCAGGAAGAAAGGCTGCGCTTCATCGCCCGCCTGAACGAAGTGATTGACAACAACATCGACAACCCCAACCTCGACAACCACTTTTTGCAGAACGAAATGGCCATGGGGCGCACATCGCTCTACAACAAGCTGAAGCAGGCCACCGGCATGGGAACGAGCGAATACATCAACCACCGCAAGATAGAAAAAGCGAAAAAGCTGCTGACGAACACCAACCTCAGCATCTCCGAAATATCCGACTGCCTGGGCTTCACCTATCAACGCTATTTCAGCACCATCTTTAAGAAAACGACAGGGCTGTCCCCCTCGCAATTCCGCCATCAAAGCAGCTTGAAGTAAAACCTGTATTATTATATCGATATGAAAAATATTTTATTCTATTTCTTTTGGCACTAAATAAAAGAAAAGTTCAGCGAAACCAATCCAGCCATATTACCCAGATTAAATCGTAAATCCGCCTCATCCCCGTCATCCGCGTCTAAAAAATCCCCCTCAACCTTAAACCCTAAACGCTAAACCCTAAACCCAACTATTAATTTTTAATTTTTAATTTTTCATTCTTAATTATTCCTCGCTTCTTCATTAGCTTCGCAATGTAAATCCCAAAAACAAAATAGTATGGCAACAATCAAAGTAAAATTCCGCCCGTCGGCGGTCAACGGGAAAGCAGGAGCGGTCTGCTACCAGCTTTGCCACAGACAGGAAAACAAACAAATTACTACCTCCATGCGGATCTTCCCCCACTGGTGGAACCCTCAAAAACGCGAACTGATCACCACACCCGACAACGCCGCCACCGTCTCGGCCTACCGCAGACAGATCGAACAGGACGTACACAAACTGCGCGAAATCGTCCGACAGCTGGACGCCGCCGCCCAACCCTACACCCTGACCGATGTCGTCCGCCTCTTCCAGTCCGACCTGGCTTCCAACGGCATACTGGAGTATCTGCAAAAAGAAATCCTCCGGCTTCAGGACAACAACCAGTATGGCACCTCCCGCAACTACCGGCGCACCCTGAGCAGCTTCTCCACCTTTCTGAAAGGCACCGATGTCCCCCTCCCCGCCGTAGACGCCACCCTCATCGGCCGGTACGAGAAGTGGCTGGCCCAACGCAACGTCCGGCGCAACAGCAGCTCGTTCTACATGCGCATCCTGCGCGCCGCCTACAACAAGGCCGTACGCGAAAAACTGGCCGAACAGTCCTACCCGTTCGCCCAGGTCTACACCGGCATCGCCCCTACCCCCAAACGGGCAGTCAGCGAAGAGACCATCCTCCAGCTGCAAAGGCTCAACCTGTCCGGCCACCCGTCCCTGCTCCTTGCAAGAGACCTCTTCATATTCAGTTACTGTACGCGCGGCATGGCATTCGTCGACATGGCTTATCTGAAAAAATCGGATATTGCCGACGGCTCCATCACCTACTACCGCCACAAGACCGGCCAGCGCCTGACACTGCGCATCGAGCCTTGCATCCGCAACATCCTGGAACGCTACCTGCCCGCCCGCCCCGACAGTCCCTACATCTTCCCCGTCATCACGTCGGCCGACCCCGAACAGGCCTACCGGCAGTACCAGACAGGACTGAACTACCACAACCAGAAGCTGAAACAGCTGGGCGCGCTCGTCAGCGAGACACTCCGCCTCTCCTCCTACACCTCGCGCCATAGCTGGGCCACTGCCGCACGCAACCACGACATCCCCCTTTCCGTCATCAGCGCCGGCATGGGACACACCTCCGAGAAGACCACCCGGATCTACCTGGATTCGTTGAACAATACAATTATAGATGATGCAAACAGAGGAATATTGCGGGATTTCAACCTTACCGTTTCTATGTAGGAGACGTTAGAAAAGCGTGCAAATGTAGGTATAATCCAATAAATGAAAAAATATTTTATATGTTTTTTTTATTAAATGCCTCTTTTGAGCAAAAAGAAACGTTGCATGGAATCAAAGGTTTACAAACCTAGAAAAGAGAAGCTGTTTAAAGGGTGTTGAAAACAGCAGAAGGAAAAAAGCAAAACAGACAACCGGCAAAAAAACGGGTTTTCTTCGGACCCGGAAATGAACAAACCGAATATAAATGTGTTTTTAGTTAGCCTATGCGTATGGTTATCAATGGTAAGATAAACTACACGTCTCCTACATAGAAACGGCAGAAAGGCAGGGTTACGGTAGTCGCCTACTGTGTTTAGGGGTGACCCGGATTTCGGAGTTTCTCATTGAGAACAAGCAAATTAACTCTAAGTGCTGCATTTCTCGGACAAACAGTTCAGGAAGTGCAGGAATGGAGAGTATATACCCAAACTTCGCATAGGTGAACCACAAAATACGGAAGTAAAAAACGGAAGTAAAGACCAACTTCCACGAACCAAAAAACAATTCAAAACAATCCCCATGATGCACTGGTTTGCTTTAAAAGTGTTTTATAACAAAGTCTTCGACATCGAAAAGGCTTTGGAGAAAGAGCACATCGAAACGTATATCCCTTGCGAAGAAACGTTAGTCATCCGGAACGGAATCAAAAAAACGGTGCGCAAGCCGATGATCAGTTCCCTCATGTTTTTCCGTGCCACCACGGCCGATGCGTTGAAGGTTCAGAAGATGTTCACCGACAAGGTCATCCTTTATACCCGCCTGGAGGATATGAAAAGGATCCCGCTTGTCATCCCCGACGAGGAAATGAACACCTTCATGCTGGTCACTTCTGCCGGCGAAAAAGGCATCGAATATTACGACGACGCCCCCAAGTTCCATCAGGGCGACCGCGTAAGGGTGACCGACGGCAAGTTCAAGGGTGCCGAAGGGTATATCTGTCGCGTTAAGAAAAACCGGAGACTGGTGGTCTCCATTCAGGGAGTGTGCGCTGTCCTTACGTCGTATATTCCACGTTCTTTTTTAGAGATAATATCGAAGAAACCCACAGTGCCAGAACCAATCAAGGAGGCTCACTAATAGCAGCCTATTGCCTGCGGGCAAGGCTGCAATCAGGATAACAGGTACAGCAGCCTCCGTCATATATTTAAATTAAGTTTCGCAAGTGCTCAATTTATTAGGAGACAAGGGAACGAGTTAACAAGACCACAAGGATTGCCTACTGCTTTCAGGAGACAAGTTGACGAGTTAACAAGACCACAAGGATTGCCAACTTGTCAACTCACGACTTGTCAACTCCCACTTGAGCCCCAGCGAAAGTTAAGCATTTAACCTAAAACAAAACATTTACAGATATGCTTTGGACACTCAACTGTTTATCAGTTCTTTTACTGTGTATTTTCTGTGCGGGAATCGTCATCCCACAGATTTTGTTGATTGCCTTCCGGCGTCGGCTTTTCGACATGCCCAACGAACGGAAAATCCACCAGGGAGTCGTCCCTCGGTTGGGAGGCATTGCCTTTAAGCCCGTAGTTTTCTTCTCATTCGCCTTAGTATTGGGAATCAATCTGCTACTGGGCCATACTGAAATTCTGGTAGAAGCCGAACGCAATGCCAGTACGCTGACGTTCGGATTCTGTACCATCATGATTCTGTACCTCACCGGCATGGCCGACGACCTCATCGGCGTCCGCTACCGTGCCAAGTTCGTCATCCAGATTCTGTGCGGACTGATGCTCATCGCCGGCGGTATCTGGATCGACAACCTGGACGGCGTTCTGGGCATCCATGCCCTGCCGGCTTTCATCGGCTACCCGCTCACCGTGCTGTCAGTCGTCTTCCTGATCAATGCCATCAACCTCATCGACGGCATCGACGGTCTGGCTTCCGGTCTGTGCAGCATCGCCCTGCTGGTCTACGGAATCATGTTCTTCCATTGCGGGCAATACATCTATGCCATGTTCTCGTTCGCCACACTGGGCGTACTCATCCCCTTCTATTATTATAATGTATTCGGCAACCCCGAAAAACAGCGGAAGATCTTCATGGGCGACACAGGCAGCCTTACCGTCGGCATGATGCTCGCTCTCCTCGGTTTCAAACTGTTGTCTCTGAAACCGTCGGAAAGCGGTGTCGACGACTCTTTCCTCATGGTCTGCTTTTTCTCTCCCCTGCTCATCCCCTGCTGCGACGTAGTGCGGGTCTATCTGCACCGGGTGCGCAACGGCCGCAATCCGTTCCTGCCGGACAAAAACCATATCCATCACAAGTTGCTCGCCATCGGCATGAAGCAGCGTACAGCCATGGTCACCATCATTCTGGTTTCCCTGCTGTTCACCCTATCCAACCTCCTGCTGCTGCAGTTCCTCAACATCAACTGGATTCTGTTAGGCGACTTCTTCATCTGGACAATAGCCAACATATGGCTGACAAAGAAAATTAAAGCAATTAATAATGAAAAATTAAAAATTAAAAATTCACCACAGAGGATGCAGCGTTTCACAGAGGGAAAAAATTAAAATTCTGTGTTATCCCTGTCATCCGTGCCTGAACCCCCATTCATCTTTTAATTTTCAATTTTCAATTATCAATTATCAATTATCAATTTAATTCCCGCTCAATAGAGACATGAAAAAAAGTTCATTATCCTGGATCATGCTCCTGCTCCTGCCGGGTATGCTCCTGCTCAGTTCCTGCAATGCCTCCAAAAACGTCGTCTATTTTCAGGACCTCACCCCCGGTGAGAGCGAAATAGCACTTGCGTCGTCTCCTGCCATCAAGATCGGTCCCGAGGACAAGATCTCTATCATCGTCAGCTGCCGCGACCCGCAACTCGCCATGCTGTTCAATCTGCCTACGGTCTCTATGCAGTTCAACCAGGTCAACACAAACAGCAGTGGTTCCGGTTCCTCCACAGCTCAATCCCAAGGCGTATCCGGCTATACTGTCGACCGCAACGGTGAAATCGACTTCCCCGTACTCGGCAAGATCAAGGTAGCCGGCATGGACCGCGAAGAGATCGCCGCCTACATCAAAAGCGAACTGCTCCGCCAGAACCTGGTGAAAGATCCCGTTGTCACTGTCGAATACATGAACCTCTGCTTCTCCATCCTGGGCGAAGTCAACAACCCCGGACGTTTCAGCATCGACCGCGACCATGTCACCCTGCTCGATGCCCTGAGCATGGCAGGCGACCTCACCATCAACGGCAACCGCAAGAAAGTCATGGTCATGCGTCAGGAGAACGGCATGCAGCGTGTCTACGGTGTCGACATCACCTCCGGCGAATACGTCTACACCTCACCGGCCTACTACCTGCAGCAGAACGATGTAGTCTACATCGAGCCCAACGATATGAAAGCCCGCCAGTCCACCGTCAACGGCAACAACGTGCGCTCCACTGCCTTCTGGCTGTCACTCGCCTCGTTCCTCACAACCATTGCAGTGCTGGTATTCAAATAAAATGAAGAACGCTTTAAAATGAAGAATGAAAAATGAGGAATGAAGAATGAAGACTATTCCTCAGCGTAAATATTAAAAGAGGTTTTGAACGAAGCTAATGAAGAATTAAGGAGTTAAGAAGTTAAGGAGTTAGAGAAGTTAGAGCCAATACATTGACTACTCTCAACGCTAAACCCTAAACTCTCAACGCTAAACCTTAAACCCTAAACTCTCAACTTTTATTCAACGCAAATTACGCAGATTAACGCAGATTGAAAATTTAAAATATCTGTGTGCTCCGTGTCATCCGCGTCTAAAAAATTTTTAAACGCTAACCCCTAAACTCTAAACCCTAAACTCTAAACCTTCAACCCTCAACGCTAAACCCTCAACTTTTAGTTTTTAACTATTAATTTTTAATTCTTAATTTATAACTTCCAACCGTGGTCATACAACCAACTCAAAACAAGCCTGCGGGAAACGATGATTTCCTGCGCATTCAGGATCTGTTCATCCTGTGTTTAGCCAAGTGGTACTGGTTTGTCATCTCCCTGGCTATTCTGCTGGGAGCTGCCACCATCTACCTGTTGAAAACCCCGCCCGTCTACACCCGTTCCGCCTCCCTGCTCATCAAGGAAGACGGCAAGAGCGGTTCAGGCAACGAAGCCGCCGGCGTGCTGGGCGATATCGACATTTTCCGCACCAGCACCAACATCAACAACGAAATGCTTTCCATGCAGTCGCCTGCCGTCATGTACGAAGTAGTCCGTCGCCTGCATCTCGATGTCAACTATACCACCGACGGCCGTTTCTACGATCCCGTCATTTATGGCAGCGACAATCCCTACGAAGTCAGCTTCTTCGACCTGGGCGATGCCGAAAGCGCTTCCTTCACCCTTCGTCCCGACAAAGACGGACAGGTGAAGCTCACCGACTTCACACGCAACGGTGAAGAAGCCGACGGCGACGCCGTCACTGCCCTGAACGACACCGTCCAGACCCCCGTGGGCCGCCTCCTTGTCAATGCACGCCCCGGTTCCACTGCCGCTCAGCAGACGGTCTTTGTATCGCGCATCAGCATGCAGGATGCCACCGCCGATTATTCTTCCCGGCTGTCCGTCGCCCTCAACGACGAAAAGTCTACCGTGGTCAACCTCACCCTGCAGGATGTCTGTACCCAGCGTGCCGAAGACGTGCTCAACACGCTGATCTCCGTCTACAACGAAAACTGGGTGAAAGACAAGAACCAGATTGCCGTCAGCACCTCCATGTTCATCAACGAACGTCTGGGCGTCATCGAGCGCGAACTGGGCAATGTCGACGAGGACATCTCCTCCTACAAGAGCGAGAACCTGCTGCCCGACGTACAGGCTGCCGCCAGCATGTACATGGCCGAGAGCAGTGAGACCAATGCCAAGATCCAGACCCTGAACACCCAGCTGTCCATGACCCGCTACGTCCGCAGCTACCTCACCGGTGCTTCCAGCCGCAACCAGCTGCTTCCCGCCAACTCCGGCATCGAGAACTCCGGCATCGAGAAGCAGATTGCCGAGTACAACACCCTGCAGCTGCGCCGCAACGACCTGGTAGCCAACAGTAGCGAGACCAACCCGCTGGTAGTCGACATGGACCATTCGCTCCATGCCCTGCGCGATGCCATCATCCGCACCCTCGACAACTATGTCACCACGCTCAACACCCAGCTGCGTGCCTTGCAGCAGAGTGCCCGCCAGACTACGGCCCGCATCGCCGCCAACCCCTCACAGGGCAAATACCTGCTGTCCGTCGAGCGTCAGCAGAAGGTGAAGGAATCCCTCTACCTCTTCCTGCTCCAGAAACGTGAGGAGAACGAGCTTTCCCAGGCATTTACCGCCTACAACACCCGTGTCATCATGCCACCCTCGGGCAGCATGGTTCCCACGGCACCGGCTAAGAAGAATATCCTGCTGATAGCCTTCGTCGTCGGTCTGATTGTCCCCGTCGCCGTCATCTTCCTGCGCGAATCCATGAACACCCGCATCCGCGGCCGCAAGGATCTGGAAGCTCTGACTTTGCCGTTTGTCGGCGAAATTCCGCAGGCAGCGACAAAGAAAAAAGGCACGTCGGACAAGAAATCAACAGAAAACAACCCCATCGTCGTACACGAAGGCAGCCGCGACATCATCAACGAGGCATTCCGCGTACTGCGCACCAACCTCGAATTTATGACCGACAAGGAACAGCATTCCAACGTCATCGTTGTCACATCATTCAATCCCGGCAGCGGCAAGTCCTTCCTGGCCATAAACATTGCGGTCAGCCTGGCCATCAAGCAGAAAAAAGTGCTGGTTATCGACGGTGACATGCGCCACGGTTCTACCTCGGCCAACATCGGCTCTCCGCAAACCGGTCTGAGCAACTACCTGAGCGGCCATGTCAACAACCTGAAGGATATCATCGTCACCGATGCCCGCCACGCCAACCTGCAATTCCTCCCGGTAGGCACCATCCCGCCAAACCCCACCGAATTGCTGTTCAGCGACCGCCTCAAGCAGCTCATCGATACTGTCCGCAGCCAGTACGACTATATATTTATCGACTGTCCGCCCATCGAGATGGTAGCCGATACGCAAATCATCGAGCAGCTGGCCGACCGTACCCTCTTTGTCGTACGCACCGGTCTGTTGGAACGCAGCATGCTTCCCGAGCTGCAACGCATCTACGACGAAAAGAAGTACAAGAATATGGCTCTCATCCTGAACGGCACCGTCGGCAGTGGCGGCCACTACGGTTACCGCTATGGCTACCGCTACGGCTATCACTACGGCTACGGTTCAGGAAGTTATTATGGATCGAAATAGGGGCCTCACCCCCGTCCCCTCTCCGAAAGAGAGGGGGCGGGGAAGGTTTAGGGTTGAAGGTTTAAAGATTTATAGACGCGGATGACGCGGATAACACGGTTTTTAATTTTTAGATCTGCGTAAATCTGCGTAATCTGCGTTGAATAAAAGTTGAGAGTTTAGGGTTTAAGGTTTAGCGTTTAGCGTTGAAAGTTGAGCGTTGAGCGTTGAGCGTTGAGAGTAGTCAATGTATTGGCTTAACTCCTTAATTAGCTTCGCTCAAAACCTCTTTTAATATTTACGCTGAGGAATAGTCTTAATTCTTCATTCTTAATTCTTAATTCTTCATTCTTAATTCTTCATTCTTAATTATTAATTAGTAAATGTTCCTCCTCCCCAAATCCCCCCTCAGCACCCTCCTGTGCGGCTTCACCGACTTTCACAGTCACATCCTGCCGGGAGTGGACGACGGTGTGCCAAGCCTCGACGAGTCACTGGCCGTCCTTCGTCGCTACGAAGAACTGGGTATCGCTGCCGTGTGGCTCACCCCACACATCATGGAGGACATCCCCAACAGCCCGTCTTTCCTGCGCGAGTGCTTTGCCCGGTTGCAGGAAGCCTATACCGGTCCCGTCCGGTTGCACCTGGCTGCCGAGCACATGCTCGACAACCTGTTCGAAGAACGGCTGGCTGCCGGCGATGTCCTGCCCCTGATGCAGAACCACCTGCTGGTCGAAACCAGTTACTTCAACCCGCCAATGGATCTGAACGGAGCCTTGGAACGTATCAAGTCACGCGGCTACTACCCTGTCCTGGCCCACCCCGAACGCTACGGCTACATGGACCGCGACGACTACCGCCGCCTGAAGGAACGGGGCATCAAGTTCCAGTCGAATCTTTCCTCCCTGGCAGGTGCCTATGGCCCCGCCGCCCGGAAGAAAGTGGAATGGCTCCAGAAACAACAGCTCATCGACTTCTGGGGCACCGACCTCCACCGCCTCCACGCGTTCGAAGCGGTGATTAAGGAGAAAGTGAAGAAGAAGGGGTTAGGGTTGAGTGTTGAGGGTTGAGGGTTGAGGGTTTAGAGTTGAGGGTTGAGAGTTGAGGGTTGAGGGTTGAGGGTTTAGAGTTGAGGGTTGAGGGTTTAAAATTTTTTTAGACGCGGATGACACGGAGCACACGGATATTTAAAATTTTCAATCTGCGTTAATCTGCGTAATCTGCGTTGAATAAAGGTTGAGCGTTGAGGGTTTAGAGTTGAGCGTTGAGGGTTTAGAGTAGTCTATGTATTGGCTCTAACTTCTTTAACTTCTTTAACTTCTCTAACTTCTAATTCTTCATTAGCTTCGCTCAAAACCTCTTTTAATATTTACGCTGAGGAATAGTCTTCACTCTTCATTCTTCATTTCCCTGTTCTGTATTCCCTCGTATTCCCCGCAATCAAAACACGGGCACTCCTTCCTCACCCCGGGAAGCTCACGGTGCCCCACGATCTTTGCCTGCGGAAAGAGTTTACGGAGTTTCAGCAGCAGCTCCATCAGCTGCATTTTCTGCTCCGCGGTGCGGGTATCGGCAGGACGTCCCTGCTCGTTCAATCCGCCCTCGTAACAGATACCGATGCTGCAACGGTTGTAGGGCCGGCAATGCGCCCCCACCTCCAGCAAACCCCGGTGACGGGTCACAGTCCCGTCGCGACGGATATAGAAATGATAACCAATGGTACGGAAGCCACGCGCCTTATGGTCGCGCATCAGCTGTTCCACCGTATAGTCACGGTCACAACGGGTGGCAGAGCAGTGAATGACAATGAAGCGGACCGAGTCCGCCCCATTCATCAACGTGCCGTCCTCCACCCGGCGAAGAAGTTCGCGCTCGTTTCGCACTTCTTCTCCGCCAGACATCAAAGGATAAGATTCGGTAATCATAAGGTCAACAAAAGTTAGAGTTGGGCACAACTACTGATACCAAGTGCCGTCAGCGCCGCAATAGCCGCCTGAATAATGGCATGAATAATTGTTTTCCACGTGATTTTTTGAGAATTAGGTTCGTTCATAGTAAGAAAAAGGTTAATGGTTAATGGTTAATGATTAATGGTTAATGGAGAGAGATTCCAATTAAAAATTAAAAGTTAAAAGTTGAGGGTTTAGGGTTTAAGGTTTAGCGACATTCATGTAGAGATTTTTTAGGCACGGATAACACGGAAAAACATGGATTATTAATCTGTGATAATCTGCGTAATCTGCGTTGAATAAATGTTGAAGGTTGAGAGTTTAGCGTTAAGAGCAGTCAATGTATTGGCTTAACTCCTTAATTCTTCATTAAAGAACTATCCTCAGTGGTATCTTCCCCTTTCCCCTCTCCTTGGGAGAGGGGCCAGGGGTGAGGCCTTAGCCCAGCGGATCTTCACCTCCTCCGCCACCGCCACCACCGGGCACTTCAGGATCACCTTCGTCCACGGTACCCGGGTCGGTAGAAGTGACCTGCTTGATGACGTTGCCGTCCTTGTCATAGCAAGTGATGTTGATGGACGTATTCTTCAGTTCGTCCTTGATCACGGTGCTGGGTGTGAAAATCACTTTGCGGGTGGTGATCAGTCCGGTACCCACGTCCTCGACGTTCTCCACTGAAGTGGCCTGTACGCCGAAGCGCATCGTACCGAGTCCGGGAATAGCAACCGAGTGACCTTCCGTCGCCCAGGCACGTATCACGTCGCCAATGGCTTCCCAGGCAGCATTGATGCTTCCCTTGGAGATACCCGAACGGATCGCGGCTTCTGCAACAACCTTGTCCTCCTTGAGCGTACTGTAGATCTCGGTGGACATGATAAAACGATACTGCCCTTTCGAGGGCCCGACTGCCAGCTTCATCTGGCGTGCTTTTACTTTAATTGCCATAATAGTAAAGGTTAATGATTAATGGTTAATGATTAATTAAAAGTGAAAAGTTGAGAGTTTAGGGTTGAGAGTTTAAGGTTTAGGGTTGAGAGTTTAGGGTTTAGCGTTTAGGGTTTAAAGTTTAGGGTTTAAAGTTTAGGGTTTAGCGTTTAGGGTTTAGCGTTGAGAGTAGCCAATGTATCGGCTTAACTTCTTTAACTTCTTTAACTCCTTTATTCTTCATTAGCTTCGCTCAAAACCTCTTTTAATATTTACGCTGAGGAATAGTCTTCATTCTTAATTCTTCATTCTTCATTCTCTACGTTCTTCATTTTTAATTATTAATTTTTAATTCTCTGTTTTCTCGTTCACGATGCAAAGATACATCCTCTCTATCGGGCCCTTATGGGTTTTGATGGGTTTCTATGGGTTACGGCTCACCCAGATGACGAACAATGAGTGCCACTTGACGTGCAGTCAACCATTTTTGCGAACGGCAGTAGCCTACTGCCTCCAGCTCCTCCATCAGTGGAGGACAGCCGTGCACCCAGCGCATCAGATGATTGGTAGCCACCACAGCCGATGCTTCCGGGAAATAATGCCGGGCCAGCCGGCTCTTGGTTAAAGATATGATCTGGAACATAGGGGGATTGATAATTGATAATGGATAATTGATAATTGATAATTGATAATGGATAATGGATGAGGGTTGAGGGTTGAGAGTTGAGGGTTGAGAGTTGAGAGTCGTCAATGTATTGACATAACTCCTTAATTCTTCATTCTTAATTCTTCATTTTAACGCATCCTTTTTTTCCCAGTTAGGAAAAAATATTTCCCCAACTGGGAAAAACAAATCTTGCAATCTTGCAATCTTGCAACGTCTCTCACACACACCCACGCGCACGTACGCGCGAGGCAAATTCGTACTCGCCCCGGCCGGTCTTCGCCAGCAGCCCTTTGTCGGTGAAGCGTTTCAGCAGCGAGTCGATGGTGTTCTCGGGGATGCCATACCGTTCGGCCTGCACCAGTAGGTCCTGACGGCTGAAGCACATGGGCAACAGATTGAAGAGCATTTCCGGCCTGCGCACCTGCACGGATTTCACCTCTACAGTGGGGAGGAACTCCAGGATATAGCAGGCATGACGATAAAGCGGAGCGGCCAGCGCCAGTACAGCTTCAAAGTCCGCTTCGCTGATGGACAGCACTAAGCGCGACACCACACCGTCGGCCACGTTCTCCTGCGGCGTGCCTTCTTCGGCAGCAAGCCCCGGACAGGCCAGCAGACGACGCATGAAATCGCGCAACCGTTGCTTCTCGTCCGCCTCGCCGGCAGCGGCATCAGCAGTTTCGCTGTCCTGCATCATCGGTTCGAGCGAACGCAGCAGCGCCACAATGCTCATCATGCGGCACAGGTTGACGGCAATACGGGTCACCGAGCTCTTCATCACGTCGCCATGCGTCGCCCCCGCGTGACTGAACAGTTGCGACAGATGGCTGTTGAACGCCTGCTTCTGTTCGGCCGTCAGTTCAAAACGAATGGAGCACACTGCTGTCCGCAACATCGCAAGCAGACGCTCCCACTGCTGCCCCCAGGCGATAAACTTACGGTCGTAATCCTGTCCGGAAGTGTCGAACTGGTCCACCCATTCCTCGATGGGCGGCATGTAGTAGAACACCTGACGCGAGAACAGGCCGTTCTCTGCCGAAGGAATCAGCGGTTGCACCTGCGCCGGTGTTCCGCTGAGCAGCACACTGAGGAACGACGAGCGGCATTCGCGATACTCATGGTTGGTACGCCGGTTGAAAGCCAGGCGTTCATGATCGAAGCAGTTGCGCAGCGTATCGCTCCAGTGACCATAATCGGCGCCGATGGCCGAGCTCACCGTATCGGCTTCCGGCTCACAGATCAGTCCGATGCCGTCGGAATCAATCAGGTTCTCCACGACACCGGTTCCCGAGTTGTTACCGGGGATAATAAAGAGTTTCAGCGGTGGTTTTTGCGGTTCGGCCTTATTGGCCTTTTCCTTGCCCAGACATTCCCATTGCGAATGTTCCTGCTGATAGGTCTCCATCGCCTTGCGGTAGTTGGCCATGCAGGTGTTGTGCAAAGGTTCCGCCAGCCTCCGGCTCCACGATATAACGCCCTTTCCCGAAGCGGGGGGCGCAATGATAAATGTTTGAAGACAGGGATATTTCATTTTTTTGCCATAAGGCGTGTACAACAGTTTGTTGAGGGTCGACCCGATCACGGTCAGTCCGCCCAACAGCAGCACATCGCGCTGGGCAGGCGTTTCACCGCAGTCCATCATCTGCCGGATGAAAGCAGGCCAGTCATGGTTGGGGAAACAGGTCGGCGGTTCACCTTTCACAGGCGACTGCTCCATCACCTCCTCCTTCGGGTTCGCCGGTATCTCCTCGCGCGTACGCGCGCGTGGGTGTGTGTGAGGGACGTTGCAAGATTGCAAGATTGCAAGATTCATGTCGATTGTCACTCCCGCCTGTTCGGCCAGATGCCAGACGCTTCCCAGCGAATTTTTCTGGCGTCCGTCTTTCAGGGCATTGTTGTACAGCTTGTCAGCATCCGTCGGCCGGTACTTCTCCGATATCCGGCACAAGCGGTGAAAATAGGTTCGGCCCTCTTCGCCGCAACTGTTGGCTATGGCAAAAGCCATCGACATGTATTCCTGGTAGGTCGGAGCGATGTCTGCTCCCGATTTTTCAACAGCGTCTACCAGCCGCTGCAATAGTTCAATACTTTCCATTGGAATATAGGATCGATTAAAAATTAAAGACGAACCTTCAGAAAGAAGGTGAATATCAGATATTTAATACAACATTTAAGGTTAAACGTTTAAAGGATTAAAATTTAAGGTTGAAGGTTGATGAAAAAATGGTTGAGAGTTTAAGGTTTAGGGTTTAAGACACGGATGACGCGGAAAAACATGGATTTATAATCTGTGATAATCTGCGTTATCTGTGGTGAATAATAGTTGAAGGTTGAGAGTTTAGGGTTTAGCGTTGAGAGTACAATGAATTAGCTTAACTCCTTAATTCTTCATTCTTCATTCTTAATTCTTCATTCTTCATTAGCTTCGCTCAAAACCTCTTTCAATATTTACGCTGAGGAATAGTCTTAATTCTTCATTTTCTTCGCTTCCTCATCATACGCCAGCAAACATCCCCGACACAGATCCTTGTTGGCTTTATCGGGTTGCAGTCCATACTGCAGTTCCAGATAACTCCAGGCAGCTTGAACGGCGTTCCCGAAGGTTTGCGACAGCGTTTCTTCGGGCATGATGCGATACGAAAGGAAGAGTTTCACACCCCGTCCTCCGGGACTGACAAAAGCCAGGTCGGGATTCAGCATGGGGTCGGCAGCCAGACGGTCGCGACAGTCCTCCGCTTCTTTCAACGAAGCCAGATGATCGATATCAACGACCAGCAGTCCCGAAGGCACCAGCAGTCCGGATCCCTTGCAATAAGAGAACACGCCGGCGGGTGTCACGTAAGGCAGCCACGCCAGTTTGCGCCGACGATATTCCTGCTTGTCATCGGCCACACTCCGTACCTGTTCGGTCAGTTCGCGAAGCCTCGGATTTGTTGTGATATACTCATAAAGTCCCTGAACATTGCAGACTCCGGTCGGGACCTTATTGCTGACAGGAGCATTAAAAAAAGACATAATACTGTTTAGCATTTTAGTAATGATTTACGGTTAACTTCCGCGGTAAAATTACAATAAAAATCTGAATCTACCAAACATTTTAACGACATTGATTCACGGATTAATAAGTGTTTTACAGCAGCTTTTTATTTATTGAATAATATAGTCAAAATTGAACAATAAAAGTAATAAATGATTAAATTTTAAAGAGCAAAGATTTAGGATTGAAGGTTTAGGGTTTAGGGTTGAGCGTTGAGCGTTTAAGGCTGAATGTTTAAGGTTGAGCGTAGTCAATGTATTGGCTTAACTTCTTAATTAGCTTCGCTCAAAACCTCTTTTAATATTTACGCTGAGGAATAGTCTTAATTCTTAATTCCCTTGTTCTCCATTCTTTTAATTATTAACTATTAATTTTTAATTCTCCAAGTGGCTCAAGAATCACGTGTAAAAAAATCATTGCTCAACGCCCGTGTCAACCTGATTTTCTACTTCCTGACACTGGCCCTGAGCTTTTTCTCCCGCAAAATCTTCCTGGACTGTCTGGGAGCCGACTTTGTGGGTCTGACGGGAACCCTGCAAAATTTGTTGGGTTTCCTCAATCTGGCGGAGCTGGGTATCGGCAGTGCCATCGGATACGTACTCTACAAACCCCTGTTCGACCACGATGAAGCAAAGATCAACGAGATCATTTCCGTCTTCGGATACCTATACCGTTGGATCGGACGCATCATCCTGGGCGCAGGCTGTATCTTGGCCTGTTTCCTGCCACTCATCTTCCCCGACACCCAGTTCGAGTTAGGGATCATCTTCTTTGCCTACTTCGCCTTCCTGGCATCGTCGCTCATCGGCTACTTTGCCAACTACAAGCAAACCCTGCTGGGTGCCGACCAGAAGAACTACGTGGTTACCGCCTACTTCCAGACGGCTACCATCGTCAAGACCCTGATCCAGATGGCGAGTGCCTACTACACCGGTAGTTACTACCTGTGGGTAGTTATCGAGCTGGTGTTTGGGATCATCTACTCGTTCATTCTTAATTGGAAGATTAATCAGGTTTATCCGTGGCTGAGGAGTGAGGTGAAGCAGGGGAAGTTGTTGTTTAAGAAGTATCCAGAGGTGATGAGGTATACGAAGCAACTGTTTATACAAAAAATATCAGAAGTAGTTAGAACCCAAACTCTACCCATCCTTATTTATGCCTTTTCTTCCTTAAAAATAGTCGCATATTATGGGAATTATACCATTATTACTGACAAATTAATACTCCTATTAGGATCTGTTCTAGGAGGAGTAGCTGCAAGTATAGGCAACTTAGTAGCAGAAGGAAATAACAAGAATAGTTTAAAAGTTTTTTGGGAATTAATGTCCATTCGTTTTCTTGTTTCAGGAATATTTATGTTCTCAATTTACCTCCTCCTTCCGCCATTTATTTCACTCTGGTTAGGTGATGAATATATACTTTCAGAAACTGTTTTATGGTTACTCATTCTAAACATTTTGATAGGCTTAGTACGTATGGGTATAGAACAATTTCTATATGCATTCGGACTATTTTATGACATTTGGGCGCCACTTTTAGGTACTGTAATTTTTATATTTCTATCTATTTTAGGTGGGCATCTATGGGGAATGGAAGGTGTTTTATTCGGAAACTGTATAAGCCTCATTCTGATATATCTCATTTGGAAACCAGTATTTCTTTTTACTAAAGGTTTCAAGATCTCCATTTCATCATATTGGAAAAACTTCTTTATCTATCTATTCATTTTAATATCATCATTTATAATAGCAATATTTATAATAAATAGTATAGAAATAATAAACCATGCAAAAGACTCTTGGATGAATTGGATTTTATCATCATGTATAATAGTAGGAATATTCTCCCTTATTTATTTTATATTTATGTATATTGGATCACAAGGTACAAGAGACTTTTTGAAAAGATTAAAATATAACAAGAAGACTATTTAGAATGAAAAATCTTCCTACCATATCATGCACAGGTTGCTCAACTTGCGCCAATCGATGCCCTCAACACTGCATTATCATGAAGGCTGATACAGAGGGATTTCTTTTCCCATCAGTAGATGAAACAAAATGTATAAATTGCAAATTATGCGAAAAAGTCTGCCCAATACTGACCGTTCAAAAAACAAATCCACCTCAAGCAATTTTTATTGGAAGAAATACCAACCTTCAAATTGTTCAAAACAGTTCGAGTGGTGGTATTTTTACATTGCTGGCTCAACATACTATAACAGCAGGCGGAGTCGTATTTGGAGCAATGTTTGATAAGGACTGGAATGTAGTCCATGGTTATATTGAAAAAGAAGAAGATATATTTCGAATAAGAGGTTCAAAATACGTTCAAAGTAAAATCGGAAATGTATATAGTGACGTAAAGCGTTTCTTAAAAGATGGGCGTCAAGTTCTGTTTTCAGGAACACCATGTCAAATTGCAGGATTGAAAAGTTTTCTAAAAAAACAATACAATAATTTGCTCACAATTGACTTCATATGTCATGGAGTACCAAGCCCTATTGTATGGAAAAAATATTTAAAAGAAAACATAAACAGCCTCTATCTTCATAATAAATGTCAAAATATAAAAGATAACATTTTCCCATCTATTGATAACATCTCTTTTAGAGATAAAAAAATAGGTTGGAAAGAATATTGTCTAACAATTAGCTTCTATAATCCTACCACAAAAAAAGAACAAACTATTACTTCAAAACCGTTAAACGACGACTTATATCTAAAAGGTTTTTTATCAAATCTATACCTCCGTAAAAGTTGCCATCAATGTTCATTCAAATCATGGAAAAGCGGAAGTGATATAACTATCGCGGATGCCTGGGGAGTTAACTATGTATATCCTCAATATAATGATAATAAAGGATATAGTTTAGTAATAATACTAAGTGATAAAGGAAGAAAGATTGTTGCTCAATTAAAAGAAAATATATCTATAATCAAAGAACCAATAAATGAAGATTATATCAAAAAACATAATAATGCAGCATACCAATCCGTGCATCCACATAAAAATAGGAAAAAATTTTTTAAGCTATTAAATAAATCCAATAGGCCATTAACACAAATAATAACTACTTGCTTACCACCACCCTCATACATAGATAAAATTATTTGGAGCGTTAACAAAAGACTAAATAAATTCTGTAAACTATGGAAATAGGAATTTTAACATATTGGAATTCTACGGATAATTATGGCCAGATTCTACAATGCTACGCCTTACAGTATTTTCTCAAGCGACAAGGGCATAACGCTTATTTAATAAAATATTCCCCAACTACTCATCAAAATAGCATAAAGAAATTGATTGTAATAATCCGTAAAGTTGCGAACAATCTCACCATAAAAGGAATTAAATATCATTTTTCTAAAGAGAGAGAAGAAAATAAATTAAAACAAAAAGAAGAATTTAATCAAATTCTAAAAAACAAGCAACTCAATAAAATACGAGAATTTGATTTATTCCGCAATACTTATATAAAATCATACCCTACTGAATATAAATCCATTAATGAATTAAAAAAGTGCCCGCCTAAAGTTGATATTTTGATTTGCGGAAGTGATCAAATTTGGCATAATTCATATTCTGATTCAAATACATCTGGTTGGTTTTTACATTTTGGAGATAAAAAGATACTCCGAATAGCTTATGCTGCTAGTATCGGACACAAGTTAAACACCAAAGACTTAAAGCTATTTAAAAAATTATTATTACCACTTGACGCAATAAGCGTAAGAGAACAGCAAGTAAAAGAATATGCTATAAAAGTTGGTTATAAAAACACTTCAGTTGTTTTAGACCCTACACTACTACTTAACAAAGAAGACTATAAATTTACTGATAACAATACCAATACAGCATGCAAAAATACTCTCACTCCCTATGTTTTCATATATATACTGAATATAAAAACACCTGAAGACCTATCTTACGATAAAATAGAGAACTATTGTAAAGCTAATAATTATAACATCAAGGTTGTAACATCCTCAGGCTACTGTCCTGCACGCGAAATATTACCAAATACCCCCAATGTTTATGCAACTATTCCAGAATGGTTGAATTTACTCGAAAAAGCAGAATGTGTCATAACAACATCTTTTCACGGAATGGTTTTTAGCCTAATAATGAAGAAAAAATTCATTGTGATCCCATTAAAACAAGAATATAGTGCTTCCAATGAAAGAATGGAATATCTTCTTAATAAACTAAAATTGGAAGACAGAATATACAATCCAACTTTGTCGTTTACTCAACAAATGGAAAAGCCTATTGATTGGAGTTTTGTATCAAACCAAATACAAATCCTAAAAGATGAATCTATTACATTTTTACTAAACAGTATAAATATACAAAAATGATACCTAAAACAATCCACTGCGTATGGTTAAGCGGCGATAAAAAGCCTGAAATCTACCAAAAATGTTTAGACTCATGGCATAACATAATGCCTGAATATGAAATAAGAGAATGGTCTATGAACAATCTTCCTCAAGAAGTTTTAAATCATTCTTTTGTAGCATCAGCTATCCAAGAAAAAAAATGGGCCTATGCTACCGATTATATCCGCTTGTGGGCTTTATATAATTATGGAGGGATATATATGGATTTAGATGTAATGGTGTACAAGTCATTCGATGTTTTTTTAAAATATCGTGCTTTCAGTTGCATTGAACTCAATCCATATTATTTGTACAAGACTTTACATAAAAAAGAAATTATAGGATTGGGAATTGAAGCCGCAATATTAGGGTGCGAAAAAGAACATAAATGGATTAATGATATTATGGAATATTATAAAGATAAGATTTTTATCAATGATCCTAAATACTACACTGATTTTATCATGCCACGTATTTTAACTCGTATTTCTAAAGAGAAATATGGCTTTAAGATGGTTCCAACCTACCAAATTCTAGAACAGGATATTCACATTTTTTCATGTGATGTTTTCTCCAGCATATACAATTGGAACACTATTAGAACTGTAGATTATTTCCCTACAGAAATAGATTTAGGAGAAAGTCCAACCAGGTATGCATATCATATCTGCGCTCATAGTTGGTATGAAGATCTTTCAACAAAAGGATTAAATTATATAATAAAAAGACAGATTATTAACATCCTTGGGAAAAATAATATTGATAAAATAAAAAAGATAATCTATCATAAAAAAGATGTAATCTAACAACACAAACTTCATATCCCGTTTTACACATAAATATTTTACAAATAATGATTACGTATTTAAAACTCATTCTATTTCTACCAATTAGTGTAGTCTATTTATTATTTTATGCCTTTAGTAAAAATCTAAATATAATCAATAAAGACATAGAAAGATGGTGTCTTGAGGAACATATTCCATTTAAAAATAGATACATTCAATTAATATATTTACTTCGTTTTCATAGATGTTTTAGAAATATCTTTTATTTCCGGATTAATTATTTTCCTAATATACTCAAGTTCTTATGTCCAGCATATACTTCTCTATATATTACCCAATATATTCCAAATAAGCTTTCAGATATTGAAGGTGGAGGGTTATATTTTCATCATCCATTTAGTACAATCATCACAGCACGATACATTGGCAAAAATTGCATGTTTAGACAGTTAACAACAATTGGAGTAAAATCAAGACAAAAATATCTAGATTGCCCTACAATTTTGAATAATGTAGATTTTGGAGCAAATGTTACTTGTATCGGAAATGTAACTATAGGCAACAATGCTATCATAGGCGCAGGTTCTGTCGTTGTAAAAGATGTTCCTGATAATGCAATCGTTGCAGGAAATCCTGCTAAGATTATTGGATATAGAACATTAGAATAGCAAATATCATGCATATCCTTCAAATAGCTTCCGGTAATTTCTTTTCTACCTACGGAGGAGGACAAGTCTATGTGAAGAATATTGTTGATGAAATGATTTACCAACAATGTTCCTTGCAAGTAATTTCATTTGTTTCCAAAGAGGGATCAGTTGAAAAGAAGCAATATAAATCGATTGATTTGTATGAGGTAGGGAGAGAAGGTATTAAAGACCTGCAACAGTTAATCAGACAAATCAACCCAGATATTATTCATGCCCACAGCCACAAAGCTGAAATAATAAATATTGGAAAAGCGTTAGATATTCCGGTGATAGTAACTGCCCATCATGGTGGTATTGTCTGCCCGGCAGGAACGTTACTTAATTGCAATGACCGGATCTGCACTCAACCAGTGTCTCACCAACATTGCTTAGCCTGTTGTTTGCGAAACATCCGCAGCGGAAAATATTGGTATCCACTAATGCGGTTGCTTCCTCAAAAAAGTTATCAACAATTAGGGAAAGGACTATCGAAACTTCCATTTTTACCGTTCATTACTCCCATCGGTCAAACCGCTTTGTCAATTGAACATAAAAGAATGGAATGGAAAACCATTGCGGAAGGTTGTATCCGAATGATAGCCCCGTGCTATGCCATTTCCGAAGCCATGCAACGTAACGGATTGGATAAAGATAAAATCGCCATTCTTCCTCATGGCATTCCCTTACCGGCATTCGTGCCCTCCTTTCCACCTGTTATCAACGGAAAGATCAAGTTCTTCTACGTAGGTCGTATTTGTTATGTTAAAGGACTACATGTTCTATTACAAGCATTTTCTTTGGTGAATAACCCACACATCGAATTACATCTAATCGGCGGAACAGGAAACAAAACTGAAAGAAGATACGAACATCAACTGAAAAAGCAATATGCTTCTGACCCTCGCATTATATGGCATGGCAAAGTTACACCGGAGCAGGTATTTAATACCATCCGAGATTTCCATATACTGGTTCATCCTGCAATCTACCTTGAAGTTTTTGGATTAAATATAGCCGAAGCATTAGCCATGGGAAAACCTGTATTGGCTACCCGATGCGGAGGAGCCGAAATGCAAATTGAAGAAGGAGTAAACGGGTGGTTGGTTGAGCCAAATGATGTAGAAGAACTTACCCCAAAAATACAGGAAATAGCTATACATTTCAACCATCATAAACCAGAGAACTCGACAAGTAAAGTAATATCGATTCAGGAACATTGTAAATCGTTAATAAGATTGTATGAAGAAGTTACTCATTGATATCAATTCCATCGTGCCTTACTATGTCTTTGGTAAAGTAAACGGCATTGGGCGAACTACGTTGGAACTGATCCAAACATTAGCCAAAATAGATAATCTGCCTTTTGAAGTAATACTTTATTCCCAAAATATGAAAGGAATAGGTGGACGTAATACGGAATTGCCATTCAAGAACTGCCATGTTTACCTGCCTCATCGGGAGAAAATAGACAAGTTATTGGCAAAATTTCCTGTGAGAGAATGCTTAACCGGATATAACCTGATGCACATTCCACATAATTTTGAGTATGTACATCGTCCGGAGAAATGTGTAGTAACACTACATGATGCTTTATTTATGAGAATACAGGAAAAGGCTTTCGAACACGAAAAGATGAAGTTAATTGTTCCGCCTTTCATACAAAAATGTAAACATGTAATTACTTGCTCCAATGCATCTAAAAAGGATATTATAAAAACAATGGGAATACCCCCTGAAAAAATATCTGTCATATATTGGGGAGTAAAACATGATATATTCTATCCGCAAGTAAATAAAATTCGTGTAAAACAGGAACTCCAATCAAAGTTCAACATTGTCAACCCATTCTTTTTAAGTGTATCTTGCAATACAGAGCGCAAGCGCACCGATGTTTTAGTAAATAGCTATCTCACTCTGTTAAAGGATAAGCAAATTAGCCATGACCTAGTTTTGGTATGGGGAAATCCTCCTCAAACTTTATTAGACGAAATAAAACGAAGTGGATTCCAAACACGCATACACTTTTTAAAGAACATTTCTGATACGGATTTGGCTCTATTATATAATGGTGCTACAGCTATGTTCTTCCCTTCTAGTTATGAAGGCTTTGGATTACCTTTATTGGAAGCCATGGCATGTGGTGCTCCTGTAGTAACATGCCGTAACAGTTCGTTAGACGAAATTGCAGGAGAAACTGCCATTTATTTGGAAGAGCCTGTTTCTGAAAGTTTGATTAATACACTATACGATATTGAGCAAAACCATTTCGATCTTAATATGTTAGTTGAAAAAGGAATAAATCGGGCATCACATTTTACATGGAGAAAAACAGCAATAGAAACTATAGGAGTATATTCTAAAGCTTTAGATTTAATATGACGATTCTTATTTGTATTCCCTGCCTACTGACAGGCGGTACAGAAATACAGACCCTCAACTTAGCACGAGCTTTGGTTAGGGGCGGGCATCGAGTTGTCACTGTATGCTACTTTGAATACAGTCCGGAAATGGTTACCCGATTCCAACAGGCTGGAAGTGAAGTGGTTTGTCTGAGTAAAGACGGAACACGCATCGGAGGCTGGAAAGGAATCGGCTTTCTCTACAAAGGATTTCGGAAGGTATTAAAACAATATCGGCCGGAAGTGGCACATGTACAATACATGGCACCGGGAGCGATTCCAATCCTGTTGTTACGCCTTTTAGGTATGCGCCAAATCATAGCAACCGCACATACGGCGGCCGACATTTATCCAAGCCTGCGACTGGTACACTTCGTTCAGCAACATTGTATACGAGCATTTACCTGCATTACAGAGCGGGCTGAACGTTCGTTCTTCGGAACATCCCAGCTATATAACGAACAAACGCAACTGAAGAAACGAAATCACTTCACGATATACAATGCCCTGCCTGCAGGTATTTCTATCTCCCAACAAGCTAAGAGTAAAGATAAGCCATTAACAATTGGCGTAGTCAGTCGCTTGGAAAGTATCAAAGGGATGGACTTGGTAGTGCCTGCCTTTGCGCAGGTAAAAACGTGTCACTCGGAAATGCAACTGCTGATAGTAGGTGACGGAAGTCTGCGAAAACAGATGGAGAAGCAGGCACATAAAACTGGATTGGAAGAAACTGTAGAGTTTGCAGGACGGCAACCACAGGAGAAGTTATCAAGCTACTACGACCGCATAGACATCCTGCTGATGCCCTCACGCAGCGAAGGCTTCGGGCTGACAGCCATTGAAGGTATGGCACGCGGTTGCGTAGTTGTAGCTGCCCGTACCGGAGGTTTACCGGAAGTAGTACGGGATGGAGAAGTGGGATTGCTTCACGAAACGGAACAAATAGAGGATCTGGTCGCCCAAATCAATAAACTGATAGAAAAGCCAGCCCTTTGGAAACAGTTTTCCAACGAAGCAACCACGTACGTACAGCGATTCAGCTTCGAACGTTTCAATCAATTATTCAATAACTTATATCAAAAAATAGAAAATAAGTATTAAGTTCTTTAGTTTTTGAGTCCATAAGTTATTGTCATACTTCAACTCAAAACTTAAAAACTCAAAAGCTCAAAAACTCAAAAACTTACAATATGATTTTACTCAATTATCTTTACTTCCTGATAATCACATTTATCGGTTACAAATGGCTGACCTCCTCGGAAGGAACCATGACGAATCCATTAAACAAACAGGAACAAATGTGGCTGGATGGCCCCGAAAGATTCTGGGTGCTGACCTTTTCCACAGGCTTACTTGCTCTTTCTGCCCCGGCGGGATTGGACTTGATGGCAGTCCGTCTATTGGTACTGGAAGTGTTCTGCCTGATTGGATTACTATTTATTTGCAAACGAAAGCCGCAATGGACAGCCGCTTCCGTCGTTTATGCCGTGTTTATACTTTGGCTAGTTATAGGCTTAGCCTACAGCCCCGCTCCCGGATACGGTTTCCGGGTCATCCTGAAATACCTCTATCCCCTATTAATCATGCTATTTGCATCAGCAGCAGTACGTGATACAGAAGTATTCCTGAAAGCTGGATTGGGAGCACGAATAGTAGCTGTAACTTCCATAGTGATAGCTTTCATACCCATGTTAGAATGGACACTTTTTCCAGGAGTATTTTGGTATGCAACCGCAAGGGCCATTAACTTTATCTCCATATGTATATTCTCACTAGCTCTTTTTTATTACACTAATGACAAAAAGAAAAATCTATTTTACTCCATTTTGTTCATATTACCTTGCTTTATCTGGGTGTTCAGGACCTCCATCATGGGAAGTTTAGTTGCCATTATGGCATTCTATTTCATCAAATACCGGATGCGCTCTCTACCCATTATAGTTGGTATAGTGATAGCCGGTGTGATGGCAGTATTCTTTATTCCTTCCCTACATCAGAAGATGTTTAAAGACAATTCTAGCAATATTGAACAATTCAAGAGCGGAAATTTAAACATGGATGACGTAAACACCAATGCACGAGCAGCCATGTGGGAGTATTTGGAGAATAAATTTTATCAAGGTCATGAAATAACAGGTTCCGGAACAGGATCTGTGCAACAATATATGTACAATAATTATGTATTTGGTGGGCTTACAGTTCCCCATAGTGATTTTGTACAGATGTGTTGTGATAATGGTTTAATCAGTCTTATACTATATACAATGATTGCATTATTAGTCTTTTACGACTGTTTCAGAACCCATTATACTACCAACAATACTGGAGTAAAAATATGTTCAATAGTTGCCGGGGCATCCATGATGGGAGTGTTTGTTACATTGTATTCGGACAACGTAGTCAATTACTCAATGGCCACCTTATCCATGCCATTCGGCTTTTATGGAATGATGCTAGGACTTAAACAAAATAATATAAAATGATTTCAGTTGTAATCCCTTTATACAATAAGGAACAAAGTATTACTTCTACACTTCAAACTGTACTGGGACAAAGCTATCAGGACTTCGAAATTGTCATTGTAAATGACGGTTCTACAGATCACAGTATAGAAGAAATAACAAAAGTAACCGATCCACGTATTCGCCTAATCCATCAATCTAATGCTGGCGTATCCGCCGCACGTAACCGAGGAATAGCAGAAGCGCAAGGGGAATACATTGCTTTTCTTGATGCAGATGATGAATGGAAGCCTGACTATTTGAAAACTCAATATGAACTCACACTGAAATATCCTGCATGCAGTGTTTTTGCCTGTAACTATGAATTTAAAGATACACAAGGAAGGGTGACACCGACCATTATCAGAAAACTTCCTTTCAAAGGTGAAGATGGCATTCTTTCTAACTATTTTGAAATAGCCAGTTATTCACACCCTCCTTTGTGGACGTCTGCCGTGATGGTTAAAAAAAACTCCATACAATCCATCGGAGGTTTTCCTATCGGTATAAAATCGGGAGAAGATTTATTGACATGGGCACGATTAGCTGTAAAATATAAAATAGCATTTTCGACAAATGTATATGCACGATATAGTATTCCCCCCAAAAAACAAGCAAACAATTATACACGAGATATTCAAATAAAAGACGTTAAAAAAGTACCAGATTTTATAGGTTCTGAAATAGAATCTTTCTATTTAAACAGTGAAGGGAAACTCAAAAAAGACATACGTCTATATCTCTCTTTTTGGTATAAAATGCGCGCCTCTATCAATTTGAGTTTAGGATATAAATATCCCGCCATTTTATGTGCGAATCGCTCTATATATTTCAATCCTTTAAATTGGAAAGTATATAGATTTTACATTATCACTTTATTCCCATCATCTTTAATAAAAAAAATATTATGTCGCTTTCGAAAGTAAAAAAAATATTATTTTTTGCATCTGATTATAAAATTGGATTAAGTAGTTTATTGACTGATCAATTAATTGCCTTTTCACGCTATGGCATAGATCTAATTGCTATAGCAGGAGAGAAAGAACAAGAACAAGGATTAACGGAAAAAATTAATAAAGAAAAGGAAATAACAATCAATCGAATCACAGGTTTAGATGAACATACAGATTTCAAAAGATTAGCGAATGCATTAAAAAAAATCATAAAAGATAATGATATTCATATCATCCACGTACAGAACAATTGGCAATTAGCTTTAGTCAGTTACATAAAGTATAAGCTATTATTTAAATATAAAATAAAGATAATATATACACTACATGGTTTTCGTCACAATAACGCATGGAAATCTCATATAGCGCAAATTGTTATTGGCACCGCTTTACTCCTTTTTGCTGACAAAATAATCTGTATGAGTTGCTATTTAAAACAAAAATTCAAATTGCTGTCATACAAAATAGAATTACTTCCATTAGGTGTACCTGATTCTTTTTTCACGCTTCAAATTCCTCCTTTACCAGGAAACGGACTGCAGATGATCTTTCCTGCACAATTCAGACATGGAAAAAATCAAGATATAATTATCAGAGCTTTTGCTGAACATATCAAAAAAAACAATGATAGTATATCTAAATTGAGACTTCCTGGAACAGGGGAATTAATATCACAAATGAAAGAATTAACAATAAAATTAGGAATTTCTGATCGTGTCGAATTTCCCGGATTATTACCGAAAGAAGAAATCCGACAGTTGTATTTAAAAAGTAATATTGGCATTATTTCCAGTAACAGCGAAACTTTTGGGCAAAGCATTGTTGAACCATTCGTTCTAGGAAGGTGCATTATTTCTACACCTGTAGGAATTGCTAACGATATAATAAAAGAGGGGATAAATGGATACATATATAACACAGAAACAGAATTAGTCCAAATATTTAGTAATCTTTATTTTCACCAACAAAGAATTTTTCAAATAGGACAAAATAATTTAAAAGAAAAAGATATTTTCAATTGGAAAAGTATTAGCCAGAAATATAATAACAAGATTATTAATACTTTATAAATTTATCCAATATGAAAATACTACTCGTCCATAACGACTACGGGAAATACTCTGGCGAAGAAGCCGTGGTTGACCGACTGGCTGCCATGTGGACAGTACACGAGCATAAAGTGATACAACTGCGCCAATCGACCGCAGGAAGCCGGGAAAGCCTGACGGGCAAAATACGGGGATTCTGTGCAGGACTGTATTGCCCAAGTGGCGTGAAAGCCATGCGGGAGGTACTGCAACGGGAAAAACCGGATGTGGTGAACGTACACAATCTGTACCCTTTCATCAGCCCTGCTGCACTGTTTGAATGCAAGAAAGCCGGGATTCCCGTGGTAATGACCGTACACAATTTCCGATTGATCTGCCCTACGGGACTATTTATGCGGAACGGAAGGCCTTGTGAGCGATGCTTGGAAAAAGGGAATGAATGGGGATGCGTGCGGTATAACTGCGAACACTCGCTACTGAAATCGGTGGGCTATGCAGCCCGCAATGCGGTGGCACGGCTGACCAAGGCGTACAGTGAATGTGTGGATAAGTTTGCTTGTATCACAGACTTTCAACGAAAGAAGCTGATAGAAGCGGGATTTGCAGCAGACAGGATTACCGTTATTCCCAACAGCATGGAGGCTCCAGTAAGTTATACGCCCTCGATAGGAAACTATGTAGCATACATCGGGCGGTTGAGTTATGAAAAAGGATTTGACCTGCTGATAGAAGTGGCACGCAGGCATCCGGAAATAGCGTTTCGCTTTGCCGGAGCACAACGCAGTGCCACAAGCATAGAAATTTCGGAGAATGTCAATTTCATGGGATATCTGCATGGAAAGGAACTGGAAGACTTTATTCGCAACAGCCGCTTTATAGTAATGCCAAGCCGATGCTATGAAGGTTTCCCCATGGCAATTCTGGAGGCTGCCCAATATGGCAAACCGACAATTGGACCGGATCATGGAGGATTTACGGAAATCATCGGGAAAGGAGCAAAGGCTATCGGACGGTTATTTATTCCGAATGATATAGCTGACTTAGAACAACAGATTGCTACACTTTGGGAACAACCGGAAATGGTAGAAGAACTGGGAGAAAAGGCTTTCCGGAAATTGCAGCAGGAGTATGCAACAGAAGTGGTGTATGGGAAATGGAATGAATTGGTTGAGGGGTTAAGGTTGAAGGATAAAGGATGAGGGATGAGCGTTGAGGGTTTAGAGTTAAGGAATAATTCAACATAATGATAGGTGCTTTAAACCATAAACAGTAAACCTTAAACTTTTATATACCACAGAGGGCACAGAGTTGCACAGAGTAAAAATTAAGGATTTGCGAGTATCTGTTTTGTGCCATCTCGTACCATGATGCTTAACACAATCTACTCAAACATTTTATTTTCAAAGTTTCGATAACTAAAGATAATCAATATGCAAACGTATTTCAACATCCGATATGAATTTGACCGCAAGGCGGTGTGGGAACGCATCGACCGGCAGGTGAAGGAAGGAAAAGCGGACTACATCTGCGTGGCGGACGGAGTGATTCTGGACCACGCAAACCGGAACCCGGAATACCTGAAGGTGGTGAACGGGGGAATGTTCGCCATCTGCGACAGTAGCTATGTGCCGCTGTACCTGAAGTGGATCTATGGAAAAAGGTATGAACAGTACTGCGGAAGCCAGATCTTCAGGGACATCGTGGCGGGACGGAAGTATCGCATGATTTTCATGGGAACTTCGCAGGAGACGCTGGACGGGCTGCGCAACAGGCTGGCGGAGATGAACCCGGAGGTGAAGGGGATGAAGTTCATAGAGTTGCCTTTCAGAAAGGTGGAGGACTTTGACTACCCGGAGATAGCACGCACCATCGAGGAGGACGGGGCGGACATCGTATGGGTGGCCTTGGGAGCACCGAAGCAGGAGATCTTCATGAGTCTGCTGAAACCGCACCTGAAACGGGGGGTGATGATAGCGGTAGGGGCTGCCTTTAAGTTCTACAGCGGAACGGACGTGCAGCGGGCGCCGGAATGGATGGTGAAGCATCATCTGGAGTTTGTGCACCGCATCTACAAAGAACCGAAGAAGCAGCTGAAACGTTGCTGGGGCATTGTGTCGACACTGCCCGGACTGCTGTGGGGAGAATGGAGAAGGAGCAAGAAGCAACCGAAGGTAAGGGCATGAGAAAGGAACTGATAAGGCTGGTTTGCATCGTGGCTGTGCTGGCGGGGGTATGCCGGATGACAGCAATGGCACAACCGGCCATCCCGGCGGGTCAGGTGGACCTGTTTATGGGGGTAGACTTCAACTACCGGGATCTGTTTCACAACGGAAGGGTGTATGACTTTCTGATAAACCTGACGCCGGGCGTGAAATGGAACATGGGAAAAGGATGGCAGGCGACGGCGCAGGCGATGGTGCCGGTGGTGAACCAGTATGGGGCGTACTACAAACGGGTGAGGCTGAACATGGCGGCCCTGTCGAAGGAAGCGCACTGGGGGGAACGATGGCACCTGAGGGTGACGGGAGGCTTGTTTGACGACGAACGCTACGGCGTGGATGCGAAAGGCATGTACGTGGTGAACCGAGCACTGGCACTGGAGGCACAGGCGGGCTTGACGGGTTTCTGCTCGATGGCTACGGGATGGGCTGCCAGCACGCCGGAACGGGTGATCGCACTGGTGGGTGCGAATGTGTATCTGAACCGCTGGAACACGCAGTTCAGGGCACGGGGCGGACGGTTTCTGTACGAGGACTACGGAGCGGTGGCAGAGGTGATGAGACACTTCAGGCACTGTACGGTGGGCGTATATGGACAATATAGTGACAAGGGAAAGGCGAACGGAGGATTCAAGGTGATCATGATGATTCCACCCTATAAGATGAAGAGACGGAAGGTGAACGTAAGACCGGCAACGAACTTCCGACTGACGTATAACCAGCAGGGCGATGCGTATGCCAACGCCGTGTATCGGACGGATCCGGAGGAGAACGAAAGGGAAGGATGGTTTGGCCTCACCCCCGTCCCCTCTCCCAAGGAGAGGGGGGAGGAGCGGATTGAGGATTGAATGGGTGATAATCTGCGTAATCTGTGGTGAATAAGGTTTAGGGTTGAGGGAGGCTTAAATTTAAAATTAAAAGTGAAAAATTAAAAGTTTGGAGTTTAGCGTTGAGGGTCGAGGGTTGAGGGTTGAGGGTTGAGAGTTGAGAGTTGAGGGTTTAGAGTTGAGAGTTTAGCGTTTAGCGTTGAGAGTAGTCAATGTATTGGCTCTAACTTCTTTAACTTCTTAACTCCTTAACTCCTTAAAATAACGATTGTGAAAAAAATAGATATCTATAGAATAGTGATAGGGCTGTGTCTGCTGATGCTGGGAAAGACGGCGGGGGCACAGGAATATAGCGGCATTACGGGCATGGTGCATGTGCCGACGGCGGAAATGGCTCCGGAGGGAGAGGCACGGATAGGCGTGTTCTTCCTGAACAGGGAGTTTACGCCGGACAACCTGAAATGCGAGGGAGCGAAGTATCATACGGCTGATTATTTTCTGGCCATCACGCCGTTTCCGTGGATTGAGCTGTCGTACACCTGTACGCTGATGAAGGGTATCAGCAATGCGGGAGAAGTGGGCTATAACATGAAGGACCGCTACTTCTCGATAAAGGTGCGACCGCTGAAGGAGGGAAAATGGTGGCCGGCAGTGGCCATCGGTACGCAGGACCCGGGAAGAACCATCGAATCGTATGAAGGGAACCTGACGTACTTCCAGAACTACTACGTGACGGCCAGCAAGCACTTCGTGAAGCACGGGCATGAGCTGGGGGTACACCTGGCTTACCGCTACTTCCGCGACACGACTCCCAACCGGAAATGGAAAGGAGTGGCGGGAGGCATCACGTACCGGCCGGCATTTGCCAGGAATTGGCGTGCCATAGCTGAATATACGGGTAACGAGGTGAATGCGGCGGTGGACTGCAAGCTGTGGAAGTATCTGTTCCTGCAGGCATCGCTGCTGAATGGGAAGTATTTCTCGGGAGGGATGTGCTTCAAGATACAGTTGATGTAAAAGAATTAAAAATGAAAAGTTTTTATAGTGCTGATTATCGATTGAAAAAGATGTTTCGCTCCGCTCAACATGACAGAAAGAGAGCAGTATCTTCCTTTGGCCCGTTTGGAAGAGGAGGCTTTATCAACAGACATCTCAATATACTCAACTTCGCAAGCTCAAGTTATAGTTGACGAGTTAACAAGTTGACGAGTTGACAAGGGGATTAAACAGGGCGTTCCCTGCCTTGTAGACTTGTTAACTGAAGCCTTGCCGACTAATAAATTGAGTACACTTACGAATTGAAAATCAACGAAGTTAAACTTAAATACAAATATTTATCAATTTATTTATTAATCAATTCATTAAAAACAAAAACAGACAATGAAAAAGTTTATGAATTTTGGAGTGCTTGCACTCCTGGGAATGGCACTGACGTTCGGTATGACCTCATGCAGTGACGATGATCCGGATTACAGCAACGTGACTCCGCCAACGGTAGAACTGGCTAAGGCTAACATAAGTGGTATGGTTACCACCATAGGAGGCAAACCGATTGAAGGTGCTAGAGTTAGCGCACTGATGGGTAGCGATATGCTGACCGCCATGACGGACGCTAACGGCGAGTATAAGCTGGAAGGAGTGAAAAACGGTACGTACACCATGCAAGCAATTGCGGACGGCAAGCAGACCATGAGCGGTAGCGTGACGGTGGCTGATGGCGAAACTGCTGCATGGAACACCAGACTGTCTAACGAGGCTACAACTGTCAGCGTAAGCCAGACGGAAGAGACCAGCGTGGAAGTAGTAACAGAAACTCTGGAGAACAACGAAGAGGCTCAGGTGACAACTGTAACCGTTATTCCGGCTGCTGCTGTAGAGGAGGGTGAGGAAATCATCGTAACACCGGTATACAGCACGGACTATGTGGCTACAAAGGCTGCTACTACCAAGGACTTCATGGTGATGGGTATCAACATCAGTTGCAGCAATCCGAATGCAGTGCTGAAGGCTCCTATCAAACTGACTTTCGACCTGACTGACGACGTTATAGCTCAGATCAAGCCGATGAAGGAAGTAAACGGAAACTGGGTAGAGGCTGAAGTTACGGAAGAAGGTGAAAAGGTGGTGTTCACGGTAGATGCATTCACGACTTACTCGCTGTTTATCAACGCTACACTGAACCAGAACGCATCGACTGAAGCAATCAGCTTTGCACAGGCTGAGTATGACAACCTGTATGGTGCAAGCGAAATGAGCGTAGGTACAGCTACTTATACGTACAAGATGGGATCGGAAATCGGACAGCACAGCAACTTGCTGGGTGCTTATCTGGCAGAAATCCTGGCACAGCAGATGGCGGGTTCGACTGTAAAGACTGTGAACGGTTCGTATGAGATCAACGTAACTCTGCCGATAGGTACTGCCCTGACACTGAGCGGTAAGCAGGCTGTAGAAACGACTTCGATTGCTGCCGGTTCGACTACTGTATCGGGTAAGAGCTATGGCAAGGTTAGCGTAACAGCCAACACTTACAACCGTCAGCATAACGGTGGTACGAATTAATGAGGAGTGAAGGATGAGGGGGTGAGAATTGAGGGTTTATGGTTGAGAGATGAGGGGTGAGGGGTGAGGATTGAGAGAGCAGATGGCGAAGGCTGAAGAGAGCAACATGTGCTTCGGATTGTCGCAGATTAAAAATATAAAAATCCGTGCCATCCG